>JBFMEU010000043.1:0-22854 GCA_040753155.1 Bacillota bacterium
ATCCAAGCATAAAACCGTAAAGGAAGCTAAAATAATGGTCAGTAAAATGGATGATAATTCCAGTCAATTTCCTTGAGGGGGAAAATACAAGAAAAAAATACCCCTTTTTGCAGTGGAATCATATATTCGTCCTTTTCCTGTTGAAAATATAGGGCCAGGAGCTTTTTATTCACTCCCCGCACCGCGTCTGCCTTATACCTTCCCTGCCGCGCGGCCTCCAATATTTTTTTATCCAGATCGGTGGCTTCAATACTGTGATTCTTGCCAGGTGTCAATTCATCCAAGAGAATCGCCAGGGAGTACGGCTCACAGCCATTGGCACAGGCAGCGCTCCATATTTTTAATGTTCCTTTGCGGGCCAGCAATCCGGGTAAATATTTGCCCTTCAGTTCATCCCAGCGCTTGGTATCCCGAAAAAACTCACTCACATTAATGGTCAGATTGTCTAAAAACATCTCGTAAGATTGGCGGCTCCGGGACATCATTTCAAAAAAGGATTTATAACTGGCGGCATTTTGCTTGTACATCAAATTCTCCAGGCGGCGCTTTAACTGCGCCTCCTTGTAGCTGTTGAGGTCAAGCCCGAATGTTCTCATCATTTGTTCTTTAAAACTATCAAAATCCATTCCTATATCACCTTCAATTGGCTGCCCAGTGTTCTAACAGTGACTAAGCCGGTACTTATATCTACAATCATAGTGCGCCCCTTGTTGCCCCCCAGATCTTCGCTCAGAATTTTTATGCCCATTTCTATGAGTAGTCTTCTTGAGGCCTCAATGTTCCTCTGGCCAATATTTAACACCATCTTGTCCCCGAGACCCGAAAACATTTGGGCGCCGCCCACCAGCTTGGCCTGCAGTCTGCGGACGCTGGCCCCCTGGCGCGCCAAATCCTTAAGCATCAATGGTATGCCCAGGTCGGCAAATTTGGCCGGTCTGGTTAAATTATTGAATTGGGAGCTGTCGGGGAGCATGATATGTAATAAGCCGCCAATTCTCAGCAGCGGGTCATAAATTCCAATGCCCACACAAGAACCCAATCCCAGGGTGATTAACCTGGCTGGCTCCCGGGCTGTCTTGTAATCAGCGATACCTACCTGAATCTCTTGTATATTTTTTGCCGGATCCATTGCCGCCTCCTATTTTTCTGTTCTGAAAATATATTTACTCGGGGACGGATGTTTAGCGCCTATTCATAAGCTGCGCAGTGGACGTCTATCTCCGTAAGTTATTGGTTATCCCCCACATCTCATCTGCCGCCCGGACCGAGCGCAAATTAAACTGATAAGACCGCTGGGCCTCAATCATCCCGGTCATCTCTTCCACAGTATCCACATTTGATAATTCCAGCAGGCCCTGCCGGACCATACCGGCCCCTTCACCACCCGGAACAAGTTCAACGGGAGCGCCGCTGCCGGTGGTGGGCCGGAACATATTTTCCCCCGCTGCCTCCAGGTTGCCGGGGCTGATAAACCGGCAGAGGGTAAGCTGTCCCAACTCAATTAATTCCCCCCCTGCGTCCCGGGCCGTAACCAGGCCGTTGGGACTGATGGCAAGACTGTCCGGGGCGCCGGTCAATTCAAGGTTGTCAAGGAGAACATACCCGGCTGAGTTAACCAGCCTACCCTCCGCGTCCAGGAAAAAGTTGCCGTCTCTGGTGTATAACTCCTCCTCACCGGTTTTTTCAAGCCGGAAAAAACCTTCCCCCTCGATCATCAGGTCCAGGGGGCGCCCGGTTTCCAGGACATTGCCCTGCTCCCAGCCGCGGCAAGTGGCCACCACCGCTGTTCCGCCGCCCTGCCTGGCGGTGCTGCCCGGCAACAGGTTCACCGGCCTGCCGGAGGTCTCCATCTCCCTGGTCAGCAGGTCGGCAAAGACCACCCGCTGCTTTTTATAGCCGGTTGTATTAATATTGGCCAGGTTATTGGCTGCCGCATCCAGTCGCGCCTGGTGCCCGGCCGCCCCTGAGGCGCCATTCCATAGCGTTCTGATCATAATTTCTTCGCTCCCTTACCTTAAGGTACCAACCTGGTTGATGGCCTTGCCCAGCAGCTCGTCATGAGCCTGGATAAGTTTTTGCCCCGCCTCGTAGGCCTTCAGGGCGGTTAGCATATTCGTGATTTCAACATTGGGGTCCACATTGGAACGCTCCAGAAAGCCCTGCCGTACCAATGGGTTATCATGCTGGCTGCCCTGAAGGCCGGGTGCGGCAAAGTAACCATTGCCCTCCCTGATCATCTGATTAGCGTCATCAAACACAACCACAGCCAGGCTGTCCACCTCTGCTCCACCGGCTGAAATCACACCTGCCGGACTTACTGAGATTTCTCCGTCCGGTAAGAGTATGGGGCTGTAGCTTGAATTCAATACCCGGTGTCCGGCGGAGGTGGCCAGGTAACCCCCGGCATCACGGCTAAAGGTGCCGTCCCTGGTATAAGCCACCCGCCCGGGGTCACCGGCTGACGGCACATTAACAGCAAAATAACCATCCCCGGCAATGGCCAGGTCCAACTGCCGGTTGGTTTCCTTTAATGTCCCGCCGGCGGGATCAACTTTTACGGCCGTGACTGCAGCGCCGTAACTGAGGTTTCCCACAGCATTCCAGCCCCGGGGAGCTTTTGTGCCGTTGGGCTGCTCAGCGGCAACCAGCAGCAGTTCGGAAAAGGGCGCCGCGGTAACGGAACTGCGCTTAAACCCGAACACCGATAAATTGGCCAGGTTGTTGGAGATAATATCCATTCTTGCTTGTTGTACGCCCATACCGGAGGCAGTAGCGTAAATTCCCCTGATCATAATACTTTCATTCCCTTCTATAAGGTCAGGCCAGCAGTTTGCGCAGTCTGGTCAAGGCTCTGGAGTGCAGCTGGCAGACCCTGGACTCGGATACTTCCAGAACACTGCCGATTTCCTTTAGCGTAAGACCCTCCTGGTAATACAGGGCCAACAATAATCTGTCCCTTTCGTCCAGGGAATCGACGGCCCGGGCAAGGCAGGCCCGTTCATCAACCTCCGCAAGGCTCTGCAGGGGGTCGGGACTGCTGGGGTCCTCCAGCAACTCTGTCAGGCAAACTGCATCGCCATTGCCGGAATGCGCTACCTCATCCAGAGACATGTTAAAGGCCCTATGCAAATGGGCAGAAATCCTGTGCACCTCATCCACCCCGATACCCTGTTCCAGGGCCAGTTGTTCTTCGGTTACATGGCCGCCGGTTTTCTTTTCCAGCCTCTCCCTGGCCTCGGTCAGCCGCTGCATTTTTTGCCAGGTGGACCTTGGCACCCAATTAACCCGGCGAATCTCGTCCAGCATGGCGCCACGTATACGCCTGGCGGCATAGGCCTCGAAATCTACACCCAGACCCGGGTCAAACTTACCGACCGCCTCCATCAGGCCGATAATACCGCAGCTTTCCAGGTCCTCCTGGTTGATACAAGCGGGGAGGCGGATGGCCAGGCGCCCGGTCTGATATTTCACCAGGCCCAGATAATGGAGCACCAGCTCCTGTTTTATCTCCTCACTTTTGGTCCGGCTGTAAAGTGACCATAATTCGGCTACGGACATACTCAACCCATCCAGTATATTATTTTAGATTACTATTCAGGTATTCAGAATTCAGGAGTCAGAATTCAGAATAACCCTATATCTCATACTTCGGAAACGCCATGGATAAACGATAAACTGCAAGTACAAACAGGTGCGCCTTCGGCCATACCAGTAAATCTTCAAATGTTTTCGCTGGTTTTCTCATTCTGACTACTGACTCCTGACTACTGACTCCTGACTACTGAGTAGTTATTATTTTAGGACAATTGTTTTTGCTTGGCCATTCTAATAAAAACGTACCGGGTAATCTTATCCTGATCAACCCTTCTCAGGTTAATGAATTTGATACCCGCCGTTTTAATTAGCTGTCCGCCAATTTCCTCAGAACAAACCCTTACTACCTGACCACGGACGTTGTATTCCAGTCTTGTTTGTTCAACCTCCAAACTAAACCTTAAACATAGTTTGGCGCCAGGGGTAAGGTCAGTCCTGGCAACAAGCTTAAGGCCGCCGGCGCTCAGATTTCTGGTACACGTTTTAATAAACTCAACCGGCTCTTCCTGGTCTGCACAGGAGCCGTATTCCACATCAAGGCATACGGGAATCCTGACGTAATCGCGCATCTGCACCCGAACTATTTCAAGGGGCCGGGCCAGCCGGTAAAGAGAGATTTGCTCATTTTTCAGCCCTGTTACCCTGGTTAGAAACCTGAAACTGGCGCCCTCAGCTGCAAAACTAACCTGCACCTGATCTTCTACTTGTAGAATCAGGGGTAAAGCCTGGCTATAGGGCAGGGTTATGTAAATCGAATCCTGATCCAGGTCCTGAATCTGAGAGGTATACCACCCAGAGCTGTCATTCCTAACTACACTTATTTTCTGATTTATATACAAATCTTCAGGCTTGCTCAACACTATCACTCCCTACCTGAATAATCGCACCAGTTTCCGGGCAAAACCGGTAATGCCATGCCGGGGCTTGGCAGGCGCTTCTTCACCCAATAGGGCGCGGGCAATACCAAGAACACAACGGGCCGGTTCTGATTGCCTGGCATAGACGGCAAACGGCTCCTGCCGGCGTACGGACTCGTTAACAACTTTGCTTTCCGGGATAAAGCCAATGTAGTTAACCTTTAAATCTAAAAACCTGCCGGCCACCTGGTCAATTTTTTTTGCCGTTTGGGTGGCTTCGCTGTCATTTCTGGCCCTGTTGACCACCAGGCTGACCTCGCGATGCAGATTATACTTGGCCAGCACCTTGATTAAGCCATAGGAGTCCGTAAGGGAAGTGGGCTCCGGCACCACAACCACGATTACCTCCTCTGCGGCGGCCAGAAAAGCCAGCACATTTCTGGAGATTCCGGCACCGGTATCTATTAGAATGAAATCTGCCAGGTTGTTCAAAACCTGCAGGGAATCCATAAGACGCCTGTGATTTATATCGTCAAGGTTAGCCAGGCCCAGGATGCCCGAACCGCCGGAAATAATTTTTATACCGCCCGGGGCGGGGCAAATAACCTCGGCTATGTCCCGGTTTCTATGTATACAATCATAAAGGGAATATGGCGGGTGAACTCCCAGGAGTATTTCGGCGTTGGCCAGGCCCAGGTCAGCGTCAAAAATAATCACCTTGCGGTTCAAAGAGGCCATGGCCAGGCCCAGATTTACGGTTAGATTTGTTTTTCCAACCCCGCCCTTGCCGCTGGTAACAGCAATAATCCTGGGAGCCTGAACAGCTCCGGCCGCTAATTCCGGCTCATTGGCGCCCGACTTGATTATTTTGGGAATAACAATTTCTCTTTTCATATCCAACACCTTAAACAATCAGCGCTGCGAAATTTTTATGCTGAATTTCCTGAATGTCGTCCGGTATGTTCTGGCCGCTGGTGATATAGCTCACTGGGGCGCCAACCTTACAAATTATATTCAACATGGCGCCATAGGTATCGGTTTCATCCAGCTTGGTAAAGATTAACCTGGTGAATTTCAGCTTTTGAAAATCGGCTGTAATCCGTTCCAAGTCCCTGTCCCTGGTAGTGCAACTCAGAACCAGATAAATGTCCTGCGCCTGGCCGACAGCTTCCAGAAAACTTTTTAGCTCTAAAACCTGGCTGGTATTTTTTGACGGCCGGCCCTCGGTGTCGATGAGAATCTGGTCCTTGTCCCGGTGGGCATTAACAGCATCCAACAGTTCACCGGGGGTCATCACCACCTCCACCGGAACCCCGATAATCTCACCGTAGTACTTGAGCTTTTCCAACGCGCCATAGCGGTGGGTGTAAACGGCGACCAAGGCAATATTTTTTTGCTCAAAGACCTTTTTTCTGGTGGCCAATTTCAACAGCGTTGTTGTTTTACCCACGCCCGTGGGGCCAATAAAGGTGTGAATCCGGGAACAGCTGCCATCGCTGTAGGCCGGTTCCACCAGCCGGGAAATCCTGCTGCGCAGGGTAATTTTCAGCATTTCATCCGGCTCCGAATGGTCATGATTAAAATTATCCAGGTCCGCAAAGAGGGGCTCCAGGATTCTGGGGTGCACCTCACGTTCCTGTAATACTTTTTTCCACCTGTTTAGCAAGTCTTCTGACATGCCGTTCTCCCCCATTTTTTCTAAGGCCCCGGTTAGCATTGAGTCAAAATGCCAGGCCCGGGTTTCTATGGGTAGCAGCGGCTCCGGCAGCCTGGCGGGCTGCAGGTGTCCGGGTATTAACCGCTCCCGCTTTTCCCCGCCCCTTTCCACGTCCAACAGACCATCGGCGTTTCGCGGCGCCCTGGTGCGCACTGTGTAAGGTATGGCCACCGGGCCGGCACTAATTGCCGGCGCCGGCAACTCAACTTCCTTGCTCTCTTCAACTGCTGCTGTAACCTCCAGCCGGGCTGGTTTAAAAAATTCTCTCAGACTCCGGCGGGGCAACCTCTGGCTGCTGATAATGATTGCCTCCGGCCCCAGCTCCTCCCGGATTAAGGTCATTGCTTCCTGCATGTCACTGGTATTGTACTTTTTAATCCTCATTCCAGCACCACCGTACCTACCGCCTCCACTTCCACACCGGGAATTATTTCATTAAGGGACAGTACCGCCAGGTTGTTCAGATATCTCTCCGTCAGACGCTTGAAGGGCAGTCTAACCCGCGGCGAGCATAGAAGAACCGGTGTCATGCCCCTGAGGGTAACCTTTTCCACGCCGGCGCTTAACTTATCCAGGATTTGCCTGGTTACCGAAGGCTCCAGCACCGGATAGGTCCCCAGCTGGGTTTGCTGCAAAGCTTCAATTATGGTGTGCTCCAGCTTGGGATGCAAGGTCAGAACAATCAACTTATTGTCCTGGCCGGTGTACTGCCGGCAGATGGTTCGGGCAATGGCGGAGCGGACATGTTCCGTCAGGTAATCATGGTCCTTGTTAAAGCGCACCGCGTTGGCAATGGCCTCCAGGATGGTGGCCAGATCCCTGATGGGCACCCTTTCCTTGAGTAAATTCTGCAGCACCTGCTGAATATCCCCAACAGTAACCAGGTCCGGGAGAAGTTCGTCCACCACCGCCGCATCCCTTTCTTTAACTACATCCAGGAGTTCCTTCACTTCCTGGCGGCCCAGCAGTTCATGGGCATAGGATTTAATAACCTCCGTCAGGTGGGTTACCAGTACCGTGGAGCAGTCAACCACTGTTAGCCCGGCCGCCTCCACCCTGCTGCGGTCGGCGGCTGACACCCACCAGGCCGGCAACCCGAAGGTGGGCTCAGTGGTGGGCGCCCCGGGGACCTCTCCGGCAAGGCCCGCCGGGTCCATGGCCAGGTAATGGCCGGGCATTAATTCACCGGTTGCAATTTCCTCGCCCCTTAGCTTGATTACATATTTATTTGGCTGCAGCTGCAGGTTATCTCTAATTCTGATTGGCCGCACATAAATTCCCAGTTCACCTGCGCACTGCCTGCGCACCGAGGCCAGGCGGCCGAGCAGTTCCCCGCCGGCGCCCTCGTCCGTAAGGGGTATCAGGCTGTAGCCAATTTCAATTTGCAGGGGATCCACCTGAAAATAACTGCTCACATTTTCCGGCTCCCGCTTTTGTTCCTGCAGCTGATCCCGGGCCGCCGCCTCCTGTTCTTCCCGGGCCGCCCGCTGCCGTCCTTTGGTCAGGCTGTACCCCACCAGGGCCAGGCCCAGGGCAAAGATGAAGAGCATGCCACCGGGCATGGCCGGAATCAGCGCCATGATGAACATGATGCCGGCCACCAGGAACAATACCTTGGGATATCCTGAAAACTGCCTGGCAATGTCCACGCCAAAACTGTTATCGGTACTGGCCCTGGTGACCAGAATGCCCGCCGCCGTGGAGATGAGCACGGCCGGTATCTGGGTTACCAGGCCGTCCCCCACCGTCAGAATGGTATAGATTCTCATGGCCTCAACAACAGGCATGCCCATTTGCAAAGTGCCGATGGCGATGCCGCCGATGATATTGATCAGAATAATCACAATACCCGCTATGGCGTCCCCCCGGACAAATTTGCTGGCCCCGTCCATGGCTCCGAAGAAATCCGACTCCCGCTGCAGGCGCCGGCGCCTTTCCCGGGCCTCCTCCTCGGTAATCAGACCCGAGTTGAAGTCGGCGTCAATGGCCATTTGCTTGCCGGGCATGGCATCCAAGGTGAACCTGGCAGCCACTTCCGCCACCCGCCCGGCCCCGGCGGTTATAACCACAAACTGAACAACCGTGATTATAATGAAAACAATTAGCCCCACGATGAACTGCCCGCCAATCACGAATTGCCCGAAGGCTTCAATTACCATGCCGGCCTCCGCATTCCCCAGGATCAGCCGGGTGGAGGATATGTTAAGGGCCAGCCGGTACAGGGTGGTCACCAGGAGCAGCGCCGGAAATATGGCAAACTGGAGCGGCTCGGTGGTGAACATGGTAATCAGGAGGATGGACAGGGCCAGGATGATGCTGATGATCAGAAGTATGTCCAGGGCTCCGGGCGGCAGGGGTATAATGATCAACAAAACGATGCTGATAACCAGGCCGCCAACTATCAGGTCGGTATTCTGTTTGAGTATGGCTGCAATTGAACCTGACCTCGGGGCCATTGTCGTCCTCCCTAAGTTTGTTATCCGCTGGTTTTGCGCCGCAGTCCGGTTACCCTCACTGCGCCGGGTGCTGTTACCGGCGCTCCGCAAGTCGTTCGCTAACGATAACGCCGTGCCTCTACCTGGTTTACTGAATGCTTACTCTCATCCTGACTCCTAACTCCTAACTCCTAACTCCTGACTCCTGAGATGTCAGGCCTTTCCCTTCAGGCGGTAGACCATGGCAATTATCTCGGCCACGGCCTGGTATAATTCCACCGGGATTTCCTGGCCCGGTTCAGCCTGGCGGTAGAGCGTCCGGGCTATTTCCGGGCGGCGGATTACCGGTACACCGTGGACCCCGGCCAGCTCCCGGATCTTGGCCGCCAGGTGTCCGGCGCCTTTGGCCACAACCCGGGGCGCGGTCATGTTGTCGTCATAGCGCAGGGCCACCGCCACATGGGTGGGGTTGGTTACCACCACCGTGGCCCGGGGCACTTCCTGCCGGATGCTGTTCAGCACAATTTCCCGCTGGCGCCTTTTCTGCCAGGCCTTGAACCATGGATCCCCCTCGGTTTGCTTTAGCTCGTCCTTGACTTCCTGCCGGGTCATGCGCATGTTTTTATAATGGTCGTAGCGCTGAAACAGTAAATCCAGCATGGCTAGGATCAGGAACGCCCCGCCCCCGGCCAGGGCTGCGGCCAGGACAATGTTGATAATGGTGAAAAAAACCTGAACCGGGGTCTGAAAGAAAATTACCAGCAGCTCGGCTATGTGCAGCCTTATCACCAGATAAACGGCCGCCGCCACAATTATTACCTTGAGGATGCTTTTAACCAGTTCCACCAGGGCCTTGACGCTGAACATGCGCTTGAACCCCTCAAGCGGGTTCAACCTCTCGAGCTTTGGCTTGATAGCCTCCGGAGCAAAGAGGAAGCCAACTTGCAAAATATCGGCCAGGAAGGCCACAGTCACACAAAGGAGCAGCACCGGGGCCAGCAGGATGCCGGCAAATTTGATAAAATCTATTACTACTGCGGGCATGCTCTCAGGGGGCAGCTGATAGTGCAGGCAGTTGGCAAAATACTGGGCCAGCTGCTGCTGCATGGCCATTGATGAGGGCTCCCGCAGGGCAAAGAACAGTGCTACTGCCGCCAATAGAATCAACGCTGCGCTAAGGTCCTTGCTCTTGGCCACCTGGCCTTTTTTCCGGGCCTGCTGCAGCTTATATGGCGTTGGCGGCTCGGTTTTTTGCTGGGCGCTATTCTTGTCAGACATCAGGACAGCCCCTTCAGCAGCAGGTACATATCGCGCTCCATCATGTTAAACAGGGAGCGAAAGATGGCCCCCATCAGGGGAACCATGATACTCATGGTCAGGATGCCGAGAAAGATTTTAACCGTGAAGCCCAGCATGAAAATGTTCATCTGGGGCACCGTCCGGCCAATGAGGCCCAGGGAAATATCCACAATAATGACCACCGCCATTACCGGGGCCGCTATCTGTACCGCCACCGTAATCATCCCGGTAAAGGACCTTATTGCCACCAGACCCAGGCCGGCCTGCAGTTGGGCACCCATGACGGGTACGATGTCAAAACTCCTGGCCAGCCCGGCCAGCAGCATGTGGTGGCCGTCCATGTTTAAAAACAGCACCAGTCCGACGAGGACCAAAAACCGGGCCATAATAGTAGTCTGGGTACCGCTCATGGGATCAAAGACAAAACTCATGAAAAAACCCATCTTAATGTCAATGTACTGGCCGGCAACCGACAGGCTGGCAAAAATCATGCTTGTAATAAAACCCAGGGCCAGACCGATGGCAATTTCCACCACCAGGGCCAGGATAAACCCCAGAGAAGTTTCCGGCGGGGTAATGACCCCGGCCTCCACCACCGGGAATAAGAGTATGGCCAGCAGCAGCGCCAGGCCGGCCTTAAGGACCACGGGAACGTTGGGCTGCACAAACAGCGGCGCGGTTACCATGAAGGCGGAGATCCGGGCGAAGACAAGCATGAATAATGCTACCTGTTCATAATCCGGCACTTGCTCCTAGCTCCTTCATTAGTCAGCGTGTTACTATTCAGGTATTCAGAATGGACCGTATATCTCATACTTCGGAAACGCCATGGTTGAACGATAAACCGCAAGTGCGAACAGGTGCGCCTTCTGCCCTACCAGTAAATCTTCAAATGCTTTCGCTGGTTTTCTGACTTCTGACTTCTGACTCCTGACTCCTGACTCCTGACTTCTGACTTCTGACTTCTGACTCCTGACTCCTTCATTAAAAGTCAGCGCACCATGTTGGGCAGCTGTTCGTAAAGATTAGTGGTAAAGGTAACCGTGGTTTTCAAAAGCCAGGGCGCCAGCACAGCCAGGGTGATTAGCACCGCCACAATTTTGGGTACAAAGGTCAGCGACTGCTCCTGTACCTGGGTGGTGGCCTGCAGGATACTGATGAACAGCCCCACCCCCAAGGCAACTGCCAGGGCCGGCAGGGATAGAACCAGAACCATAACCAGGGCGTCCCTGACTATTTGAAGTATAAAAGTGTCACTCATCCTGCGGCCCCCTCTAGGCAAAGCTTTCCATCAGGGATTTTATCACCAGATACCAGCCATCCACCATTACAAACAGCAGCAACTTGAAGGGCAGGGAGACGATTACCGGCGGCAGCATGAACATCCCCATGGACATCAGGGTGCTGGCCACCACCATGTCAATAACTAAAAACGGCACATACAGCAAAAACCCCATCTGAAACGCCGTCTTCAATTCACTGATCACAAAGGCCGGGATAAATACGGTCAGGGGCACCTCCGATACGTTGGCCGGCTGATCCATGCCGGACATGTTTACAAACAGGGCCAAATCCTTTTCCCGGGTGTGTTTGGCCATGAAGTCACGCAGCGGATCTGAGGCCAGCTCAAAAAACTCCTCCTGGCTTACTTCATTATTAATATAGGGCTGAATAGCCTCGTCATTTACCTGGTTAAAAACCGGCGACATTACATAAATCGTTAAAAACAGGGCCAGCCCGATAATCACCTGATTGGGGGGCGTCTGCGGGATCCCCAGGGCGCTTCTCAGCAGGGACAGGACAATAACAATGCGGATAAAGCTGGTCATCATCAGCAAAAATGCCGGAATCAGGGAGAGCATGGTCAGCAGCACCAGCAGTTTAACCGTGTCCACCACCCGGGCGGGATCGTCAGTGGGCTGAATTTGCAGATCGATGGCCGGCAGGGGCTGAGCCCAGGCCAGCTGGGGCGGCAGTAAAAAGAACATGAGCATAACCAGTAAGACGGTTATTTTATTTCTATCTTTCACGCCGCTCACCCACAGCTCTGCTGGACGGTGCCCGGTCCCTGTTTATCAGCTTACTCATTCCGGATGCAAACAGTTGTACCATGTTGTTGAACTCCGGCCCGGCTGGAGTACTATCCGCCAGTACTTCAGGCAGTTCATGCATTTCCTTGATCACTGTCACGGCCCCGTCCAGATGGGCCAGCAGATAGTATTCCTGGCCCACCTGGACCAGGGTCAGGGTTGCCTTGGGCCCCAGGGCTGCCTGTTCCAGCACCCGCATCCGGCGCCGGCCGAAGGGTCCTGACGTCCGCCGGCCCAGGCTGTACTTGAGTATGAAGTAAGCCAGCGCCGCCACCAGGGGCAGGCTTATAGCCATTCTAACCGCTGCCTTGAAGAGTTCAGCATCCATACTAAAACTGCCGCTCCTTTTGCTCATCCGGCTGGTAAATCTTGTCGATCCTGACCCCGAAATTACTGCCGATGATAATTACTTCACCCCGGGCCATGCACTGGTCGTCCACCATTATATCCACATTATCACCGGCCGCACGCTTGAGCTCCAGGAGGGCGCCCTCCTCAAGGTCCAGCAGGTTGCTGATTTTGATTATGGTGCCGCCAAGCTCGGCGGTGACCATGATGCTTACATCCTGCAGGTAATCAAAGCCTATTTTCATATTTTGCAGGCCTGAAGCCGGGGCAAGTTCGGGGAAGCGCACCTTTTTGACCACTGGTTCATTTGCTTGCGCCTTGCTCAAAAACTCCCTGATTTCGTCCTCGTTCAGCATCTGCGTTCCTCTCCGCCTTTTAGTGGATTATGAATTCGGTAAAGTAAACCTCTTTTACCTGGCCGTGCTCCAATCGGGCATTCACATTCTTCATCAACTCCTGCTTGACCAGGTCAAGCTTGGACAGGGGCTGGATTTCGGCCGCCGTTTTACTGCGGAAAGTTAGAAGTACGCTCTCGGTAATCTGGTGCTCCTTTTCCTTGATCTCCTCTTGCAGCTTTTTATCCTTGGGGAATTCCAGCACAGTGTTTACCTTGACGTACCTGTTTCCGCCCGGGTCAGCAAGATTTACCACCATGCTGTCGATTTTAAGGATTTCAGTGGCCACCGGCTTAGAATTTCCTTCCTCCGCTTCCGCCCTGTTACCACCTATTAATCCTGTCATGGTAAGGGCACCCATCATCAATCCGCCCCCCAACAGGACGGCAACAACCATGAACAGAATCATTTTAGGGGTGCTTACCCCCCCCCTGGCGGGGGCCTTTTCCACTGTGCTCTGGGCAGCCGGGCTGTTATTCTTTTTTTTAAACGGCATGGTACCTAACCCCCATAAGGTTTTTATCGTTTGAGGTTAATCAGTTCTTCAAGTAACGAGTCTGATACGGTAATTGTCCGGGCGTTGGCCTGGTAGCCCCGCTGGGTGGTGATCATATTGGTGAATTCCTCGGTAAGGTCAACGTTGGACATCTCCAAATAGCCTGCCGCTATTGTACCGGTTCCACCCGTACCCGGCCGGGCAACCTGATCGGTTGTATTTGTTGCATTTGATGGCGTATATAGATTTTGACCTGCTTTTGTTAAACTCTCAGGGTTACGAAAGTACTGTAAACCTAAAATACCGGTCGAACCCCCGGCAAAGGTTAAAGGATCACCGGTGTCATATTGACCTGTTACTGTCCCATCCAAACCTACGCCTATGTTTTGTATTTTATTAGTAGTCACGTCAATTTGTATTGGTATGGGTCCGGCAGCTGTGTTGTCACACAGCTGGTAGCCAAGATTATTTACTATAAACCCATCCTTATCAATATAAAAGACACCATCCCTTGTATAGTAATTTGTGTTGCTGCCGGGATCTTTAACAGTAAAATAACCATTGCCCTGGATGGCCAGGTCCAGTTGGCGGCCGGTATTCATCAGCGCGCCCTGGGTGTGAATGTTTAAAATAGAAGATATTGTCATGCCGGTGCCAACCTGTATCGGGTTCACCGACCCGGTGCCGGGGCGCATGTTCTGACTCAGGGCATCCTGAAAGCTTACCCGCCCGGACTTGAAACCGGTGGTGTTCACGTTGGCAATATTGTTGCCGATCACGTCCATGCGGATTTGGTGATTGCGCATGCCTGATACTCCGGAATAAAGGGATCTAATCATTATCTTTTCCTCCTTGCAGGTATTGGGCCGCGTCAGTCGGTCGGCGGCCCGGCAGCCTCCTGTCGGACCGGCTGGCGGGATTATTTGGGTACAATTACCGCGCTGTCGATGTTGGTGAAAACGTGCCCGGGGGCGTCCCCGGCCCCCATGGCGGTGACCACGGTGCGGTTCTTGACGCTGGCTACCAGGGCGATGTCCCCGTAGAGGACCAGCGATTCCCGGGCGCCCTTGGCGGCGGCCCTTTCCACCGCGTTGTTGATACTGGCCAGGTCTTCGGGACCCAGGTTAATGTTGCGTTCCTGCAACCTCTTCCAGGCGTGGGCCGAGATCTTTACCGGGCCGGCCCTGCTCACTGCCTGCTGCAGCACATCCCGGAACTGGGCTTCTTCAACTGGTTTGCCAGGTGGCTTAGGGGGGACCGCCCGGTCAACCGGTATGAGCTGGCCGGGAAGCCATCCCTTAATCTTACTCATCACCCGCCTCACCCGGCTTTTCCGCCCCGGTTTCAAGGGGAACCATTATTTCCGCTATGCTTTTCAGATCTTTAGCCATTTCGGATAGTATGTCGCCAGCCGGATCCGGCGTCTTATTAACCTGGAACACCATATCCGGCGAATAATACTTGCCGCCCACCAGAAGTTGGGGCTCGCTCCCCGCCAGGTTAACTGATTCCACAAAGCCGGTGATTACCTCGTCTTCCCCGGCCGGCACTTTGACCTCCTTGCCGATAAGCTCCAGTACCTGGCTTGTTAAGGATGATTTGATCAGGGATTCCAGGTTCTCGTTCATGTTAAACATCTGCTCCAGCATGGTGAACTGGGACATCTGGGCAATGAAGGCTTCGGTATCCTGGGGCTGGCTGGGATCCTGGTAGCGCAATTGGGTGACCAGAATTTGCATAAAGGCGTCTTTGTCCAGCACCTGCTTGGGCTGCCTGACCTCCCTGTCATTGTAATACAGGGAACTCTCTTCAACTCGCATCAAATTCAGCTCCTTCTTAAATCAGGTAGTTCAGCTCAAGGGACCGGCCCATGAATTGCCTTTCCCGTCCTGATTCCTGCTCCGGGGATTGGTCCCGCTGCTCACCCCCGGGGGATTTATGCCCCCTGCGGCCCTGACCCTCGAAGCCCTCCCCGCGGCGGCCCTGGTCGTTTGTTACAACTGCCGAGGCCTCCTGAAGCTTGATATTATGCTCGGCCAGGAGTTCCCGCAGGTGGGGAATGATGCCGTCAATTATTTCCTTGACATAGCCGCTGGCGGTGATAAATTTGGCTGTTAAATTGCCGCCGGCATAATTAAGGTTGATGGTCAGCTTGCCCAGATTGGCCGGCTCCAGCTTGAGACTCAAGGTTGTTTGGCCGCTGCCTTTGGGGGGTACTACCCGCATCATCTCAGCCAGGCGGCTTGCCGCCTGCAGGGGCCCCGTGCCCTGCTCCAGGCTCAGCGCTGCAACCGGCTGGGGAGAAATTCCGGCGCTTTCACTGCCGCCCTGAACTCCAACGAACTTACTGCTATTCACACCGGTGCCGGCCAGTACAGGCTCCTGGCTGCGGCCTGCTTCAGCCCCCCCGGGCGGGCTGCCTGACGGATTTTCCCGGGGTACCCCGGGATTTCCGGCAACCGGGTTGTTCACCACCAATGACCCCGGGCTTGTAAACCCCTGCCTGGCCGGGCTGCCAGCCGGGCTTTCACCTGTTATCACCCTGGTTAGCGCTTCGCCTTTGGATAGCTCATTGGATTTTGCCGCCTCGGAAACCATTAGAGCCGCCATGGCCTGCCCCGGCGCTGCAGCCTCTCTGCCCATACCAGCCCCGGGCAATCCTTCCAGTTTTAGTCCCGGTCCGGGATAATATACCTGGTTTGGCAGGTTCATCGGGTTAAGGCCCTGGCTTTGCCCCGGTTTTACGCCGGCCTCCTTTGCTGCTCCAGACTCCATGCCTGTAGCTGCTATGGGGGTGCCCCGGTTTAATCCGGCAGCCAACTGTTGACCTTCCCCAGTTTCCCGGGCGCCAGTGGCAAGGATTAAGTTCCCGGGCGTGAATAACAACTCCATTTCCTGGCTTTGCCCGCCCTCCTCCGCCGGGTTATTCAGCCCCTCTTCGCCGGGCTTGACTTCCTGTTGCACCAGTATGTTCAACAGGAAGTCAAGGAAGTTGCCACTCTGAATGACGCCCCTGCCAACACCCCTGTCTCCGGCCGGGGCCGACAGGTTGGTTAATTGTATTTGCACTCGCTCACCTCCTTTCAGTGGGTATGACTGTTAAAACCTGTAAAATTTATTGGCATAAGTTACCATGGCCAGTTCGTCATTGCTTTTTTGCTCAAAATTGTGCAGTTCTTTCCGGTAGGAGCAGAATTGTTTCTCCTTTAACTTTTCCAGCACCAGCTTATCCCGCCTGGCCTCCACCAGCATTTGCCGGCGGCGCTCCAATTCTGTTTCCGCCCCGGCAACCTGTAATTCTTGCCGGTGTTTGCAGCCGGCCAAAAACTCGCGGTATAGGACGTTGTTCAGCCCGTCCAGCGGGTCAAATTTTTCGCCCCGGGCTGAATCCAGTGCCCGGTCAAGCAGGTTGCAGGTTTGCTCCAACACCTCCCGGCACTGGGACAACTCCTCCTGGGCCCTGACCTTTTCCAGCAGGGCTCCCTTCTCCAGGCCGGTTCGGTACTGCAGTAAAGGTTCCAGGCGGAAATCAAACCTCTTCATTAAACATGTCTCTCCTCTCCGATACCTGCAAGCCGGGCCAGGGTTTCATCATAAGAACACAGTTCGCCTACATCCTGGCGCAAAAAACCAATGATCTGGTCGTTATACCTGATGGCCCGGTCTATCTTGGGATTGGAGCCAACCACATAGGCGCCGATGTTGATCAGGTCCTCGGCCTCCTTGTAGGTGGCCAGCATTTCCCTTAAATTTGAGGCTTGCCTCTGGTGCTCCTGAGTGGTCAGGTCCGGCATCAGGCGGCTGACACTGCTCAGGGTTTCTATGGCGGGATACTGGTTGCGGGCCGCCAAATCCCTGGACAATACAATGTGACCGTCCAAAATGCCCCGTACGGCATCGGCAATGGGCTCGTTCATGTCGTCACCGTCCACCAGCACGGTGTAGAAGGCTGTAATCGATCCGCCGGAGGAAGTCCCCGACTTTTCCAGTAATTTGGGCAACATGGCAAAAACCGACGGGGTATACCCCTTGGTGGCCGGCGGCTCGCCGATAGCCAGGCCCACCTCCCGCTGAGCCATGGCAAACCGGGTCACCGAGTCCATCAGCAGCAGCACATTTTTACCCTGATCCCGATAGTATTCGGCAATGGCGCTGGCCACAAAGGCCCCTTTAAGCCTTACCAGGGCCGGCTGGTCCGAGGTGGCGGCCACCACCACCGAACGGGCCAGGCCGTCCAGACCCAAATCAGTTTCAATAAAATCCAGCACCTCCCGGCCCCGCTCCCCAATCAGGGCAATTACGTTGGCATCCGCGTCGCTATAGCGGGCAATCATACCCAACAGGGTGCTCTTGCCCACACCGCTCCCGGCAAAAATGCCGATGCGCTGGCCCCGGCCGCAGGTAAGGAGCGAGTCTATGGCCCGGACCCCGGTGGCCAGCACCTCCCTGATGGGCTTTCTGGCCAGTGGATTGGGGGGCTTGTTGTCAACAGGGTAGGTTTCCCCGTCCAGTGCTTCACCCTTGGTCCCGCTGAGGGGGCAGCCCAGACCGTCCAGCACCTTGCCCTGCAGGTGGCCGCCCACCTTGATGGTCAAAGAGTTACCAGTAGGGGTTATATTGCAACCGGGGTAAATGCCCCGCAATTCGCCCAGAGGCATCAGCAGGGACGCGTCCTCTCTGAAGCCGACCACCTCGGCCTTTACAGGTTGGGCTTCCCCGGGCACCAGGATATCGCATACCTCACCAATGCGGGCCTTAATGCCCCTGGCTTCAATGGTCAACCCGATTACCCTGGTTACAAAGCCTGTGGATTTTAAAACCCTGGCTTCCTTTATCGCCTTGCGCCAGCGTTCCAAATCTGTCGTACTTTTCATTGCTTACTCCTTTATGCTTGCTTTTCACAGATTTGCTCCCACAGTGCCTGCCACCTTGTCTCCAGAGAGGCGTCAACTTCTCCGCTGCCTGTTTCCAGCCGGCAACCGCCCGGCTTGATAACACCGTCAGGTATGATACACAGGAAAGCATTGCCGGGCAAAAGCTGCTTCAGCTCAGAATGATGTTCTTCAAACAACTCCAGTTCACCCGGGTTAACGTATACAGTGATCTTCTCCCGGCTTTCGGCCAGGGCTATGGACTCCCGGACTATTTCCAATACCAGGCCGGGATCCAGGTTCAGCTGGGTGTGGATGATCTTTTCCGCCATTTCCCGGGCCAGTTGAAGTAATTCGCTCTCCAGTTCCCGCAGGGTTTTGCGCCTTTCCTCCTCGGCCGCCCTTAATACATCCCGGGCCTGGCGGCGCACCCTCTCCGCCTCGGCCGCGGCCTCCTCCAGCCCCTGACGGTAGCCGTCCCGGTACCCTTCATCTCTGGCTTTGGCCGCCTCCTCCAGAACTTGCACGGCACTTTGGATACGGGTCTTTTGAATGATAGACTCGGCCTCGGCCCAGGCCTTATGCACAATCAAGTCAGCATGCTGCCTGGCCTCTTCCATGGTCAGCCGTAAGCCTTCCCTGCGGGCTGCCGCGCCATACTTATCCTCTGCGGGTACAAATTGGTGCTTTAAATCCAGGTATATTTGTTTATCCCCGACACTCGTATCTTTTACCCTGAGCACCTTAGGTGATAATGGCATCGTCCCCACCCCGCGCAATAATGATTTCACCTGTTTCATCAAGCCGGCGGATAATCTGGACAATCCGCTGCTGGGCCTCCTCAACATCCCTGAGGCGCACCGGCCCCATGTACTGTATTTCGTCCCGCATCATATCTCCGGCCCGCTTGGACATGTTGCGGTAAATGCGCTCGGTAACATCCTCGCCGGTTCCCCGCATGGCCTTGGCCAGATCTTTGGAATCCACTTCCCGCAGCACCCGCTGAATGGAGGCGTCGGGCAACTTTACAATATCTTCAAACACAAACATCATCTTGCGAATCTCATCGGCCAGGCCGGGGTCGGCCATCTCCAGTTCTTCCAGAATGGTTTTCTCGGTTGCCCGGTCCACCTTGTTCAAAATCTCCACCAGGGCCTTAACCCCGCCAATACTCTGCTCCTGATAGGACACCACCGCCAGTTTGGACTCCAGCACCCGGGCCACATCCTGAACCACTTCCGGCGATACGGTATCAATAATGGCCACCCGCCGCGCCACTTCGCTTTGATATTCGTTGGGCAACGAAGAAAGAATCAGGGAAGCCTGGTCCGGATGCAGGTGGGTTAGCACAAAAGCAATGGTTTGAGGGTGCTCGTCCCTCAGGTAAGAAAATAATTGCTTGGGGTCGGATTTGCGTAAATTGGCAAAGGGCTTATTTTGAATTGTTACCGTAACCCTGTCCAGAATTTCACTGGCCCTCTGGTCGCCCAGCGCCTTTTGCAGGGTTTCCCTGGCATATCCCAGGCCTCCCACCATCAAATACTCCCGGGCCTGGCGCAGCTGGGCGAACTCCTCCAGCACCGCGCCTTGTACTTCTTTGGGAACCCGTTCCATCAAGGAAATCTGCTGGGTTATTTTTTCAATATCATCGTCATGAAAATTTTGCTTCAATATTTTGGCTGACAGGTCAGAGCCCAGGGAGATAAGTAAAATCGCCGTTTTTTGCAGACCGTTGATAGTGATGCCAGGCATTGGATCTACTCCCTCAACCAGACTTTAAGCACTTCGGCAACTTCCTCCGGGTTGTCCCGGGCAAGGTTCTTTAAATCCCGCTGGTAGCCCGGCGCCTCGGTTACAGGTTCAGCCAGGGAGGTCTTTAGCTCTTCCGCCGGCTTAACCGGCTGGACAATCTCCTCCTGCTGCGTCTGCTCTCTGGCCTTGCTCCGGCGCCTGAAGATAATGATTAATGCTATGGCTACAATCAGCAGTACCGCCGCCCCGGCCGCAGCGTAGACTAACAGCTGCTCACGCCCTTCGCCGGTCGCCGGCTCCTCAGCCGGCAGGTCAAAATAGCTTTCGTCAAAGGGCAAGCTGGATACCGTTAACTGGTCTCCCCGCTCCTCGTTATAGCCAATGGCCGTGGCCACCAGCCCCCGGACATCTTCCAGCTGCCCTGGCTGCAGGTCTCCGTTTAAGATTACGGAAGTGGACAGGCGGAGCAGGTTCCCCGGGCTGTTGAGCAAAGTCTCCTGTACCACATCCACCTGGTAGTTGGTGATTGCCTCCTCCCGCTCGTAAGAACTGCCGCCCCCGGGGTTCAGGCCGGGCAGGGTCAGGCCGGGCATTTCCGTATCGGTCCCCGGCTGCCCGGCGGCGCCGCCGGCGCCGGTGCCGCTTTCGGTCACCCGCTGCTCACTGAGGATTTGGCCGGGCCCGTAAGTAGTGCTGGTGGTCTGCTGCTGGCGGAAATCCAAGTCGGCAGTCACCATGGCCACGGCCTTATTGGGCCCCAAAACCCGGTTCAGCATTTGCTGGATGCGCTTTTCCAGCTCCTTTTCAAATTCCCGGCGCACCTGGTACTGGTCCATGGTGAGCTTGGCCAGCCGGGCGCCCTCGCTTTCGGTGCGTAAATCGTCGCTGAGCACATTGCCCAGGGTGTCGATTATATGTATGTTTTCCAGCTGCAGGCCCTCGATGCTGCCCAGCAGCAGATCACAAATACCGCGCACCTGCGGCTGGTCCAGCTCGTGGCCGGCCTTGATCTTAAGGGCTACCGAGGCGGACGGGCTAATTTGATCATCCAAAAACAGGCTCCGGCGGGGGAGCACCAGATGGACCCGCGCCTGTTCAACGGCATCCAGGGATACGATGGTCCGGCGCAGTTCTTCCTGCAGCGCCCGCTGGTAGGCAACCTGCTGCTCGAAGTCGGTTACGCCAAACTTTTGAGCATCAAAAAGGCTAAACCCTTCACTGCGCTCGTGAAGAACACCGGCGCTGGCCAGGCGAATTTTGACATCGTAAACCTGATCTTTGGGCACTTCTATGGTCCGCCCGTCATCAGCCAGGCGGTAAGGAACCTTCATGGTGTTCAGCTCTTCAACAATATCACCAGCCACCACCGGGTCCAAATTGCTCAATAGCGGCGCGTAGGCCGGCCTCAGGATCAGCTGTCCCAGAAAGACCAGTACCGCCAGGACCAAGGCGCCTGCTGCAATTAAGGCAACTCTGCGGCCAGGTTTCGTGGCCTGCCATTTTTGCCTGGCTGAGACCAACAGTTCGTTGGGGTTCATTTAGTGATCCTCCGGAGCGGCACTTTTAGACATGCATGCGGGAAATTTCCTGGTAGGCCTCCACCATTTTATTCCTTACTTCTACGGCCAGCTGCAAGGTTACCTTGGCCTTTTGACCGGCAATGGTCACCTGATGGATGTCCTGTACTTCCCCGGCCAAAAAACTTAGCTGTGCAGTACTGCTCTGCGCCTGGTCCTCATTTACTTTGTTTAGCGCATTACTCAGCATCTCTCCGAAATTTACCGCTGCGCCTGCCCCTTGCTTGTTACTTTCAACACCGGTATTAAATTGCTGCGTCAGGGCAACTGGAGTTATGAACATTGTCCGAACCTCCCAGATTTTTTAGCGCCCTATTTCCAGGGCGGCCAGGGCCATTTCCTTGGCGGAATTAAGGGCGGTGACATTGGCCTCGTAAGCCCTGGTGGCAGTGAGCATATTAACCATTTCGTTCAGGACATTGATATTGGGATAGGCCACATATCCCGTTTCCGGATCAGCGTGGGGGTGGGAGGGGTCATGCACCAGCTGGGGCGGTGCCCCGTCATGCAATATCCCGGTCACCTTAACCCCGGCAGTTTTGGGCCCGCCGCGACCCGGGTTTTTATTAAGCAGATACTGCTGCACCGCCGCGGAAAAAACCGGCGTCTGCCTGCGGTAAGGCTGCTGGGCAGGATCCCCGGGCCGCCCGGTACTGTTCATATTGGCGATGTTGTTGGAAATAGTGTCCAGCCAGAGACGGTTTGCCGTCATACCGGAACTGCTGATGGAAAAGGACTCGAACAGCGCCATTTTACTTGCCTCCTCTGATTATATGTCCCATTGTGGTGAATTTGCCGCCCAGCATCCTGGATGCGGCATTATACAAAATGGTGTTGGCGGCCAGGTTGACCATTTCTTGCTCTGTGTCGACATTATTCTGGCCGTAAGTCATTATAGTGTCCTCCGTGGTTTTTACCAGAGGAGCAATATTATGCAGGGGGTGTCTGGCGGTAATATGCCGGGGGCTATTGGCCTGCAGGTGAATGCGCTTGGTGTCAAGGGCCGCCCGCAGCTGGTCGTTAAAGCTTACTTCGGACTTTTTAAACCCCGGTGTGTTGGCGTTGGCGATATTGTTGGCAATAACCTGCTGCCTCAGGGCCGAGGCATCCAGCTGCTTTTCCAGGACAATGAAACTTGAATTGTTGAATAACATTAAAGTCCCCTCCGGTTCGTGCCGATAAAAGTACTATACTATTCAGGTATTCAGAATTCAGGAGTCAGGATTCAGAATAACCGTAAATCTCATACTTCAGAAACGCCATGGATAAACGATAAACTGCAAGTACAAACAGGTTCGCCTTCTGCCATACCAGTAAATCTTCAAATGTTTTCGCTGGTTTTCTCATTCTGACTCCTGACTCCTGACTCCTGACTCCTGACTCCTGACTCCTGACTCCTGACTCCTGACTCCTGACTACTGAC
>JBFMEU010000044.1:0-21844 GCA_040753155.1 Bacillota bacterium
TTTTGCAATACAAAAAATAACTGTAAATACACTACAACTTTATGACAAAAAACAAAACCCGTTAGCCCTTGATAACACTAGGCTAACGGGTATTTTTTAGTCATTTCTGCTGTAAAACTCAGGATATTAGACTTCTTGTGTCAATTAAAACCAAGTAACTTACTCGGTTTTTAACTATAGTTCAAAAACTTAATCTCACCACCTGGTATAAAAACGCGCGCTCATTCAGTTCCCTCATATGTGCGCTTAGTACTTATCCTCTGCTCCGGCCATAAATATGGCCGGCATTCTTTCCCCAAAGCAACAAAAAGCACGCCCCAGGCGTGCTTAAATATCGTGTATAAGTTTTATCTTCGTACAGCCTGTAAGACCCCGCCCTCGCATAAGGAAAGGGGACACACCTGCTGAAGCTTGGGTATTTCTCTGGGGACAGGAATGTCCCCAACTAATGTAAGTTTTATCTTCGTACAGCCTGTAAACTCGAAATAAGTGCGACTAAGGTTCAGTGGTCAGGGAACACACCTCCTTCGGAGGAATGTCCCCAACGTATGGGTTAATACCCCATCTGAACCAAGTCTTCTTTATAGATGTTTGTCCAAAAGGGCCTTCAATTCCTTTTTAGTTTTAAATCCAATAGAGCGTCTAACTTCCTTGCCGTCTTTAAAAACAATCAGGGTTGGGATACTGTTGACCATAAAGGTACCGGGCGTTCCCCTGTTTTGATCCACGTTTAACTTTGCCATTTGAATTTTCCCCTCGTACTCCACCGCCAATTCTTCAATCACCGGCGCAATCATCTTGCATGGGCCACACCATTCGGCCCAAAAGTCTACTAAAACCGGAACGCCTGAACCGGCAATGACTTCAGTGAAACTTGAGTCTTCTAATACAAGGATTTTATCACTGGCCAATGATACTCCTCTCCTTCCCGGTTTAAGTTCCCCTGGTTTTCTATGTTTGCTCCTGCCCCAGCGCGACCTACTAGAAATATTTACCCATAATGAATTATATTATTCGGCAAAAGACTTTGTCAATTGAATTAATGATTTTACTATATTAATCATTGGTTACTTCCAGCAGTCTATTCACTGCAAAACCTGCCATAATCAAACCTGCCACCGGCGGCACAAAGGATATGCTGCCCGGCAGCGGCTTTGCCGGGCACTCCGCATCCTCTGCAACAGGACCGCAGCCGCCGGGGCAACTTGCCGCCCCAATGGGCTGCTCCGTGGAGAATACAACGGGGATACCGGACGTTATGCCCTTCTGGCGCAGCAACCGGCGCACCACCCGGGCCAGGGGGCAGACTGAGGTGGCTGAGATGTCCGCCACCCTAAATCCGGCGGGGTTAAGCTTTTTACCGGCCCCCATGGCGGAAACCACCGGTATGCCCCTGACTACACAAAAGGCCAGCAAATCCACCTTGGCCTTGACGTCATCAATGGCATCCAGTACAAAGTCAGGCGCCGGCTCAAGAAAGGCAGGTCCACTGCCGGTGGTATATTTTTCCGCCCTCAGATCAAGAAGCGCGCCCGGATTAATTAAGGATATTCTTTCGGCCATAAGATCTATTTTTAATCGGCCCACGGTATTGGACAGGGCATGAATCTGGCGGTTAATGTTGGATGGCGCAACATGATCGTAGTCAATGAGCAGCAGCCTGCCCACCCCGGACCGGGCCAGGGCTTCAGCGGCAAAGGAACCCACCCCGCCCAGCCCGAAAACCGCCACCCGGCTGCGGGATAGTTTATCCAGGCCTGTTTGTCCTATGAGCAGCCGGGTTCTTTCCTGCCAGTCCATCAGCTCACCCCATTAATATGGCAATAATATTCTAACGATAACGCCGTGCTTCTACCGGGTTTACTGAATACTTACAAAAAAGTTTCCAGTTAACAGCCGCATTGACAGCTGGCAACTGGAAACTACATAAGGTCTGAAGTTACCCCACCAAGCCGTGCTACCTCCCAAAGTTTTCCTGAACCCGTTCTTACAACAGGTGGGTGTCCTCCTGGCTGATTTTTGTTACCGGCTCCAGGGCCGGCATACAATCCACAGGCAGAGCCCGGACTCCCTTTTAAATGGTGTTGGATCAAAACTTCAAGTGGCTCACGCACCTAGCAGGGTTTCTGCCTTTTGCAATTTCATGTTAGCATACTTACTTTTCTTTGGCAAGGGGAAAACATGCCCCGAACCTTTAATTACAGTGTTTGCCGGGATTCCAAAAATTATGCACGGCAGCGCATAGTTTTCCACAGGGGGTAAAATTCAGGAGACTGCCGGGCCTGGTTACTTTTTCCCTTTGAAGCCCAGCCTCAGGCCCAGCTCATGCAATTGCTCTTCATCAACGGCCCCCGGTGCGGCAGTCATAAGTTCAGATGCGCTCTGGGTTTTGGGGAAGGCAATGACGTCCCGGATGGTTTTTCTGCCGGCCAGCAGCATCAGCAGCCGGTCAAAGCCGAAGGCAATGCCGCCGTGGGGCGGGGCGCCATATTCAAAGGCCTCCAACATGTAACCGAATTTCTCTCTGGCTTCATCTCCGGCAAGGCCGATTGCCTGGAACACCTGTTCCTGGATGTCCCGCCGGTGAATTCTGATGCTCCCGCCGCCCACCTCGACTCCGTTCAGGACAAGGTCGTAGGCCCTGGCCTTGACCTGGCCGGGGTCGCTTGCCAAAAGCGGCAGATCTTCCTCCCGGGGGGCGGTAAAGGGATGGTGCATAGCCACCCAGCGCTTGCTCTCCTGGTCATAGTCCAGCAGGGGGAAGTCCACCACCCAAAGAAAGTTATATTTGTCCGGGGAAACAAGGTTGAGTTTTTCAGCCAGGTGCAACCGCAGGGCACCCAGGGCGGCGGCTGCAACCTCGGGCTGATCGGCCACAAAGAGCAGCAAGTCGCCCGGCCTGGCCTCCAGCCGCTCTCCTATGGCCGACAGCTCCTCGGGCGTAAAGAACTTGGTTATGGTTGACTTGAGGCCCTCTTCGGTGACAAGGAAATAGGCCAGGCCCTTGGCCTTATAAATGGCCGCATAGGCTGTCAGGTCATCAATTTCTTTGCGGCTGAAGCCCGCACAACCCCTGGCGTTAATGCCCTTTACCCGGCCTCCGGCGCCGGCCGCCGCGGCAAAGACTTTAAAGCCGCAGCCTGCCGCAATATCTGTCAGGTCTTTCAGCTCCAGGCCAAAGCGGGTATCCGGTTTGTCACTGCCGTACCTGTCCATGGCCTCCCGGTAGGTTAGCCGGGGGAAGGGCAGGCTTGGCTCGGCCCCCGCCACCTCCCGGCACAGGCGGGCCATCAGCCCTTCCATCAGGCATAGCACATCTTCGGTGTCCACAAAGGACATCTCCAGGTCAATTTGGGTAAATTCCGGCTGGCGATCGGCCCGCAGGTCCTCATCCCGGAAGCAGCGAACGATCTGGTAGTAGCGGTCCAGGCCGGACACCATCAGCAGCTGCTTATAAAGCTGGGGGGACTGGGGCAGGGCGTAGAAGCGCCCCTGATTGACCCGGCTGGGCACCAAGTAGTCCCTGGCCCCCTCCGGGGTGCTGCGGATCAGCATCGGGGTTTCAACTTCCCAGAACCCCTGGCTGTCCAGAAATTCACGCACCGCCCGGCCGGCCTTGTAGCGCAGGTAAATATTGCGCTGCATCTCAGGCCGCCGCAAGTCCAGGTAGCGGTAGCGCAGGCGCAGGTTCTCATCCACATCCAGATCATCCTCAATGTAAAAAGGCGGGGTTTTGGCCCGGTTCAGGATGCGCAGTTCCTTAACCTGAACCTCCACCTGACCGGTGGCCAGCTTATTGTTTTCCGTTTCCGGCGGCCGCCGGGCAACCTTACCGACAACAGCAAGCACATACTCGCTGCGAATGGCTTCGGCCTTTATAAATGCCTCCAGACTGGTGTCCGGGCTGATGACCACTTGCACAATGCCGGCGCGGTCCCGCAAATCTATGAAAATCAGGCCTCCGTGATCCCGCCTGACCTGAACCCAGCCCGTCAAGACCACCTCCAGACCTATGTGCTCCAGGTTCAGGACGCCGCCATAATGGGTTCGCGTCAGACCTGCCATTGATTCAGCCATAATTGTCCCTCCTATTTATCTTCGCACAGCCTGTAAGACCCCGCCCTCTTAGGTCGGGGATTAACAGGCTGTAAACTCGAAATAAGTGCGACTAAGGTTCAGTGGTCAGGGGACACACCTCCTTCGGAGGAATGTCCCCAACGTATGGTTAAAACCCCACCTGAACCAAGTCTTCTTTATAAATCCGTTGTATAAGCTCGGCCAGGGGAACTTCCTCCTGGCTGCCACCGGCCATATGGCGCAAAACAGCCACGCCTCGCCGGTATTCTTCCCCGCCCAGCAGAACGGTGTACCTGGCGTTTATTTTACCGGCATATCTCATCTGGGCCTTGAGGCTGCGGCCCAGGTAATCCCGGTCAGCCTGCAATCCCGTCCTGCGCAGGGCCGCCACCAGGCTGAAGGCCTCCTGTTCCGCCTCCGGGCCGATAACCGCCACAAACACATCGGGGCCGGGCATTTCGCTTACTGCAACTCCTCTGGCTTCCATGGCCAGTAAAATTCTTTCCAGACCCAGGGCAAAGCCAATCCCCGGTGCGGGCGGGCCGCCACAGGCCTCCACCAGGCCGTTATATCTACCCCCGCCGCCCACCGAGCTCTGGGCGCCAATCTCCGGGGCCACTATCTCAAAGGCGGTGTGGGTATAATAATCAAGGCCCCTGACCAGGCTCAAGTTAATCTTGTGGGGCAAACCCACGGTTTGCAGGTACTTTTGCACGGCTTCAAAATGCTCCCGGCAGTCGTCACAAAGGCAGTCCCCGGTTGTTGGCGCCCCCACCACCAGGGCCGCACAGGATTCCGACTTGCAGTCCAGAATCCGCAAGGGGTTGCGCTCAAACCGGTCCCGGCAGTTGCCGCATAGTTCCGGCAGGCGGGGCCGCAAAAACTCCTGCAGCTTTTCCCGCAGCGCCGGGCGACACCCCGGACAACCCACACTGTTGATCTGCAATTCGACATGGTCCAGGCCAAGCCTGCGGTAAATGTCCATGGCCATGGCCATAACCTCGGCATCAAGGGCCGGGTGGTGCGAGCCGAACACCTCCGCCCCGAACTGATGAAATTGGCGGTAGCGCCCGGCCTGGGGGCGGTCATAACGAAACATGGGCCCCAGGTAATAAAGCTTGACCGGCTGGGGCCAGGCCTGCATCTTGTTTTCCAAATAGGCCCGCACCGCCGATGCCGTGCCCTCGGGACGCAGGGTCAGGCTGCGGTTCCCCCGGTCAAGGAAGTCAAGGAAGGTATACATTTCTTTTTCAACAATATCAGTTGTTTCCCCCACACCCCGCACAAAAAGTTCTGTATGCTCAAAAATTGGTGTTCGTATTTCCCGGTAACCATACTCCCGGCAGACCTGGCGCATTATTCTCTCCACCTGCTGCCATTTTTCCACCTGGCCGGGCAGGATGTCGCTGGTTCCCCGGGGCCGCGCCGTCAGCAATTTTATTTCCTCCTTTCAGCAAGGCAATTTAGCTGCCTGAAAAAAATTGTCTGCCCAAAAATTGTATACATTCAGTGAAACCGGTGTTAAGGCATTGCGTTAGCACCGCTCACTCCAGTGCTCCGCGCAGAAGGTACTCAGGAGTCGTTCGCTAACGATAACGCCGTGCCTCTACCGGGTTTACTGAATACTTGCCAAAAATTAAAATATCCCGCCCCCGGCCATGCGTAAACATCGCCAGGGACGGGATTGGTTCCCGTGGTGCCACCCTGTTTGGACAAAATATTATCCCACTCATAAGGCTGTAACGGGGCCACCGGGTCAGCCTGCCAGGGTGGGCTTGACAGCGCCAGCCCCTTCGGTGACCACTCCCGGGAGTTATTCGGCACCGGCCCCGCAGAAGGGCTTGCAGTCCTGGACCCTTCCTCCCTGTACCGGGCATTTTAGCGCTTACTTACCCCGCTCATCGCTTTGCTTATGTATAATATCCGAATAACATTTTATGCCATCCTGGCAAGTTTGTCAACGCAGTTGAACGAGACTTCATTCAGAGGGGGATTCAACCCCCTCTGAATGTTAGCCGAGTCCATACTGGACTTAACCGCCCTTTGAAACCCGCCGCCTACAGAGGCGGGGGTCTTAGGGCGGATTAGTTCAGTGATAATTTAATTCAAAAAGGGGTTAAACCGTTTCTCCTCGTCAATTGTGGAGGCCGGGCCATGACCTGGAAACACCCTGGTTTTGCCGGGGAAATCAAGTAATTTGGTTTTAATGGAATTGATCAGTTGGTTGTGGTTGCCGCCGGGGAAATCTGAGCGGCCAATGGAGCCGGCAAACAAAGTGTCACCAGTGAGCAAGTCATCCCCCACCTTAAGGCAAATCCCGCCCGGGGTATGGCCCGGGGTATGAATAACCTCCAGGTTAACCGTGCCCACCTGGATATTATCACCGTCTTTGAGCAGCCTGTCGGCCCCTTTGAACTTCAGCAGCGCACCCATGAACATGGACAGGTTTTTGGACGGGCTGGTGAGCATATCCCCATCCAACTCATGAATCAAAACTTCCGCCCCGGTGGCCTCCAAAACCTCCCTCAGAGCGCCGATGTGATCAACATGGCCGTGGGTAAGGATAATCTTGGTACATTTGAGGCCCAGGCGGCCAAGCCGGTCCAGGATGCGCCGCCCCTCGGCCCCGGGATCCACCACCGCCGCCTCCTTGGTCTGGTCGCAGCCGATGATATAACAATTGGAGCCCATGCCCCCCACTGCCAATCCTTCCAGGATCATTATTTGCACCTCCGCATCTAGAATTCCCGCTTGCTGTCCAAAAGCATGGTAACCGGTCCGTCATTAATTAACTCTACCAGCATATGTGCCCCGAAGGCGCCTGTGGCCACCGGTATACCCAGGCCCCTGAAATTGTCGACAAACTTAAGATAAAGTTTCTCCGCCACTTCCGGCGGCGCTGCCGCGAAAAACCCGGGCCGTCTGCCCTGGCGGCAGTCCCCCAGCAAAGTGAACTGGGAAACCACCAGGGCGCCGCCACCCACATCAAGGAGGGACAAGTTCATTTTCCCCTGCCCGTCCTCAAATATCCTGAGGTTCGCTATTTTGGCCGCCAGGTAGGCAGCGTCCTCCTCCCTGTCGCCGGCGCCAACCCCCAGGAGAATTACCAGTCCCGGCCCTGTTTCACCAACTGTTTCACTTGCTACTGTAACCCTGGCCCTAGTAACCCTTTGCACCACTGAGCGCACTGGCTTCCGCCCCTTCCAGGGCCGCTTTGGGCAAGCCGGTACGTCTCACTTCATACACATCTTTAATCCGGCTCAGGCGGCCCAGCAGATAATCTAACTGCTCCATATTATTTACCTTAATCACCAGGTCAATCGCCGCCTGGTTGTTTTTCAGCCCCCGGGCGGTAACCCAGTTGGCGCTGATTTTATTATCAGCTAAGATATTCATCACATCACTGAGCAGGCCGGCCCTGTCCTGGGCCGATATCTCCAGTTTAACCTGAAAAGGTGACTGAAAGTCCTTATCCCAGGCCACCTCCACCACCCGGTCGGCCTCGTCACGCTGGAAGACAACAACGTTCCGGCAGTCCCGGCGGTGTATAGACACTCCACGGCCCCGGGTGATGTAGCCCATAATAGGATCACCCGGCACAGGATTACAGCAATGGGCCAGCCTGATCAGCAAATTGTCAATGCCCCGCACCCGGATCCCCTGGGTGGGCCGCCCCCAGTCGGCCAATGGCCGCGCCCCGGACTTGAGCGCCTCCATTTCCTGGGCCAGGGTCCCTTTCTTTTCATGCCGGGCCAAATCTTCTTTGAGCCGGTTGATGACGCTTACCGGTGAGACATTACCGTCACCAATGGCTGCCAAAACATCCTCCGGGGTGGCTAAATTCAGGCGGCGGCCGTATTCCCCAAGCTTCTCCGGCTTTATCACATCAAGCTCGAGACCCTGTTTCTTAGCCTCTCGCTCCAGCAACTCCCGCCCCTTGACGATGTTTTCCTCCCGCTGTTCCTTTTTATACCACTGGCGAATGCGGGTTTTAGCCTGGGAGGTTTTTACTATCTTCAGCCAGTCCCGGCTGGGACCGTTACTTTGCTTGGAGGTTAATATCTCAACTATGTCTCCGTTTTTGAGTTTATAATCCAAAGACACGATGCGCCCGTTAACCTTGGCGCCAACACAGCGGTGGCCCACCTGGGTATGCACCCGGTAGGCAAAGTCTATGGGCACGGAGTCCGCCGGAAATTCGTACACATCACCCCGGGGTGAAAACACAAAAACCACATCCGAGTAAAGATCAATTTTTAAACTCTCCATAAACTCCCGGGCATCACCAAACTCATGCTGCCACTCCAGAATCCGGCGCAGCCAGGAGAGTTTCTGATCCAGGGAACTGACACCACGGTCGCCCTCCTTATACCGCCAGTGGGCGGCAATCCCATATTCCGCTGTGCGGTGCATTTCCCAGGTTCTGATTTGCACCTCCAGCGGCTGCCCCAGGGTACCCACCACCGTGGTGTGCAGAGACTGGTAAAGATTGGACTTGGGCATGGCGATATAGTCCTTAAAACGTCCTGGTATGGGCTTCCAAAGAGAATGCACGATTCCCAGGGCCGCATAGCAGTCCCGGACCGAGGGCAACAGAATTCTTACGGCGCTAACATCATAGATCTGGCTAAAGTCCAGGCGCTGCTCCCGCATCTTTTCATAAATACTGTACAGGTGCTTGGGCCGGCCCTGAATGTCACCTCTGATCCCTACAGCGGTCAGCTTTTCAGTTAAGATGGCAATGATATTGCTGATATACTCCTCCCGCTTACTTCTGGTTCGGGCTACTTTATCAGCCAGCTGATAATAGGCATCGGGCTCCTGGTAGCGAAAGGCCAGGTCTTCCATTTCCCACTTCAAGTGGTAAATGCCCAGACGGTGGGCCAGGGGGGTGAAAATTTCTAAAGTCTCGGCGGCAATTTCCCTTTGTTTTTCCTGTGGCTGGTGCTTGAGGGTGCGCAGGTTATGCAGCCGGTCGGCCAGCTTAATCATAATTACCCTGATATCCTTGGCCATGGCCAGAAACATTTTACGCAGATTTTCTACTTGCTGCTCTTCTTTGCTTCTGAATTCCAGACGGCTGAGCTTGGTTACCCCGTCCACCAGGGCGGCTACCTCGGGGCCAAAGCGATCCTTAATCTCCTGCAGAGAAATGATAGTATCCTCAACCACATCATGCAGCAGTCCCGCCACCAGTGTTTCCAGGTCCAGCTCAAGGTCAGCCAGAATACAAGCAACTGCCAGTGGGTGGGAAATATAGGGGTCCCCGGAAATCCGCCTCTGATCATTGTGCGCTTTTTGGGCAAGCTCAAATGCCCGGCGCAGATAATCCAAATTAGCCCCCGGGCTATAGGAAACAAGCTTCTTTTCGATATCCTCCAAGGAAGCCATCTTGTCTTACCTCAAGCGCCTTAGCAAAGGTTAGTAATTATACTGCACCAGGGAAATGGTATCGTAATCCCTTAATTTAACCCGGCCGCCAAGTCCTGTCAGCTCAATCAAAAATACAGTGCCCGCAACCTGCCCGCCAAGCTCTTCCACCAGCCGGGCAGCCTTAAAGGCCGTGCCGCCGGTGGCAAGCAATTCATCTGCCACCAGCACCCGCTGTCCCGGCTGGATTGAATCATGGTGCACTTCCCGGGCATCCTCGCCAAACTCAAGGTCATAATGCCAGTTGAATACCTCACCGGGGAGTTGACCTGCCTTGCGCAGCGCCACCAGGCCCGTGCCCAGCACATAGGCCAGGGGCGCCCCAATCATCAGGCCCCTGGCTTTGGGGCAAACAATCAAATCCGGCTGGAGTGACTTGCACTGACGGGCCAGCTCCTGTACGGCATAACGAAAAGCCTGAGGGTCCTTGAGCAGGGTGGAAATATCCTTGTAGCTAATGCCCTCCCTGGGATAGTCTGGAATAACTCTGATTTTTTGTTTGAGATTCATTATAAAACCCCCTCCATGTTAATATGCAAATGCTGCCTATAAGGTAACTACTCAGTAGTCAGAAGTCAGTAGTCAGAATGAGAAAATCAGCGAAAACATTTGAAGATTTACTGGTATGGCAGAAGGCGCACCTGTTTGCACTTGCAGTTTATCGTTTATCCCTGGTGTTTCCGAAGTATGAGATATACGGTTATTCTGAATCCTGACTCCTGAATTCTGAATACCTAAATAGTAACCTATAAGGGTAACTTCAGGCGGTCAGCCGGCAGATCAAGCATGTTATGCTGCCAGGGTATTAGTTTATGCGCCAGCCTGTGCATTCGGCCATAGGTAGGTGACAAATCAAGGGGAAGCTTTTCCCTTGGCCGGGGTTGCAGGTTAAATTCTATTTTACCACCTTCCGCAAAGTATTTTACCAGCCCCAAATCCTGCAAAACCGACATTCCCACCTGCAGGGAATATTCCCTGAAACATCCGCAGTTAAAAGCCGGCCTTGTACCCAGAACATCAAATACGGAGAAATTGGTTCTATTTACTTTTTTCAAGTGACCCAGGTAGTTATACAAGAAACCCAGATATTCACGGGATACGGCCAGGGCGTGCAGGCGGTCGATATTCCACCACCGCGACTCTCCTCCGTAGAGCAGGTGCAAATTCCGGTCTCCGGCCGCGGAAATAACAGCCGACCACTCACCCGGACTGAAGGGCAGGTGGCAGAGGATAACCCGGTCCGTGAGTCTGCCAAACAATGGTGCCAGGGACGGGGTGGAGATGATAACTTTTAGCTCACCGGCAGCCAGCTGCTCCTGCCTCAGGGCGTGTTCAGCCTCAGGCTGCAGCCCGCTGGCCACATCAACGCGGCCCGCCAGGGCGGGCCGGGCCGCCAGGATCTGGCAAGCAATTTCCACCGTGTGGGCCGGTGAGCCGCCAATTACCAGGGCGCAGCCCCCGGAACCAGCCAACTCAGCCAGCCGGAAACAACGCTGACGGCAAGATCGCTCATCCATCATGAGCGGTCCGCTAATAGTGGCTGACATCGCTTCAGCGGCCAGGCCCGGGATGCTGTTATTATGCGTATTCACCTGACAATTGATAAACTCCGCCCTGAAACTAAAGGGATAGCCCCTTTTAAGGCATTTCTCGGCCCGGCAAAAAAATTCCTGCCCAATTTTTTCTCCCTGCGCGGTGGGGAATAAATTTTCGGTCAACCCGGGGTCTTTAATATCCTTAACTTTAAGCTGAACTGAAGTTTGGCCCTGCCACTCATTCAGTTCCGGCGTAAAGGCCAGGTCCACAGTTCCATTGGCGGACAGCTTTTGGGCATAGAGGCCCAGGTCAAAACCAATACCATCCACCTGAACCCGCTCACCCCTGATGAGAAGTTTTAGGTGGGCACCACCCCGGCCAACCTCCCGGCAGTTCACAACCCTTGCCCTGAGGCACCCTAACAGTGGCCCGGGGTTACAGTGGCCATAAGGCTCGAGTTCCGACAGATCATCAACCAGATCCCGTGATATTTCGTCCAGATCAACCAGGGCATCCAATTCAAGCTCATTTAATACCGCGTCATCAGCTAATACCAAGTTTGCATAGCTGTTCATGGCAACGACAAATTCAGCCAGGCGCTCCTCCCGCAGAGAAAAGCCGGCCGCCCGGGCATGGCCCCCAAAGGCCAGCAGCAAGTGGCTGCAGGCTGACAGGGCCTTATGTAAATTAAATCCCGGCACGCTGCGGGCTGAGCCCCTGGCCTCTCCTTTATCCAAGGTCATGATCAATGCCGGCCGTTTATAGCGGTCCGCCAGCCGGGAAGCCACAATGCCGATTACACCCGGGTGCCAGCCGGGTGAAGCCAGAATTAAAACCCGCCTGCCGGCCAGTTCGGGATCCTGCTCGGCCAGTCTGATGGCCTCATCCCGCACCCTGGACTCCACCCTTTGCCTTTCCTGATTGCCTCTGTCCAGCAGACGGGCCAGTCTTTCGGCCTCATCACGGTCAGCGCTCAGCAGCAAATCCACGGCCTGGCCGGGGTTACCCATGCGGCCGGCCGCATTTAGCCTGGGGGCCAGGGCAAAGCCCACCTCCCTTACACCCAGGGCGTCCGGATTAATCCCGCTTACTTTAATCAGGGCCTGCAGGCCGGCATTATCTGTTCCGGCCAGCCGGGGCAAGCCATGTTTAACCAGAATTCTGTTCTCGCCCAGCAGGGCTACAATATCGGCAATAGTGCCCAGACAGGCTAGATCCAGGTAATCCCGCCAGACCGCAGAACCTTCTCCGGCAGTCTCCAGCAAGGCCTGGGCCAGCTTGAGCGCCACCCCCACCCCGGCCAGCTCCTTAAAGGGATAGGGGCACTCCGGTTGCCTGGGGTTTACCACCGCCGCTGCCGGCGGCAGCGCTTCAGGCGGTTCGTGATGGTCAGTTATTATTATATCCGGCCCCCCGGCCAGATGGTTTTCCTCCACTTCGGCTATATTGCTAATCCCGCAGTCAACGGTAATAATCAGATTAAATCCGGCCTCCCGGAACTTTGCCATTACCCCGGCATGCAAACCGTAGCCATGCTCCAGCCGGTCTGGAATGAAATAATCCGCCCTTGCCCCCAATCTCGTCAAAACCTTAACCAGCAGGGCGGTAGCTGTTATACCGTCGACATCATAATCACCGTATACCAGAATCCTTTCCTGGCGTTTAATTCCTGCCAGCACCCGGGTAACAGCAGTCTGGATGCCCTTCATCATTAGCGGGTGATGCAGGCGTTCCAAACGGCAGTCCAGAAAAGCCCGCCCCTCCTCTACACTGGTTACACCTCTATTAATCAGTAAGCTGGCAACTATGGGCGATACTCCCAACTCCCGGGATAGAATATACTTTAATGTTGGATCTGACCATTTAACCTGCCATGTCTTTTGAGTCTGCATTTGTTCCTCCCGGCAGCTTCACATTTACCTAAAATTATACTTTAGAAACTACACTGTACGCAATGCATGATAGTTATGGTCTGTGCTTTAACACAGCTGCATGAGATTTAAAAATGTTACTATTTAATAATTAGATTAACTGTCCGGGCACCTGAATCCCACTTAATATCGGCCATAAGTAATTCTGCCAGATCCCTTAACTGAATCCAGGTCCCTGAAACCATGGTCTGGGACCGGCCGTCAACAATCCGCACCACAGCTTTGGTCAGCCGTCCATTTACGGCCAGTTTTGCATCCTTTGCGCCTTCATCTTCACTCAAGAGCTTGTTTAGCTTCGCCCAGGGGAATTTTTTCCCCGGACAGTCCGTTGCCGCAACCTCATAGTGACCTGCTATTTCAAGATTGCCCAAACGCTTTCTGATATCTTTAATCAGCCAGACAAGGGCATTTAATTGCTCAATTGCGGGCTCATACAAGGACAGGTTTCCAGCCAGGCAAATCCCAATGCTGTCACCGTTGGCAGCGGGACCGGCATGCGCCCCAACTGCATCCTCCGGCCTGCCACGCTCAATGCTTCCGCCAGTTCTGATGACATAGTGATATCCTATCCCATACCAACCCCGCTCCAGGTGCCACTGGTGAATTGCAGCAGCAGAAATATCCCCGTCGCTAACCGCATGGTGAATTACAATCCGGTTGACAGCCAACCTTGGTCTTAGCTGGTATTTGAAGTTATGGTCAACTTCCTTTATATTCAATGTTCCAACCCCCTCTATTACCCCTATTGCTTGCAGCACATAGATCCAGGTATCAACTCGCCGATGGGTGCATTTTTTTCCATTATATGCGCTCTGCAAAGGATAGGTATCATCGACTCGGCAGTTTAAGATTAGGTGCTGGTATGTTTAAAGGAATTTTCATTTTTATGTCAAAAATATACTATATTCCGTTGCTTAGGAGTTTAAAACATGTTATCTATTGTTAAGAGTATTGTGTTAGTGGGTTTACAGGGACAAATCATCCAGGTGGAGGTTGATGTATCTAACGGCCTGCCGGCCTTTGACATAGTTGGCTTACCTGATTCTGCTGTTAAAGAAGCCCGGGACAGAGTGCGCACCGCTTTAAAAAATGCCGGCTTTGCGTTCCCCCCCCGGCGCGTTACTGTCAACCTGGCCCCGGCCGATATTCGTAAAGAAGGACCGGTTTACGATTTGGCCATTGCCGCAGGCTTGCTTGTGGCCACAGAACAGGCGCCCGGTGACCGGGTTGCAAACCTGGTTTTTTTGGGTGAACTCTCCCTTGACGGCTCCGTAAAGCCGGTTAAGGGTGTGCTGCCGGCGGTACTGGGAGCGGTAAGGCACGACCTGACTGATGTTATGGTACCGTCAGCTAATGCGCCTGAGGCTTCCCTGGTGGAGCGGGCGACGGTCTACCCGATAGCTCATTTATCTCAAATGGCCCGGTATTTACGCAGTGAGCTGGATATACCCCCCCACCGGATTGATTTATCAGCCTTTATTAATAATAGTATTAATGGCTTTGCTGATATGTCCGAGGTGCTGGGCCAGGCTTCGGCTAAAAGGGCGCTGGAAGTGGCGGCTGCCGGAGGTCATAATATTTTAATGACCGGCAGCCCCGGCTCGGGTAAAACCATGCTGGCCCAACGGCTGCCGGGCATATTGCCCGATCTTACCCTGTCTGAGGCACTGGAGGTTACCCAGATCCACAGCCTGGCCGGATTACTCCCCCACCAAAAGCCGCTGGTCACCAAACGGCCCTTCCGAGCCACCCATCACACCGTGTCAACTGTCGGTTTGATTGGCGGAGGGCGTTACCCCAGGCCGGGGGAAATATCCCTGGCCCACCACGGGGTGCTTTTTCTGGATGAGATGCCAGAGTTTCCCAGGGCCGCCCTGGAGGCCCTGCGGCAGCCCCTGGAGGATGGCCTGATTAGCATCTCCAGGGTGAATGCAACCGCCACCTACCCGGCCCGGATTATGCTGGTGGGCTCAATGAACCCCTGCCCCTGCGGCTTTTGGGGTGATGCCAGCAACAACTGCAACTGTACCCCGCCCCAGATAAAACGTTACTTGAGCAGGATTTCCGGCCCCCTGATGGACCGCCTGGACATTCATATTGAGGTGCCCCGGGTTCCCTTTGAGCAACTGCAATGCTCAGGGCAGGAGGAGCCGTCTGCAGACATCAAGGCCAGGGTTGAGCTGGCCCGGAACGTGCAAAGGGACCGGCTGGCAGGGGACCAGGAGCACTGGCCACAGGCCCGGGTATATTGCAATGCGTACTTAGCTTCAAAACAAATCAAGAAGTACTGCCTGCTGACACCCAGGGCCAACTCCCTGCTAAAATCAGCCTATAACCGGCTGAACCTTACTGCCAGGGGGCACAACCGGATCCTGAAGGTTGCCCGCACCATTGCCGACCTGGCCCAGAGCGAGTTAATCAGAACCCACCACCTGGCCGAGGCCATACAGTACAGAAACAGGGTCATTGACCGGCAGTTCCTGTAACTCCCTGGCGCCAGTTTGTTCCCGCGACCAACAAATAACCCCGAAGGCGCTTGTCCTCCAGGGTTATATGGCGACGATCAGCGCCAGGTCGCGCCGGCCCGCCGTTGTAAAAGTATCCGGCGCCGCCATCAGTGCCCGCACCGCATCTTTGCTCATGCCCTTTACTTTCTTGCGCGTCCCCTTCCTCTGCTGTATGCCGGATGCGTCCTCATTGATTCCCTTTTCGTCCTAGAAGAGTATAATATTTTAATTGAAATTAGGGTTGGTTCAGCAAGCCCTATCTATCCACAAAATCCCTGGAGGCCATTACTTTGAGCGCGTGTGGAGCTAATGAAATATAGACAGGCGTTTGCTTAATTATCTCACCATCCACCTCAACGTGCTGCTGCGGTGAGGCCTCAAGCAGCAATTCCTTCGTTTTGAAAAAACGAGCCTGAGACAATGCGGCTGATTTTCGAAGTAGAAAGGCAACCCACAATCTTGTCATTTGCCAACGGTTAGGAGTATCCATTATGAAAACGTCAAGTGTACGATCATCTGCCGAAGCATCCGGAGCAATTGGTGTTATTCCAAAATGACCGCCATTGGTTATGACAACCTGATGCGTTCTAAATTTGAAAGTGTTCTCGTTCATACTTAATGAACATTCAAAAGGTTGATGTGAAAATAAAATTTTAATTCCTGTCAGGCCGTAGGACAATACCCCTGTGTACTTTTTTAGATTGCGGGATATTTCGCGGGCAATCTTAGCTGCAAAACCTATGGCAACCATGTTTGAAAAGTAGTTGTCTCCCACTTTCCCCAGGTCAACATCTACTACTTTTCCATTGACAATCACATCAATTGCACCCTTTAGGTTTAAAGGAATGCCGAGGGTGCGTGCGAAACTATTCACTGTACCTAACGGCAGAATTCCAAGCACTGCATCTTGGTAGGCAAAAAAATCTACAACTGAGCTTATAGTCCCGTCCCCTCCGCCGACAATTATTAATTTATGCTTATTTTTAATTGCCGCCTGAACTACCTCCGGCAAACGCTCTGGATTTTGTACAGGATAGGAATCCGCCACGGAAATACCTTTTTTAGCCAATTCATCCGCGGTTGCATAGAAAAACCGTTTTCCACTGCGGGAATGGGTATTCACTATAAGTACCGCAGAGCGCTCCCTCTTGATACTTTTCTCCAACATACGTTTTTTCTCTGCCCGGGAATTTTCCATTGTTTAACCCTCTAAAAAGCATTTTTATAATCCTTGCAACCTCAACTTTAGCGATCGCGGCCAAGGGATCTCCCCGGAGGCGAACCTCCTTGACAATAAGAATAGCACAAATTCCTATTGTTGCCAAGGATGATCGTGAACAAGCAGACCTGCACATTAACTTTAACTATGATATAATTTGCATTGAGTCAGTGGCTATGGATATAATTTCTTTAGCAGGAAGCAAGCCGGCATCATGGATGTATTTTCTCTCAGAGGTGATTAGATGAGCGAGAGCGGAGAAGAACGTTTGGGAAAGGACGCCCTGGCCAGGCATCTGGGCATCAAACTTCTGGAAATGAAGCCCGGTTATGCCAGGGCAACCATGGAGGTTAAGCCCGAGTTGTTAAACGGTGTGGGAGTTACCCACGGTGGTGCGATTTTCAGCCTGGCCGACATTGTTTTTGCCGCTGCCAGTAATGCCCACGGTCCGGTAGCGCTGGCTTTGAACGTTAGTATCCATTTTTTAAAAGTCACGGGGGTTGGCGATATCCTGACAGCCACCGCCCGGGAGGAGAATTTAACTAAAAAAACAGGCCTTTACCGCCTTGAGGTTAAGAACGAAACGGGTGATATGGTTGCCCTGGCGGAAGGTCTGGTGTACCGTCGAAACAGTTAAGGCAGTCAATTTACCGGCAATAAGTCCCAGGTGTGCTTGCTGTGTTCCGCCGCCCGGGCAATTTGTCGAAAATCGTTGTCAGGGCTGTAAGGGGCGGCAATGGAAACAATAATATAAAAAGCCAGGGCTATGACGGCAAAGATGAGCCACTTTTTCCAGGCCGCGCTGCGCATGGCAACCAGGGTGGCAGTACCTATAACGGCCACAATGGCTGCGGAAAGGCTAACAATTCCAATAATTGCCCACATAAATAATCTCCCTCAAGCTTGGTTATGACTTTTTACGCCGGGCGGTGACTGTTTCTCCGCCGATGCCCCAATTGTCAGTATCCACCTCATCTATTACAACGACTGTAGTTTGGGGGTTTTTGTCCAACAAGTCAGCCAGCAGCCGGGTGACTCCTTGAATTAATTGGGCTTTTTTCTCGGGGCTAATGCCATCTTTGGTTATTTTAATGTTAACGTAGGGCATAATAATCTCCTTTCTATGACCGGCAAATATGGTCGCCATAATTGTTGGGCCAGGTTCTTACGCCTTATTATACCATTATTTTTTGTCGTTTTATTATCATATCTTAACTTAAGAGTTAAAAGTTTTAATAATCTACGCAGCATCCTGACCATACACGTTGAGACGGTAGTATTGATGTCAAGGGTGAAAGAGTGAACGTGCGGAAAAGCCTGTAAATAAGGGATTTTGGAGATTTGCTCCTGTGACACTGCCTCCCGTTAGTCGGTGGGAGAAAAAGCTAAATATATCTGGATTATCCTGTATAAATCAGATTTGTTTAGTTTTCAGAAACCAGGTACCAACGATGAGGAAAACTTGATGAGTTTATGTACGTCCTGCCATTCGGAGATCACGGCTCGCGAAGGCGGCCGTTGGGGGTAAGAAGATATATCACAAAGCGATTACAGAACCAGCTTTAGGAATTGGCATCATTACTTCATGTACCGCTTCAGTTCTTCATAGAAGTTTTCGCGGGTACCCGCAAGTATCACGACTACGGTTTCGCCATCTTCCTCAATAATGGTATAGGCAAGTTCGTAGTTGGTTTTATTGTGGAAGATATCACAGCAATATACACCGCTAAGATCACCGGTTTTAGGTTCACCAAAATAGGGATCTAGCAGAAGCTGGTCAATGACGGCTTGGAATTTATCTTTCAGCGGTTTTTCTTTTAGCTTTTTGAAATAGCGAGCTGCGGAAGGCAGAATGACTAATTTGGTCATCAGTCTGCCTCCGAGCCAAAAACATCTTCATAAGTTTTGCTTGATGCTCGGCCCTGAGCAGCAAGACGGGCTTCATCAAGCAAGCGTTCCACAGCGGGACGGATTTGGCGGCGGGTTTCCTTAAACTTATCAAGCAGTTCTTGTCCTGACAGCCCTTGAGCTATTAAATCGGCCAGGATCTGTTCGTCAAATTCCCCGCTGGTTTCCCTTACGGGCCGAATAATGATGGCATTGTTCTGAACATAACATTCAACTTCCTTATCAATGCCAACGCTGTTATAGAACTCAATCGGTATGGTTATCTGGCGTTTTTGAGATACCGAGATACGTTTTTTTATCATAGGATTTTCTCCTTTGGTTTTAACTTGGGGCACTAGTATTCCTCCTTTGGTAGCATATGCTGCTCCAACTGAAAATATACAAAGAATCTTTGAATTAATAATAGCAAAGAAACAAAGAAACCTCAAGGGTAGGGGGATCTAAACCTCTACAACCCTGTCCCGAAGAACGGGCGACCCCCTTCGCGCGCAAAAACCACGGTTCAAACGGGGGATTAAACCCTGCCACAGCAAGGAGGTGAAGGCTTGTGGCAAAAGACGGAACGAACAGGGGCGGCCGCCGGGTCCGCGCTGGCGACAAGCCGCAGCCCCTGGCTGATAAAATCACGGCAGGAAAGGCCGCAAAGATTTTAGAAGCCCCGGAACTGCATATTCCGATGAAAACCGCCACCTGTTCCGATATTTACCGGACAGTCGTTCCAATTTTATTCGGACAGTGATTCCGATTTTATCCGGACAGTACCGAAGCGAAGTGACGCTGGTAAACTCTTAATAACTCAACTTTCGCAGTAACAAACAGCCAGTCGTTCCTTGAAAAACAAGGGTAAATTGCTGATCAATGCAGCTGTGCGGTTACGACGGTGTGGACATCAGGAAACGGATTCTTGAGGACAACAAGGATAAATTTGTAAATGTATTGGCTGACGGAAAAGCGGATTATTCAAGATACCACCTGGCTTCAGCGATGCTGTCGTATATCACTGCACAGTCCATCGGAATTAGTGACGGTCTCCACTATGTGGATGACTGTACGGAAGCCGCACAGTGTAAAGAGGTGTTCAAACTGATTTTTGATACGCTTGAGCAGGGTCAGCATTACGGAATGATGATGAGCGAACTATAAACAAACCGCAAATGGTTTTTAGTTCCGTATATAAAAAGACATAATGTGCTATTTCACATTAAAGAGAGGGACCGTTATGGCAGTAAAGAAAAGTGAATTATACAGCTCTCTGTGGGCAAGCTGCGATAGTCTGCGCGGCGGCATGGACAGTTCGCAATATAAAGATTATATACTGACCCTTCTGTTCGTGAAGTACGTTTCGGACAGGTTTAAGGGCGTTGCCTACGGCGTTATCGATGTGCCGGAGGGCGGCAGCTTTGACGATATGCTCGCCCTGATTGGCAACAAGAACATTGGCGAGAAGATGGATAAAATTATCAACCGCCTTGCCGAAGCCAACAACCTCCGAGGGGTTATCGACAATGCGCATTTCAACAACGAGGATAAGCTGGGCAAGGGTAAGGAAATGGTCGACAAACTGAGTGAACTGCTCGGCATCTTCCGCGACCAGATGCCCGATTTTTCGAAGAACCGTGCAGACGGTGACGACATAATCGGCGATGCCTACGAATATCTGATGCGGAATTTTGCTACCGAGAGCGGCAAGAGCAAAGGGCAGTTCTATACTCCTGCTGAGATATCCCGCATTCTTGCCAAGGTCGTGGGTATCGAACACGCCCATGGAAGCGATGTCACCCTATACGACCCCGCTTGCGGTTCAGGTTCGCTCCTAATACGAGCCGCCGAAGTCGCGCCCGTGAATGTCGCTATTTATGGTCAGGAAAAGGAAGGCACGACCGCCGGTCTTGCCCGCATGAACCTCGTTCTTCACAACCGTGCAACAGCCGAGATAAAGGGCGGCTACAGTACATTCTCCGACCCGCAATACAAGAACCCTAACGATGATGGGGCGCTCAGGCAGTTTGACTTTGCCGTGGTCAATCCTCCTTTCTCGGATAAAAACTGGACGCACGGCTTGAAAGAGTACGGGCGTTTCGACGGCTATGGCGACCGCCCGCCGCAAAAGAACGGCGACTTCGCTTGGCTGCTTCACATCATCAAGTCCCTGAAGCGCAACGGCAAGGCGGCGGTTATTCTGCCCCATGGCGTGCTGTTTCGCGGGAACGCAGAAGCGACCATCCGTCAGTCACTCATTGACCGTGGCTACATTAAAGGCATCATCGGATTACCAGCCAACCTCTTTTACGGCACGGGCATACCCGCATGCATTATTGTCATTGATAAAGAAAACGCCGACGAGCGAGACGGCATTTTTATGATTGACGCCAGCCGTGACTTCATCAAGGACGGCAACAAAAACCGCCTGCGCGAACGTGACGTTTACAAGATTACGACGGTGTTCAACCAGCGGCTTGAACTGCCGAAATACTCCCGCTTTGTACCGAACAGCGAGATAAAGGAGAAGAACACCTACAACCTCAACATTCCTCGTTACATAGACAGCGGCGCGGCTGAGGATTTGCAGAGTATAGAAGGTCATCTTAAAGGCGGCATACCGAGCGCGGACGTAGATAGCCTGGCGCTCTACTGGAAGACATTCCCCAAAATGCAAGAGTCGCTGTTTACGCCGCTGCGGGAAGGGTTCTGCTCCCTTGCCGTGGATAAGGACGCAATCCGCGACACCATAAACGACGACGAGGACTTTTCCGCATACGCCGATAAGGTAGAGGGCGCATTTAATAACTGGAAAGCGTCTGTTGACGGGAAACTCCGCACGATAGACAGTTCCACGAAGCCAAAGCTGCTGATTGCCGAAATCGCCGAGCGGATCTTGGATGAATACGAAACCGTCACGCTTGTTGATAAGTATGACGCTTATGAGGTGTTGCTTTCCTACTGGACCGAAGTGATGTCTGACGACGTTTACCTTCTTGTGCAGGACGGCTACAAAGCTATCCGTGACGTCGAGGTGTTTAAAAAGGTGACGGTCAAAAAGAAAAAGGACGGCTCAGAAGTAAGCCAAGAGAAAGAAACAGGCTGGGACGGCAGGCTTGTGCCGAAAGCCTATAATGGACCCATAAAATGAGACACGATTTAGCAGGGGAAAAGCGACACCGATATCGAAGTGTTTAAAACAGAAAGGAGCTAATCCCCATGCCCAAAAACCAATATTCACCAGAAGAAAAACTAAA
>JBFMEU010000045.1:0-21360 GCA_040753155.1 Bacillota bacterium
AACCCCATTATATCGCGATACACGACAATACACAACATAAATATGCAAAAAGATTGACAAAAGAAAAGCCCGAATTCTCGGGCTTTAAAGCGTCTTTTAATATTTAGTTGTTGTAAAACAACGGAGGATAACACAGCTTTAAATATTATCGACCTGCCCGAGTGGGGCAAGGGTATTCTGGTTTTGTTCAATGACTGCAGTCACCTGGGCCCCGCCCGGGGGGTGGATAAGGGAAGTCAGCCGGGGATAAATCCCCTGCACCTGCCCCAAAAAAAATAACTGAAAGTATTTTACAATAAGTTATATTAATGATATAATAAACATAATTAAATAAACTGGCTAAAGCGCTTAATTCTGTAATGGAAGCGGAGGAACCATTCTTTTGGGGTGAATCCTTCTAACATGTTCAGACTGTTTATTGATGGTTCATGGGCATACATAGAAGGTAGGGTTACCTTTCGACCCGAATCCGTCAGCTAACTTCGCAAGCGTGGAAGGGAAGAAGCAATATCGCCGCCAAGCGGCGCCTTCCCGGTTTGAAATTATAGCCGGGTTTGTATTTGTTGATGCCTCATTCCACCCCGGGAAGCGCTCCCGGGGTTTTTGATTGGTTAATCTTGATAGGTTAGATTGTTAAATGACCATACTTGTGAAAGGGGGAACACCCATGGCTTTATATCCAGTGTTGGAAAAACAATTAAGTAAACTTGAAAAGAGAAAGATATCAAATCGCCGGGCTGAAGAACTGCGGGATCATATTAAAGATTATTTGCAGGAAAAGCATAGCATCCCCGGTGGCTACGAAAAGCAGAGGGAAATTGCCGGGGCCAGGACAAAAATACTGGGCCTCTTTGGCGCCGGTGAGGAAGAGTGGCATGACTGGCGCTGGCAAATGAAGCATCGCATCAGTGATGTGAGTACTCTGCAAAAAGTTTGCGGCCCCCTGGCGTCAGACCTGGTTACCTCGATCAGTAAGGTTGGCCGAAAATTCCGCTGGTCCATGTCACCATATTATGCGTCCCTGGTGCTCTCAGACCGGCAGGGTGGCCCGGTGTGGCTGCAGGCGGTACCCTCACCCCTGGAGCTCAAAGATGGCTGCGGGGTTGAGGATCCCATGGCCGAGGAGTTTACATCACCTGTTCCAGGTATTACTAGGCGTTACCCGGACAGGTTGATTGTTAATGTCACCAATCAATGTGCCATGTACTGCCGGCACTGCCAGCGCCGGCGCAATATCGGGGAGATTGACAGCCACAGGCCGAAACAGGTTTTAGAGGCTGCTCTGAACTACATCAGGTCCAACAAGGAGATAAGGGATGTCTTGCTGACCGGCGGAGATGCCCTTATGCTCAATGACGGGGTAATAGACTGGCTGCTGACGGAACTTGATCATATTGAGCACGTGGAGATAAAGCGGCTGGGTACCCGGGCCATTGTTACCATGCCCCAGCGCATCACGCCGGAACTGTGCGCGATATTGGAAAAGCACCCGCCCGTCTACATCAACACTCAGTTTAATCACCCCCTGGAGGTAACACCCGAGGTGGCGGCGGCCTGTGACAGACTTATTAAGGCCGGAGTGGTGCTGGGTAATCAGGCCGTGCTCTTAAAGGGTGTTAATGACAGCCCTCATGTAATGAAAAAGTTGAATCACGAGTTATTAAAGATCAGGGTTCGTCCCTACTATATTTTCCATGCCAAATCCGTTAAGGGAACCAGCCATTTTATTACCTCAGTAGACCGGGGCATAGAGATTATGGAAAACCTGCGGGGTTATACTTCAGGTTTGGCAGTACCCACTTATATCATCAACGCCCCCAACGGGTACGGCAAGACACCTGTATTACCCCAGTACATGGTAGCCAGGGATGAGAGGCAAATAACTCTGTGCACCTGGGAAAAAAGGATCATACCCTATCCCAATCGGCCCCGCGTCTAAATAACTTGAGCAATACGAGGGGACAGGCACATTTTTCGCAAAGCGAGAATTGCAGTCTGTCCCCTTTATTTTTTTACCTTTGATGGTAATGGGGTTGTCCCCTTGCTCATATATTTGTATTAACAGTTAAAGGCATGGGGGGTGTTGGGGTGGAGACCTTTGAGCATAAAATGGCGCTAATATTTTTTTCAGCCCTGGGCATTATGCTGGGCGCTACCCTGATGGGCTCTCTGGCTGCCGTTTTGGTGCGTGAGCCGCCAGTTGTTACAATGCTGAGCATGGCCCGGGAAATTAAAATTTGGGCAATTGTGGCCGCCATCGGGGGCACTTTTTCCACTTTCGAAATCCTGGAGTCGGGCCTGTTCCAGGGCGAGTTCCGGGCTATGGTCAAACAATTATTTTATATTGTTAGCGCTCTGGCAGGCACCCAGGCGGGCTATTTCATCCTGGTGGCCCTTGCGGGCGACGGCAGATGAGAGCCAGGCTGATTCAGTTGCTGGCCGCCATACTGGTGGGTATTTTACTGGGTGGTGCCAGCATAAGCGTCGTGATGGGGGTGGAGATCGACCGCCTGTACCTGGCGAACAAAGCGCTGGAAGAACAACTGCGCAGCACCGAAAATGAGCTGGCCCAGGTTAAAGAGAGTATTGCTGCGCACAAAAGGCGGGTAGTTACAGGCATCCAGCCACACATATCCTTCCCGGAGGAAAAGAGTCAAATTACCTCCTATGAGCAGGGCACAGCCCAACTGCTGCTGGAAAAGAGAATTAAAGAGTGGCTGGAGGTGCTCCAGGGGCAGGAAATAGAGAGTATGAACTATGAGATTGTGCCTAAAATTGTTGACAACCGGGAGTTTGAGGTAAATGGGAACAAGTTTGTCCTGGAGGTTAAGCTGGTGGTAATTAAAGAAAAGGTGGAAATCTTTGTTGATGCTGCCTTAATACCGGGCAAAAGTGGGGAGTAAAAATTACCTGCCGATAATTGTTTTTTGGGCTGGGCAATATAATACCGACCATTTTACAGAAGGAGTGGTGTTGGATATGGAAGAATATATCCGGTCCAGAGCGCCCTGGAGTACCGAGCCCAGCCTGAAAACCAAGACGGAGGAAGTTGGCATTGACTTTGACAGGTTCATCGAAGGGTTAAAAAATAATAAAAGCGATTTGGAAATGGCGAAGGAGTTTGGTGTAACCGAGAAAATACTTTATTACTTGCGCGACCACTTTATGCGCCATGGTGTAGGTTCCATCATGGGTCAGGATTAGAACAACCCGGAAGGTATAACGAATTTATAGCCAGTGCTAATTAACCCCTGGGAAATGGATTGCAGCAGGAATCCATTTCCCAGGGTTAATTGCTATGAGGCAAAGGTTGGTTTGATCATTCTTTAGAAATGCTATAATTTAAGTGCGGGGCTTAGGGTGTTGTGCTATAATATACAAATATGATTAGCCCACCAGTAAGGAGTGATTTATTTGCATCCCGAAAAATTTGCCAAAGTTGGCTTGACATTTGACGATGTGCTGCTGATACCCGCAGCTTCTGAGATTCTGCCCCGGGATGTTGATACCGTAACCAGCTTAACCCGCAAGATAATGCTTCGGGTGCCATTGCTTAGCGCGGGCATGGACACGGTAACGGAATTCCGGATGGCCATAGCCATGGCCAGGGAAGGAGGTCTCGGTATCATCCATAAGAACATGTCCATAGAGAGGCAGGCCCTGGAGGTTGACCGGGTAAAAAGGTCGGAGCACGGAGTTATTTCTGATCCTATTTATTTGTCACCGGACAGTCCCGTCAGCGAGGCCCTGGTATTGATGGAAAGATACCGCATTTCAGGCGTCCCGGTTGTGGTGGGGGGTAAGTTGGTGGGCATTCTTACCAACCGTGACCTCAGGTTCGAAAGGGATTTCAATAAAACTGTCGGCAGTGTAATGACCAAAGATAATTTAATCACCGCGCCGGTGGGCACCACCCTGGAGGAGGCCAAGGAGATACTGCAGAGACACAAAGTGGAAAAACTGCCGCTTGTTGATGACAACTACAACCTGCGCGGCCTAATTACTATTAAAGACATTGAAAAGGCGCGCCAGTTCCCATGCTCAGCCAAAGATGAGCGGGGTCGCCTGCTGGTGGGCGCCGCGGTAGGGGTTGGCGCCGATACCACGGACCGGGTGGATACGTTAATCAATGCCCAGGTGGATCTGCTGGTGGTGGATACTGCCCATGGCCACTCCAGGGGTGTTATTGATACCGTCAGAGCGATCAAGAAAAGGCATCCGGACTGCCAGGTGATGGCCGGCAATGTTGCCACGGCCGAGGGGACCAGGGATCTGATTAAGGCCGGCGCCGACGCCGTAAAGGTAGGTATAGGCCCGGGGTCAATCTGCACCACCAGGGTTGTGGCCGGGGCCGGGGTGCCCCAGATTACCGCAGTTTATGAATGTGCTGAAGAGGCGAGGAGTTACGGCATACCTGTAGTCGCAGATGGGGGTATTAAATATTCGGGTGACATAACCAAGGCCATTGCTGTCGGCGCTGATGTTGTGATGTTGGGCAGTTTGCTGGCCGGTACCGAGGAGAGCCCAGGTGATACAGAAATTTACCAGGGGCGCACCTATAAGGTGTACCGGGGCATGGGGTCCCTGGGGGCCATGAAACAGGGCAGTAAAGACCGGTATTTCCAGGAGGATTTGAAAAAGCTCGTGCCCGAGGGGGTGGAAGGCAGGGTTCCCTACAGGGGTACTGTTGCCGATACCATCTTTCAGCTAATTGGGGGTCTCAGGGCCGGGATGGGCTATTGCGGGGTTAAGAATATTGAGGAACTCAAAACCAAAACTAAGTTTACCCGCATCACCCCCGCCGGTCTGCGGGAGAGCCACCCCCACGATGTGTTGATTACCAAGGAGGCGCCTAATTACAGTCTCAGGTAAATTAACATGGGGACAGTGATTTGCCAACCGGGCATAGAGCTGTCCCCATTAGTTATTTTATACCATATCGACTTTTTTTACCGATCTGGCTTTTGCCCCCCCACAAACTGCAAGTCGTAAAACATCTTGACCTGCACAGGGGGCGCATTTTTACCGATGCGGGCCATCAGCACATTACAGATGTGCTCCAGGATATCCGGGTCATCGGTTAGAATGCGCTCAAAGCCCACGCTTCCGAACAACCTGGCCAGCATTCGCTGGTATTCCCAGATGTCCAACCTCGTGCTGTCCAGGTCCCAGTGCCAGCAGTATTCAATGGTGATAACGATCATGTCTTCCATTAAGGGGTTCTGGAAGGAGAAATTTAGCAGGCGCTTGCCCAGGCTGATGTTGCGCCAGTTGGGGCTAACCTCAATCGCCCCCAGTTCCAAAATGGCGGGGTGTTTGCTCCAGCGGCTGAATTCATCAGGGAAGTGGAAACTAATATAAGCAATGATTGTTTTCTCGTGTCTGGCTAGATAAACCTGCCCGTCCGGGGAATCGGCAATCTTTATGAGGGCCTTTTTTTGTTTCGGGGGCGGGCGGAAATTGTCCAGTTTCTCTTCCAATTCCAGGCTATTAATGTAATCACCCCGAACGGGTCCTTCTAAAACAATCAACCCCCGGGGGGTTTGAATAGTTGCTGGTTCCAGGGTCCTGAGTTGTTCTGTTGGCATAAATAGACACTCCTAAGTTCAGTCGACAGTGGGGCAGTTATATTTCCCACACCTGCGCGAGGAGCAAGCGCTTATTTTTACATTATAGACAACTTGGCTTATGTATACAAGTTAATTAGTGGTAACTAACCATATAAAAAAAGTTATAAACTGTAGAATTAAGTTGGAAAAAAATAACAAAAAATAATAAAATCAAGCAGGTAAACAGCAGGGTAACGGTAAATAATACAATACCATAAATGTGATTAAATTACATAATTGGGAGGATGATCAGGCCCATTATGAACGGAAAGCTAAACTCACTTACGGATGTGCTCAAAAAAACCCTGTTCTTTTTCGAGGCCCTTACTGTGGCGGAATTGGCGCCCCATGTCCAAAAAAAGATGCTGCAGGATTATTCAATCTCTCAAGTGGAAGAGAAAACCAGCTTATGCCTGGAGCAGCACCAGTGCTTTAGCCGCACTGACAAGCAGCAATGGTTCCTTGTCCTGGAGGGACACCGGGAAAATGATCAGTTTTACGGCCTGTTGTTAAAGCGTCAACAACCTCTTAGCTTGAAGGAGGTTTTTAAGAACAATGCCAAAAAGAAAAAGCGCAAGATGGTTTCCGAGGAGGCCAGCTTAATTTCCGACGGGCGCTTTGTGCAGTTGGATAATGGCTACTGGGGGCTGACGGAATGGGAGGTTGAGAACAGCAGGTATTCCCTCAAGCAGATGGTAATTAAGGCCATGAAGCTTCATCCCGGGGGTTTGTCATTGCTCCAGCTGCATGGGGTGATCAAAGAATGGCGTCCCACGGACCTTAAAGTGCTTGAGGAAGTGCTGAAAAAATATCCCTACTTTGAGCAAATGGGGGAGGGAATCTGGTGTTATAACGCTTCCGCCAGAATTATGTACGAGGCCCAGCTCAAGCGATACCTGGGGGTTTTGAACAAGCAGCGCCGCAGGTGGATTCAGGACCGCCGCAAGTGGCAGTACAAAAACGAACAGTTGATGAACCAGCTCAATGAGGTGGCCGCAGCCCACCGGGAAACAGCCGCGGCCCTGGCCCTGCGCATGGAGGACCTGTCCAGGCAGGATACCATACTGACGCAAATGGCTGAGAAAGACCTCCTGCTGTCCTTGCGGAAAAGGGAAATCTACCGCTATAAAGAACATCTACATAAACTTGAGAATAAGGCCAACAGCATTCTGCACCAGTGCCGGTTATGGGTCAGGCGGGCCAGGGACCGGGATGATGATTTGGCCCTGGCCCGGGAAAAGTTAAGCCGGGCCCAGGCAAGCCTGGAGTCCCTGTTTGGCAAGCTGCAGCAATATAAGGAAAAAGATCGGGAAAACAAAGCACTGGTGGCAGAGTTAAAGGAAAAGCAGGCCATCCGGGTGGCCGAGCTGCAAACTGAGGTGGTGGATTTAAAGCGGCGCCTGGAGCGTCACCAGGATATGAATTTGCAGGGTGAAAGGCACCTGCGGGAGCAGCTAAACATTCTAAGCAATGACCTGAAAAACGCTCTGGATAGCGGGGAGGAGCTGGAACGGTCCATGCGCATCACCCGGCGGGAACTGGACCAGGTAACGGAAGAGAACCGGTTGTTCAAGGACCAGATCAGGCATCCCCTGGTGAAATTAGCTCTGCGTCTGTGCAATCTCTTCAGGCGTGAGGTGAGGGAGACACTTTAATACACCCGGTTAAGTGGACTATCCCCTGAAATGCCCGGCTGAGATAGCCGCAATGAGGTCCGGGGAGGCGCAGGGGGATGGCGGCTGCAACTGTTAACAACCATGGTTGAACCGCTGCCAGTAATACAGCATGCCCGCTACGCCACAGGGACGATTCCATCGTCTTCCCTTCAGCCTTCGCTGCGCTCCGGGGACGGTTGAACCGTCCCCATGGTTCCTCTTACTCTTAAATTATGCTGTAGTGCTAGTCGGTTTTTACGTTGGCGTGGATCCAGTCCACAATGGTTTCGATAGTGGCGCCGGGGGTGAAAATCTCCCGGGCCCAGCCCTTGGCCTTGAGCTCGGCAACGTCGTCGTCGGGTATGGTGCCGCCGCCCATGACCATAATGTCTTCGGCCCCGTTTTCTTTTAGCAGCTCACACACCCGGGGAAAAAGGGTCATGTGGGCGCCGCTGAGAATGCTCAGGCCCACCACGTCCACATCTTCCTGGATGGCGGCTTCCACCACCTGCTCGGCGGTCTGGTGCAACCCGGTGTAAACCACTTCCATGCCGGCGTCCCGCAGGGCCCGGGCAATAACCCTGGCGCCCCGGTCATGCCCGTCAAGCCCCGGCTTGGCAACTAATACGCGAATTTTTTTTGCCATGTCCTGTGCTCCTCCTTCGTTTAGAAAATGGGTTTTTCCTTGTATTCACCGAAGACTTCCCGCATGGTCTGAATTATTTCACCCTCGGTGGCGTAAGACCGGACACACTCAAGAATGTAGGGAATCATGTTGTCCGTTCCCTGAGCGATCTGGCGCAGCTTATCCAGGTTTTCCCGGACCAGGAGGTTGTTTCTGTCCTGGCGCAGCTTTTGGACTTTGGCCACCTGCTTGCGCTCGATTTCCGGGTCAATCTTCAAAATTTCGATCTCAATTTGTTCATTGGGGTCAGCAAACTTGTTAACTCCCACCACAACCCGCGCCCCTTTGTCCACGGTGCGCTGGAAGTGGTAGGCGGCGTCAGCAATCTCCTGTTGGAAGAAGTTCTGGTCAATGGCCGCCAGCACACCGCCCCGGCGGTCGATCTCGGCAAAGTATTTCTCCGCCTCTTCCTCCATTTTGTTGGTCAAAGCTTCTACAAAGTAGGAGCCGGCCAGGGGGTCCATGACGTTGGCTGCACCGGACTCGTAGGCTATAATTTGCTGGGTGCGCAGGGCAATCTGAACTGATTTTTCGGTGGGCAGCGCCAGCACCTCGTCCATGGAATTGGTGTGCAATGACTGTGTGCCTCCCAGAACCGCCGCCAATGCCTCGTAGGCGGTGCGGATGATGTTGTTTTCCGGCTGCTGGGCAGTCAGGCTGCAGCCGGCAGTCTGGGTGTGAAATCGGCACAGCCAGGACTTGGGGTTCCTGGCGCCGTACTTTTCTTTCATCCGGCGGGCCCAAATCCGCCGGGCCGCCCGGTACTTGGCAATTTCCTCAAAGAAGTCAATGTGGGAGTTGAAGAAAAATGACAGCCGGGGCGCGAATTCGTCCACGTCCAGGCCTGCCGCCATGCCCGCCTCCACATAGGCAAAGCCGTCGGCCAGGGTGAAGGCCAGTTCCTGAACTGCCGTTGAGCCTGCCTCCCGGATGTGGTAGCCGCTGATGCTGACTGTATTCCAGCGGGGCACGTGCTTACAGGCATACTCAAAAATGTTGGTGATCAGACGCATGGAAGGCTCTGGCGGAAAAATCCAGGATTTCTGGGCAATATATTCCTTCAATATGTCGTTTTGGATCGTGCCGGTTAATTTATCCGAGGAAACTCCCTGCTTTTCAGCAGTGGCAATGTACATGCACCATAAAATGGAGGCCGGGGCATTGATGGTCATGGAGGTGCTGATCTGGTCCAATGGTATGCCGCTAAACAGGGTTTCCATATCCTGCAGGCTGTCAATGGCCACCCCAACCCGTCCAACCTCACCCAAAGACCGGGGATGGTCACTGTCATAGCCCATAATGGTGGGCATGTCAAAGGCCACACTGAGTCCGGTTTGCCCGTTTTTCAGCAGGAACTTGTACCTCTCGTTGGACTCCCCGGCGGTGGCAAAGCCGGCGAACTGACGCATGGTCCAGAGCCGGCCGCGGTACATATTGGCCTGAACCCCCCTGGTGTAAGGGTACTGACCGGGGTAGCCCAGATCCTTCAGGTAGTCAAAATTCTCAATGTCGGCGGGTGTGTAAAGGTCGTTTACAGGCAAGGCGGAAACCGTTTCGTACTTGAAGTCCCGGTCCTTTAATGGGGACCGCTGCTCCAGCCATTTTTCTTTGGCATTTTTAATGTCATTCATATTATCATTGACCATATAGTAAAATCTCTCCTTTCCAGTGTGCTTAGTTTTGCATAAACATGTCCAATATCCGGCGGGCTGCCGTGTAGGGGTCAACCTTGCGCCGAACTACCTCATCCAGCAGGGAACCCATTTGCCGGTCTGATTTTGTGCGCTCCAGGATCAGGTTAAATAGCTCCTGCTCCACTGCCTCCACAACTTCCAGTTTGAGTCTTTCCCTGGTGGCCTCTTCCAAAACCCCCGAGCTCCGGATATAGTCGCGGTGAGCCTTAATTCCAGCCCACAGCTCATCCAGACCGCTTACTTCAATGGTGCTGGTGGTTAGCACCGGGGGCCGCCAGCCATTGGACCTGGGGCTCATGTCCAGCATGGCCTCGACATCATTTGCAATCCGGCGGGCGCCGCCCAGATCAGCCTTGTTGATTACAAACAAATCAGCAATTTCCATGATGCCGGCCTTAATAATCTGGATGTGGTCGCCGGACCCGGGGGTAAGGACGACTACAGTGGTATCGGCATAGTGCATAATGTCCAACTCGCTCTGGCCAACCCCGACTGTTTCCACCAGGACCATGTCGCAGCCGAAGGCGTCCAGCACTTTGACAGCGTCTTTGGTCGCCCTGGCCAGGCCGCCCAGGCAGCCCCTGGCGCCCATGCTGCGAATGAACACGCCCCGGTCCAGGGTGTGCTCCTGCATCCTGATCCGGTCCCCCAGAAGGGCGCCGCCACTGATGGGTGAGGTGGGGTCAACGGCAATTATCCCTGCCTTTAAATCTTCTCCCCTGATTTTTTTGATTATCTCGTCAACCAGTGAGCTTTTGCCGGCGCCGGGTGAGCCCGTAATGCCCAGGACATAAGCCCTGCCGGTGTGAGGATAAATCTGGGCCATAAGCGCCTGTTTTTCCGGCGCCTCATTCTCGATGACCGTGATCATTTTGGCGGCTGTCCGCCTGTCACCGGTAATGAGTTTGTTTACATCCAGCATATTGTCCTCCTCCCCATTAATACTCGATGCCTTCCCGGGCCTCAACCCCCTGATAATAAGGATGTTTTACCAGGGTAACGTCGCTTACCAGGTCGGCGGCGTCAATTACCTCCTGGGGCGCATACCGGCCGGTGAGCACAAGTTCCAGGCGGGCCGGCTTGTTTTTAATCAAATCCAGAACCTCTTCCAGGGGAATGAGGTTAAAATCCAGGGCCACATTAATTTCGTCCAGAATAACCATGTCGTAATGGCCGGCGGCAATGATTTTCTTTGCTATGTCCAGACCCTGCCTGGCTAAATCCAGGTCTTTCAGGGAGGGCTGCTCCTTACAGACAAAGGTTTCCAGGCCACTTTGCACAACAATTAAATTGGGCAAGTGTTTTTCTGCCGCCTTTAGTTCACCGTACTCTTTACTGCCTTTCATGAATTGAAGCATAAACACCCTCTGCCCGTGTCCCAGTGCCCGCAGGGCCAGCCCAAGGGATGCGGTTGTTTTGCCTTTTCCGTTGCCAGTATAAACATGTACAAATCCTTTACGTGAAGATTTAGTTTCCACCAAATTCCCCCTTCTCAAAACTACAAGCTAAGCAACTGACAGCATACAAAATATTTAAAAAAGTGTGTCTTTTAAATTTTAACCTATGATGAAATGCAATATTTGTACCAGTGTTTGTCTTCCGTTGCCAGGCACAGTGTTTAAGTGTATTCTTTGCAAAAGTATACCGGCCATATTTATGGCCGGGGCAGATGTAAAAAGTATTAAACGCGCGCGCAAAGGGAACTGAATGAGCGCACGTTTTTTGTGTAAATGGTAGTATACATGGGTATAGTCCTTAGCATACAAAAAAGCCTTCCAGTGAGGGTGCTAAATTTGAGCTTGGATTTTTTGCTTGCTGATCTATTCCTGGTAGAGTCTGTTTCTTAACAGCAGGTAGGAAATGAGGCCAACCAGAAAAAAACTGGCCACAAAAAGGCCCCAGATAAACGCCTCTACCATCGTTCTGCCCCTTTTGCGGGCATCGCGGGCCGCCCAAAAACCTGAAACCACCATAAAGGCTAGAATAATGATTTGCAAACCTGAGGCAAGGATTCTGGCTGTTTCTTCAGGCAAGTTATGATTCCCCCTCAACTATGTCCCAGCGGGGACAGCGGGCGCCCCAGCGGCCGATGACCCTTTGGTCTTCAAATATTTCAGCTATTTCACAGGCATTGGGACAGCCATCGCACTCAAAGCTGCCGGTGCGGTAGGACAGGCTGGTAATGGCAAACCCCTTAAACCTGGTTTGCCCGGTGCGCCGGACTTCCTCCCGGGCCAGTTGCGCGGCGCCGATAGCCCCCATGATGTGATGCTCCTCCGGCACTATAACAGGCATTTCCAGTGCCCGCTCAAAGGCGGCCACAATGCCGGTATTGGCCGCCACGCCTCCCTGGAACATAATGGGAGGCAGGATTTCCTTGCCCTTGCCCACATTATTTAAGTAGTTACGCACCAGTGCCTCACAAAGCCCGTTGATGATATCGGGCACCGGGTGGCCCATCTGCTGTTTATGAATCATGTCTGATTCAGCAAACACTGTGCAGCGCCCGGCAATCCGCACCGCTATTGTTGACTGCAGGGCCAAATGGCCGAACTCAGTGATAGGGATGCTCAAGCGGGAAGCCTGCTGGTCTAAAAAAGATCCTGTCCCCGCCGCACAAACAGTATTCATGGCAAAATCAGTGACGATGCCCTGGCGCAGAATTATTATTTTGGAGTCCTGGCCGCCAATTTCCAGCACTGTTTGGACATTGGGCATCACCATGGTGGCGGCTACGGCATGTGCTGTTATTTCATTTTTAATGGCGTCGGCGCCCACTATCACCCCGGCCAGGTAGCGCCCGCTGCCGGTGGCGCCGGCGGACATGATTCTGGTACCGGCCGGGAGCTGGGCGACCATTTGCCGCATGCTCTCCAGCAGGGCCTGTACAGGCTGCCCCCTGGTGCGCAGATATAAGCCCCGAATCACTTTGCTTTTTTCATCCAAGGCAACGATGTTTGTACTTACAGAACCTATGTCAATTCCCAAATATGCTTTCATGGCTTTCCTTCCACCGGTTATTGTCTAATTGCTTCTTTCTAAGCAACAGGTCTACAAAGGCTTCCAGCCGGGTGGTCATACCGGCCTTGCCGGTTTGCTCGTCTAAAAAGAAAGTCAGTACCGGAATATTATAGTCCTTGCTTACCCTGGTCAAGATGGTGCAGGCCACAATTTCCGGAATGCAGGTAAAGGGCGCCAACTGGATCATACCATCAAACCCCCGTTTGGCGTATAGTATTGTATGTCCTATCGAGTCACGGCCGTGGCCGCCAATAAGCTCAGGCAGGTAAGGTGAGGCAGCCTCCTTGACCGTAAGGCCCTCAGTGGTTTTGTTCCAGGTGTTGTCCCTGGTCCAACCGGTAAGAAACATGGAGCGCTCCAGCTCAACCCCCAGGTTGCCCAGGGTTTCCTCAATTTCCAGGTTGCTGGCCGGCTCCAGCAGCACATATATTTCACCTACCAGGCCAATTTTGACTATAGAAGGGTTATTTTTTCGGGGAATGTTATTTAGCGCCTCGGCGGCGGCCTTTTCGGCCTCATCAATTTGACTGTAGGTATAGGCCTCGTCTATCCACTCCAGGGCTTGGCGGTACACCCTGGTGGTCAACCCCTGGTTTACTTCCCGGGGTCTGATGATATGGGTCAGCTTTTCAATGTTGTCCAGGGCCTTGAGTTTGTGCCAGCCCCGCTTGATGCACTCGTACACGGCGCGGTAGGAAAGCCGGGCCGGATTAAGCTTTTTTACGTTGCGCAAAAAGTTTAGCGGGTAAAGGCGGGGAGGTTCAAAAACAATCATTTCTATCGGGTGGCCCAGCCCGTGCAGAATGCGTTTGTGCAGCTGGGCGTACTGCCCGGCCCGGCAAGGGCCCACGCCGCCGCTGGTAACCATGACATTGGCGCCCAGGGCTGCTGCTTCCAGATATGTCCCGGTTAAAATTTTCAGGGGCAGGCAGGCAAATTCCGGGGAGTGCCTCACCCCCAGGTCAAGGGTTCGCCTGCTGGGGCGGGGAGGCAGCACCACCAAGTTGCCGAGGTCCTCCAACAGCATTTTAAACGCTCGCCACGACTCACCCATGTGGGGGAAGGTAACTTTACGCATGGCCGGGAATCACCTCCCGCTTGCGCCGGACCGTATCCACAAAGGCCTCCAGCCTGGTGGTGAGCCCGGCTTCCCCGGTGTGCTCATCCACGGCTATATTGATGTACGGAATACCCGGATGTTCCCTGGCCTTATACTCTAAAAACATGTTGACCAGGGAGTCGGGCCCACAGCCGAAAACGGTAACATGGACAACGCCGTCCACCAGACGGCGGTTCAATACATAGTGGGCCCCACGGATGACCATATCACTGTATGTCCAGAACATCCTTTTGTCAAGCCCGGTGTTTATCCTGGCCAGTGCCCCGGGGGGAAGGTTTTCTGTTGTTATTGCCCTGATTCCCATGCCCCGCAGTTTGTCAAGGATGCCAACGCTGATGTAGCGGTCATGAATAATGTATGGGTAGCCTAAAACGGCAAAGGTTAATGAGGGGCTGGCCATTGGCGCGGGGGGCTTAAGGCCCTTGAGCGCCGCCATGGCCTCCGTGGGCTGCAGTCCTGACTGCAGCAGTTTGTTGTAGCGCCGGTTTTGGAGCAGGGCGCTGAGGTAGGCCCTGGATACTTCCGCCCAGCCACCACCTAAAAAACTGCCCAGCCGCAAAAAGGATTTATAGATGCGATCCTTTTTGTCCCTGCTGTCCAAGCGGGTGTCGATAACCGGAGGCATGTCCGGCAGGCCATACCTGACCATGTCCGGCAGGCCCAGAAACTTGGGACAAAAAACGGTTTTCCCATTCAGGCACACCACCCGCGGGATAAAGAGGTAGTCAACCTTGTTCCTCAGGGCAATGGCGTGGCCAAAAAAGAGCTTGACCGGAACGCAGGCATCAGCCAAACCTTCCTTTACGCCCTCGTCCAGCAAGATCCGGTTGGTTTTTCCGGTGGTTATAACCTCGGCCCCCAATTTTGCAAAGAAGGTTTGCCACATGGGGTAATGTGCAAAATATAATAAAGATGCGGGAATGCCCACTTTGACAGGCAAAGGAGTCAATCCTTTCAGCAATTTTTATTCTTATAATAAAATATTCTTGTTGGTCCAAAAAAATCCTTCTACAAGTTTCATCAATTACCGTATCCGTATACCTTCAGTGCTGCCGGCGTTAAGGCAGGGCGTTAGCACCGCTCACTCCAGACTTTCGCATGCCTGAAAATGTTTCGAATTCGGCCGGGTTAGGGAAGGAAATGCTTGTGCGGTGGCGAAACAAAAAACAAGTTGCGTTTAATGTTGACCTTTAGTCTATTAGATTAAGGAGGCTGATTATGGCTGCTCAAATCAATCTGACCACTGCCCATGAGGTGGCCCTGGAGGATTTTGCGGCGGGGGACCCCCGGGTTATGGCTCACAATAGCCTGGTAAGCTTTAAAGGGGAGGAAAGTGTTTTTGAGGTGCCCTACCTGGGCAAATTGTACCGGGTGACCTATCCCGGCGGACAGGTCAGCGGGACAGACGGTGGCACCGAGGTTCCCCTGGCCGTTAAGATAATTATTTTACACTATTTGACCCAGGCCGGCCCTGAGCCGCTGGAGGGAACCAGAATATCCTACAAAGAACTGCCCAACGGGTTTGTTTATGCAACTCCCTTTGCCAACCGGAACATCAGGCCGTTGGTTTCAATATTTGCCGGCAATCCGGACAAACTAAAGGAGGCCGCGGCGCAGTTGGGGGGCAGGGAGGTTGAGCTGGGTGATGTGGCTGTAGAAATATTTGTTTTGCCCAAGGTTCCGGTTACCTTTGTGTTGTGGTTTGGGGATGATGAGTTTCCCGCCTCCGGCAATGTGTTGTTTGACAGCGCTGCCGGAAATCACCTGCACACTGAGGACTATGCCCTGATCCCGGGGCTGGCGATTTGGGATATGAAGCGCCTGGCCGGTTTGTAGGGTGGCCAAGCGCAACACCCGGAGCCCTGGTTATGTGGCGCCCGGGGGCGAAGGACGGCGAAGGACAAGGAAGTGATGGAAAGTTGCGGCTTGGGGAAAAGAAATTAGCCTCCAGGATTATTTACAGTGGCAAGATTATTAATTTGCGCCTGGATGATGTGGAGTTGCCCGACGGCAAGTTGGCCAGGCGGGAAGTAGTGGAGTATTCCGGGGCCGTTGCGGTGACAGCCCTGACCTCCGGCGGCGAACTGGTGCTGGTGCGCCAGTACAGGTACCCCATTGGCAAAGAGTCACTGGAAATACCGGCCGGTAAAATTGAGTCCGGGGAAGATCCCTTGAGCTGTGCCCGGCGGGAGTTGCGGGAGGAAACCGGGGCAGAGGCCGCGGAGTGGGAGTTTTTGTGCCGGTTTTATTCAACCCCCGGTTTCTGTACTGAGGAGATGCACCTCTACCTGGCCCGGAACCTGGAGTTCAAGGGACAGCAAACGGATGAAGACGAATTTATCCAGGTGGAAAAGGTACCCCTGGAGCAGTGCCTGGAGATGATTGCCAGCGGTGTCATTTGCGATGCCAAATCAATAATCGGGGTTCTTACTGTCAGCAAGGGGGAGTCCAAGTAAAAAACCCCAAAAGGGACAGGCTACTATTTTCGCAAAGCGAAAATAGTAGCCTGTCCCTTTTGGGGTCTTAAAAAGCAAAGGCAGGGACAAGACTTTAAGTCACGTTTCGTTGACAAGATTAGTCTTTTTGATGGAAGAACGAAATCGCTTCGCGATGGTTTTAAGACACTGGGGTCTGGTAAGAATATCTGCTCTGCGCCACTTGTGATTTGTTGAATCCCATGCTCTTTAGTTGATGAATTTCGCTGTACATTTTCCACCCCGTCAATGATCTCCACTCCCTTTCTGTCAACCAGACAAGTATACCATCCGTTGACTTTACAGGTTGTGGGAAAAATCATCCGTTTTTATCGGCCGAAATTCATCCCTTTTATTTTACCGTTTACAAGCGGCTTCAGCTCTACTTGTAGCAGTTCCTACTTTACTCTTCCCGCCAGACCTGAGAGTTAATACATTTAAAGCCATTATACCATTGTTTTAATTTTTTCCTCTTTTGACAAAACTGCTCTGTTTCGGCATTTGTAAGAAAACTAATGTTGGGGTGGAGATAATGGGACGCAAAAAAGTTCCCCCACTCATGTCTAAGGCTGACATGGCCAAGAGGTGGGGCGTATCCCGGCAGGTAGTGAACAACTGGGAAGCCCGGCACAGTGATTTCCCGGAACCGGCAATATGGGTTCACGACGGTTCGCTGCCGCTATACTTGGAAGAAGATGTGATGAAATATGAAAAGTGGAGGAAACCAATGCAGGATACCCCGGAATGAGCCGGGGTTTTTTCTTTTGTTGAAATATGTAATGTTTTGTCGAAAAGCAGGAATTGGGGTTAATTTAATGAATTTTTTAACTAAAGTTCTTAAAAGGGGGTAGCTATCTGATGACGGATGAATTAAAGCCTGAATTAAAGCCTGAATTTGAACAGGAAATAAAAAAGTCAAAGGTACCAGGCTTTAGGTCGGGGAAGGCGTGGAAAAAGGTTGTTGCTGTGATAGGTTATATATTTATCGGGTTGTTTTTAATAGGGATATTCATACCCACCGATGATAGCACCACCGGCAATAATTCAAACACGCCTGCAGTGGAGCAGAAAGATCCACTTGAAGCATCCCAAGAGGCCTATGCTGTAGGGGTGGAGCAGTATAATAATCAAAGCTATGATCCGGCTCTTGATTTCTTAAGTAAGGTAATACCTGATGACCCGAATTATGAAGACGCTCAAACAAAAATAAAAGAGGTTAAAACGATACAAGCGAACAATCATTTAGCGAGTGCTAAGAGCAGTCTTGAAACTAATTCTTTTGAGGCAGCACTGGCAGAAGTGGATAATGCTTTAAAATTGAATCCGGATATGCAAGAAGCTATTGCATTAAAAAGTGAAATAGGAACCAAACAACAGGAATATGAAAAAAAGAAAAAACAACAGGAAATTGCTGACTTTAAAAATAGCTGTGAGGTAATGAATTATAAAGTTTTAAATAAAAATCCTGATGCTCTGGCCGGCCGGAATGTGAAACTCCGGGGTCAAATAATGCAAATACAGGAAGACGCAGGACAGACATTTATGCTTCTATCGATTACTGATCTTGGATATGGCGTTTGGACGGATGAGGTAGCAGTTTTTTATGACGGTACTGCGGATGTGTATGAAGAAGATGTAATTACAATCTGGGGGACTGTTTCAGGGAAATTCGAATATGAGTCTGTAGCTGGCTGGAACCTGGCGGTACCGGGTGTATTGGCCATGTATGTAGAATAAAATAGAGTACCCCTGACGTGCCTGTCCCGTACGCTGACAGGCGCGTCTCAAGTTAAGTGGCGTTGCGCCGGCGCGGGTTGTTTGAGCGGTCCCAGCGGATGCCGCCGTTTGTGCGGTGCTGTGTGCCTCCCGTGTTTAGTCCCCCGCGGGGAGGGTCAAGTTTCTTCGTCTGGAGCCGTGGCCACTGACTTCAGACCATTGCGCGTTGCCGGCGATACCGGGGGGCGCCGTCCCGGTAGGATATCCTGCAACCCCGCTGCTGGGCGGGGTTTCGCTGTCTACAGCTCGTCATAACCGGGTAAGGTGCCAAACCGGGTAAGGTGCCAGGCACCTCACTTGTTATCACTTGTTACCCGGGGAAAAACCGCTTGGTTCATGACTGCGGGCCAGTCGGCCGAACCGTTCCAGCGCTTGCGCGCACTGCAGCAGCATAGGACCTAAAGCCTGCTTGTTCCGTAACGGCAGACCGGCGCAAAGTCCTTCCGCCTCCCCCGTCAGCCGGCAAAGCAGGGCCAAGGCGTTCTGGAGCCTGTGCCGCGCCAGGGACCGGGGGTCGGCTTCCTTCCCGGCCTTGGGACTGCGGGACTTTTGCACTTTGGCCAGCAACGAAAGCACAGCCCGGGGATTTCCCAAAACCGATTTTTTGATTTCCTCAGGGATTTCGGGGTTGTTGTAGGTGCTGACCAAGCGTTCCGCCATCGATTTGGGAAACGCTCGGTGATCACTTTGTTGGCCATGGTTTGCTGCACCGCGCCGGGCAGTCGGGCGATTTCCTGGGCGGTATGGGGGGCATAACCGCCCCGCCCGGACCAGTTCCACTACGCCGACGGCCAGCCGTTCGGCCAGCGCCAATCGCTTGTTGACCCAACTGACCGAACGGCCGACCATCAAGGCCGCCTCGACCTGGGTATGCCGGCCGTCCCGGCAAAGTTCCTTGAGCAAAAGCCCTTCGCTCAAAGCGTTCGGGCTGCGCTGCAGCGAAGACAGCAACAAAACCAGGCGGGTGGCTTCCGGTTCTGCCAAACTCTCCAACACCACCGCCGGAACCGTGCGCCGGCGCATTCGGGCCAGCACCATCCGTTTGCATTCGCCGGGCAGTACCTGGTAGTGCTCTCCGGCACACTTTTGGACCACCACCGGGTTGAGCAGCCCGTATTCCCGGATAGTCCGCTCGCAGCGCTCCAGTTCCCGGTGGCCCACCGAGACGGCCAAGATGCTGTTGCCCTGTATCGCGCCGACCGGTATTTCCTCGATTTTGCTGCGCCGCATGGCCATCACCTCCTCACCTTGAGTGTAGCGGGCAACTTGGTGCAGCACAGCTCTTTATGAAAAAAATCCCGACCTAAACGATGAATCTGTTGGTATCCTCCCAGTATCGACAGGCCAGCCAAGCACCGAATTCCGGCGACGACCGCAGAACCGGGTCAATCAACCGGCAAAGCTGGCGAGCCTTTTCTCAGAGTGCTTCTTGCCAATGCCGGCGCCGGGTAACCCGAGACTCACCAACGCCCCAGTCGTTGGCGATCTGCACTCCATAACCGAGCAAGTAGGGCAAGATCTGGTATATTCTGGTTTAGGAACCGGGAAATGGTGCTGTGGCTGAAAGCCCCCAAACCAAAGGTCTTGCTGGTTTTTTCAGCGGTGGCCCGCATGCTTTCCCCGCTGGACAAATACAAGGCGGCGGCACAAAGATACACAAAGACCGGATAGGGACGGCGGGGGAGTTTGAAGGACGGCCAGATGATCCGGTATTGGCCGTCAGTCATGCGCAACACGAGGCATTCGATGCTGATTTGGCGGTGGTGTGAATGAACAAGAGGTATTGTTTCTTTTTCCTGACCACGGCACCCCGGACAATGAACTCTTGGAGTTCCTCTTCACTGAACACCTGGATTTCCCGAGGAAGCCGTTTTTTGAAATTGATGACTTGGGAAATTCTTAATGTTATTATCATCTTGCTGGTGGTTGTTGGGAGATATGGTTGTTTTTTGCTTTCACAAAAACATACCATTTTTTCGCCAACATTTCCACCAGTTTCTTTTAACTACGGAACACAAGACGCTTAAGAAACTCTGATGTATCATCCCCACTTAAAGGATGCCAGCCGCCCTCATCGAGATCCCGGCGGCAACGGTGTAACTGATAAAATAGAATGAACAGATTTCAACAAATAAGAATGAACACTATATACCAGAATCCTCCTTTTAGGCTATGATGGAGTTGGAAATTAAAAACCACTTCATCATGACCGGAGGAAATTATGCACAGTAGCGAAAGGTGGAAAATGTATTACGAGATTAAGTCACTTAAATGCGATCCAGAATACAGAAAAGACAGTGATAGAAAAGGCTTTGCATTATTGTTTGAAAAACAAACTTTTCAGCGCCAGTGATTTTGGTGATGCTGTTGATTACTTCCGGCAAAAAGCTATCTCTACAGTTGAAACGTTCTCACCATCGGAGATTAAAACCATTGACCCGGCAAACAGCTACAAACTAAATATTAAACCAGCAGTGCGAGATTTGAGTAACTACAAAATTTCACCGGCAGGAGGGGTTTGATGGAACCCGGCTTATCCCTCATTAAGCAGCATATGACTGCACTAAACATACCGGCCGCAGCCGGCATTTTGGATGAACTATTACTAAGCGCCCAAGGTAATAATTTAACCTACCAAGAGTTTCTCTATCAACTGGTAGTTTATGAGGTAACCACCCGGGAAAAACGTCGTCTGGAAAAGCAGCTCAAATGGGCTGCATTTCCAGAGTACAAGACGCTGGAGACATTTGATATCAGCGAACAAAAAAGCTTGAGCCAAAAGCAGCTAAATCAGCTTAAGGAACTTCACTGGCTGGAGCAGGCTTACAATCTGGTTCTGCTTGGCCCTCCTGGGGTCGGCAATTATCGAAAGTTTTTTGTTATGGAAAGACTTTTGACAAAACATAACTGTAACTCATATTAGGTGTCAAAAATCTTTCCATAATCTTTATCGGCAGAAGTCCTGCAGCCATTTCATGAGATCAATATCCTCTTCCCATATTGGAACATCCTGAATTAAAATTTCCGGATAAGCAGACTCTAACGCCTTGCGTTTTAATTCTGAATTAGCCCTTGCGTAAATTTCTGTTGTTGTAACATTTACATGACCTAAAAGATCTCTTATATAAATAAGATTTACACCGGCTTCTATAAGATGCATACTTTTTGTGTGTCTAAACATGTGTGGATTTAAAAATTTCGGGAGTGTAAATAAATCCGTGTAAACGGTTTGATCCCGCTATAACCGGTTAAGCTATTAATGGCTCTTACCCGTCAGGAGGATAGGGCTCTGGTGGAGACCAACCTGAGCGCCTGACGGGATTCTG
>JBFMEU010000046.1:0-20635 GCA_040753155.1 Bacillota bacterium
ACTAATCCGCCCTAAGACCCCCGCCTCTGTAGGCGGCGGGTTTCAAAGGGCGGTTAAGTCCAGTATGGACTCGGCTAACATTCAGAGGGGGTTGAATCCCCCTCTGAATGAAGTCTCGTTCAAGCCGTATACCTGTCCAACTGGCAGTTGAAAGCAGGTTAGATTTATATTACAATAATGCAATATCAATTCAAATACCGTTACCTGCCCGCATGGCGCAACTGTAATCTGAATTTGGGGGCGGTATTGTAATATTTATGTGGAGGCGATTTGAAAATGGCCATTGAATTAAATGAAGACAGTTTTGAAAATGAAGTTATCAACTCAACCCAGCCGGTCCTGGTAGACTTTTGGGCGCCCTGGTGCGGCCCCTGCCGCAGTATGGCGCCCATTTTAGATGACGTGTCCAAAGAATATGAGGGCAAGGTCAAGGTGGTCAAGGTTAATGTTGACCATAACAGAGATTTGGCCCAGAAGTTTGGTGTCATGAGCATCCCGACCCTGATTATGTTTAAGGACGGCAAGGTGGCCGGTCAGATGGTCGGCTACACACCCAAGAACGTGCTGGCCAAAAAACTTGACCAGTTGCTATAATAAAAAGTACTAATAAAGAGGGACAGGCAACATTTTCGCTTTAGCGAAAATGTTGCCTGTCCCTCTTTTGGGTTGAGCTAATTTAGCCTGTTCTTTTTAACAACTTGCCCTTTTACTGCAGCAACTCTTCCAGCCGCCGGCGGTCAAAGCCTACAACTACCTGGTTGCCTACCGCTATGGTTGGAACAGCCAGACGCCCTGTTTTTTGCACCATTTCTTCCCGGGCGTTTTTATCGGCCGCCACGTTTTGCTCCACAAAGCTGACGCCTTTCTGTGAAAGAAACTCTTTCACGGTATTGCAATGGGGTCAGGTGGGTGTGGTGTAAACGGTAATTCTTTGTTCTTCCAAAATCCAACCTCCCCGGCAAAATTAATTCTTGCCGTATTATCTGTTGCCGGGGTTAGATTTATGCTCAACCCTTGAATAATTGTACAAACATCTTGCCGTATGGCCCCCCGTTAACAACCCCGATGCCTGCTGAGGTGAAGCTTGAATTAAGGATGTTGGCGCGGTGACCGGGTGAGTTCATCAAGTTTGTATGAGCCCGTTCCACGGTGTTTGCCCCGGCCAGGTTTTCACCGGCTGTACGGAAGCTTATGCCGGCATTCTTCATCATGTCGAAAGGTGATCCATAAGTGGGTGAGGTATGTGAGAAATAATTATTATCGATCATATCCTTGGCCTTCAGTCTGGCCAGCTTAACCAGTTCCATGTCAACTGCCAGGGGCTTTAGTCCCTGCTTGGCCCTTTCTTCGTTAACAAGCTGGTACATCCGCTGCTCATCTGCCGTCAGGGCTGAAGGCTGGGACGGCTGCTGCTGGGGCGGAGTTGGCGCCGGTTGCTGGGGCGGTGTCGGCGTTGGCTGCTGTGGTGGTGGAGTTGGCTTGGGCTGGGGCTTGGGCTGAATTTGGTTTTTAACCACCTTAACCCGTACCACGATATTTGTTCCGGGAATCCGGTAAGTGGTATAATCACCCGCCGACAGGGTCTGCGTGTTGGCGTTGTTGTAAACCACTTTATAATTAAGGGTGTATGTGCTGTTCAGGGCATGCGCCGGAGCCATGTTGGCCTGAACTGTCAGCATCAGGCCCAGAGCCAGAATGGATACCACTGTCATTTTGCCGAATCTTTTAATCATGTTCATTTGAAGTTCCCCTTTCGGAAGTTTAGTGGATCCGGAAGCCTGTCCATATTATAAAACCTTTTACTTGCGTTTCGTACACCCCCCTTCACTACCAATTATACGACAACTTGTCTAGTTTTTGGGGGTTTTCGGCGTGGTAATTTTTAGTAAAAAATGGCGGGCCAAGGCAATTAGTAACTACTCAGGAGTCAGGAGTCAGGAGTCAGAATGAGAAAGCCAGCGAAAACATTTGAAGATTTACTGGTATGGCAGAAGGCGCACCTGTTTGTACTTGCGGTTTATTGTTTATCCATGGCGTTTCCGAAGTATGAGATATACGGTTATTCTGAATTCTGACCCCTGAATTCTGAATACCTGAATAGTAACGGCAATTATTGCATCCAGCTGAAGAAAGAGATATAATTGAGCAAAATAAGCCTGTTTTCGTTGTTCGGAAAACAGGTCTTTTTATCATCTCCCGGCAGGAGACCCCCGGTTCTAAAGAGTTAACAAGTGAATTAGAATACTTGAGGTGGTGTTAAATGTGCCTGATGTTGTATGTGAGGCCACTGTAGCCGAGCTTCAGGAGCGGCTGCGAATTGAGCGTGATGTGATGAATTTCTGGCTTTACGCCCTGGACAAGGTTAGCTGGAACCTGGTGCAGGAAGGCTGGCTGGGTGAAGTTGCCGCTGACTTCTGCCTGGAGCAGGTGTTTAGTTACTGGGGAATTCGCTGGCGCATGTTTGACCGGGCCATCGATGCTTGCCGCTGGTATGTGTATCAGCCTGCCATTCGTACTTTTATGAGGCAGAGTTCAATTGAGCTGTTTGAGCGGGAAAATGACAAGGTGGGAGTGTATGTGGCTCCGGGCTGCCCCTATGAAACGGCCAGCGGCCTGATGGACCAGCAGGGCATTTCCGCCTGCCGGAGGGCCGAACTGTTTATGGCCTTGATCAAACGTTGTACCGGCATTCATTATGACTATGAGTTGGAGAGCTATAATCCCGTCAAGGGCTGTTACTTTTCTCTTTATCCCGCCCAGGAAAAATATCGGGTTGTTTTTTCCCGTGAAAAAGTTGTTGGACTTATCAAAACTTTCACCGAGGAGGCCGAGGCGCTGTTCCCCGGCCTAATTGAAAGCATCGGCCGCAAGCACGCCATGAAAATTACCGGCAGCCTGGAGGAGGGCCTGACCGAGTTTGGCCGGACAGGCCTGGGCCTGCTTTCGCTGAAGAGTTATGACTATGGTAAAGGCCGGGCTGTGTTTGTGGGTAAGAACCTGCTCCAGGGCAGCACCGGAAAATCAAACCACCCGGTGGACAGCTTTGCGAGAGGCTTTCTGGCCGGCCTGGTGGGGCGCCTGGCGGAAACAGATGTGGAATGCACGGAGGTTGCCTGCAGTGCCAGGGGGGATGCTGCCTGTTCATTCGTTGTTCAGGTAACCAGGGAGCATGAGCGGGATTTGCTGGCCAAAGTTTTCCAGCAGTCGGTGAGAATTGGCTACATGCCGACCTTCCACCACCTGACCCTGCTGGCGGCCAAAGAGTTGGGCCTGACCATTTCCACAGCGTCTGAGATGGAACCGGTAAAATTCCTTACCTGGCATGAACTGTCCGAGTCTTTGCAGCAGGGGAGACTGGACGGCGCCTTTGTAATGGCGCCCCTGGCCCTCTGGTTAAGACAGGAGGGGGTGCCCATTAGAATAGTGGCTCTGGGCCACCATGAGGGGGTGGGTCTGGTGGCGCCCCCGGGTTCGCAGGCCTATAAACCAGATCAGCTATTGTCGGCCAGCCCCCTGATTGCCGTACCACACAAGTATTCCACCCACAACATCTTGTTGAAAAAAATGATGCTGGACCTCGAGCTTGACCACCTGGCCCCTTCGGTAAAAACAGTTTCCGTCCACCCTTCGACCATGCTCAGCAACCTTGCTTATGGCGAACTGGACGGTTTCATGGGGCCCGAGCCTTTCATCACCGAGGCCGACCTGACGGGCAGGGGCAGGGTCCTGGCCTGGAGCAAGGACATCTGGCCAAATCATATCTGCTGCTGCCTGGTTTTTACCAACTGCTTTTTAGAATTCAGCAGAGACGATGTTGTTCATCTGGTAAGAGGTATTCGGGTGGCCGGTGAAACCCTCCAGAGGGATAAAAAATTCGCCGCCTCTATTGCCAGCAGCCATCTGGGGGTGGCCCGGGATTGGACTATAGAGTGTTTGTCCAGCGGGAGAATTAGCTTTAACAACCTGCAGCCCGATGTTGGCCAACTGGAGTCGCTCCAGGAGCAAATGATGGCCATGAAGCTTTTGCAAAAGCGGGTTCCGATGGATGAATTAGTCGACAGTACCTTATGGCAGGATAGCCTGTCGATTTAGGGTTTTGACTTGTTGTTGATTTCCGGGTTGAAATCCTTGACCAGCTTGGCCAGGGCCCGCTTTTCAATACGGCTGACATAGGAGCGGGAAATTCCCATGGTCCGGGCTATTTCACGTTGGGTTTGCCGGCGCTTATTATTGAGGCCGAAGCGAAGCTGGAGCACTTTTTTTTCCCGCAAGCTGAGCCGCTCAATTTTTTTCAGCAGATTTGTTTGGTCCAGTTTGTTTTCAACAATCTCCGGAACAATTTCCGGGTGGGTGCCCAAAATATCAATCAGGGTTATTTCGTTGCCTTCCCGGTCAAACCCAACCGGGTCGTATAAAGACACCTCGGAGCGGATTTTTTTTGCCAGGCGCAGATGCATCAGGATTTCATTTTCTATGCAGCGGGCAGCATAAGTGGCAAGGCGGGATCCCTTTTCCAGGTTGTAAGTATTGATGGCCTTGATCAGGCCGATGGCGCCGATGGAGATTAAATCGTCATTATCTTCACCCGTGTTGTCGAATTTTTTTACAATGTGGGCGACCAGACGCAAGTTATGTTCCACCAGCACGTTCCTGGCCTCCTCGTTGCCATTGGCCAGCAGCTTGAGGAATCGGGCTTCTTCTTCTTCAGACAAGGGCTGCGGAAAAGTGTTATGGGTAATATAAGAAACCAGGACAAGCATTCCGTTGATTACAGACAAAACGGCAAAAGCCCATAAACTGATGAGCATTATTATTCCCCCCGTCAAATAGGGCGCGGTATTTTAATAATATGGCCGGTCCGGGGGTTCTGGTGCTTATCCAAGTTATGTTTATTAAATTTGCCTTGCCGCGGGAGGTCTAAAGGGAGTGTTAATGGTTTTATACGGGACCAAAGAGGCCCGGGAAATAATAACCGCTCTGAAAAATAGAGGTTACATGGTTATGGCCGCTGCTGTAACCGAGTACGGCAAAACTGTCCTGGGCAGCCGGGGTATTGATGAAGTGTTTATACCATCAGACCCGCTGAACATGGAACAGGAGCTGGCCGGCGCAATTGCGGCCAGCGGAGTGCGGCTGATCCTTGACGCCACCCACCCCTGGCCGGGGCAGCTGTCGGACATAGCCCGGAAAGTGGCCCGTGATAAGGGTATCAGCTACATCAGATATGCCCGGTCGGCAACCTCCCTGCCGGAGCACAGCCTGATCCACCGGGTGAATTCGTGGGAGGAGGCAGCCAGGCTGGCCGGAGGTCTGGCCGGTACCATTTTTTTGACCACCGGCAGTAATAATCTGGAAGTATTTCTTCGGGCGCCGGAAACCAAGAACAGGCGTATTGTGGTGCGCATCCTCCCGGAGCACCGGATTGTTAAAAAGTGTCAGGATTTGGGTATGGCTCCCCGGGACCTGGTCGCCCTCCAGGGGCCATTCTCGGTTAAGCTTAACCAGGCCATTTTCAGGGCGTACCGGGCCGGGGTGGTTGTAACCAGGGATAGTGGTTCAACTGACACCAGCTCAAAAATTAAGGCCGCCCTGGGCCTGAAAATCCCCGTTGTGATTATCACTGAACTAATCCGCCCTAAGACCCCCGCCTCTGTAGGCGGCGGGTTTCAAAGGGCGGTTAAGTCCAGTATGGACTCGGCTAACATTCAGAGGGGGTTGAATCCCCCTCTGAATGAAGTCTCGTTCAACCGGCCTGACTGTGGTAATGGCGGCGGGGATGATTTGGCTGCCACTCCGGAAGATGTCCTGGTGGCAGTTGAAAAGTTGCTGGGTCGGGGGGGCTTTTAATGTGTATTGCCGGGGTGATTCTGGCCGGGGGTAAAAACCGGCGCATGGGTCAGGCCAAGGCTATGCTCAAGATTGACGGTCAGCCCATTATTGAAAGGGTGGCCGGCATCTTAAAAGGAATTACCGGTAACATCATGATCATCAGCAATGACCTTGAGCTTTACCACCCCCTGGGCTACCCTGTGGTCAGCGATATCTATCCCGGCCGTGGCCCCCTGGGGGGCATTTATACCGGACTGATCCACTCGGGCGCCCGGTACATACTGGTGGCGGCCTGTGACATGCCTTTTTTGGATGAGGCCATCGCCCTGGCCCTGCTGGGGCGGCGGGAGGGCTATGATCTTGTTGTGCCCCGGATTGGGGGCTATCCCGAGCCCCTGTTCGCAGTTTATGGTCAGACCTGCCTGGAGCCCATTGAGGAAAACCTTAAAGACGGCCGGTTAAAAATAACCGACTTTTTTGCCGGACTTAAGGTATGCTATGTTGAAGAGGAGGAACTGGCAGCCCTGCCCCGGGCCCGGGAGTCTTTTTTTAATGTTAATACCCCGGAGGACTTGGCGGTGGCCATAAAGATTGAGGGCGTGCTCAAGTCTTCCTGAGCATTGCGCAAATATAGCAAAAAAGTTATAATGACCTAAGATTTTCCTGACCGGAGGTTAAATGCTTGCTGAGGTTGCTTTATCCCAGGCTGTATGTTTCTTCACTGTTCGAAATAGATTTTGATCACCTGCGCAGCAAAGGTATCCGGGGCCTTATCTTTGACCTGGACAACACCCTGGTTCGCCGTGACTGCGACTGTGTATCCGATCATGTGGTTCGCTGGCTCGGGGCGCTGCAGGAGTCCGGATTTGGGCTGTGTGTCGTGTCCAATAACGGCCGGGAGCGGGTGCGCAGGCTAACCGCCCCCCTGGCCATTCCTGCTGTACACAGGGCCGTCAAGCCCCGGAGCTATCCTTTTTTAAGGGGTATGGAGATTTTGGGCACCACTCCCGGGCAGACTGCTGTGATTGGCGATCAGATCTTCACTGATGTTCTGGGCGGCAATCTGCTGGGCCTGTACACTATCCTGGTTGTCCCCATGGAGGGCAAAGAGTTTATTGGCACCAGGCTGATTGGCCGGCCCCTGGAAAAACTGGTGCTGGCGGGACTGAAAAAAACAGTTGAACGTTAAGAGGTTTTTGCTGAGGATGATGTAGGATGTCAGGTGTAATCAGTGCAATAAACGGCGCCACCAGAGTGTGCGGCCTCTTTGGCCACCCGGTGGAGCACTCCTTTTCGCCCCTGATGCATAATGCGGCCTTCGGCGCCCTGGGGCTTAACTATGTTTATCTTCCCTTTGCGGTGCGGCCGGAAAATCTCGGGATGGCAGTGGATGCCTTGCGGATCTTGCATCTGGCCGGGGTAAACGTTACCATTCCCCACAAGGAGGCCGTCCTGGGGCACCTTGATGAGGTCAGTCCCGAGGCGCGCCTGATAGGTGCGGTGAATACCGTGGTTAACCGGTCAGGCCACCTGGTGGGGCACAACACCGACGGGCCCGGCTTCGTGGAAGCCCTTTCCCGGCGCGCTGGATTTACTCCCGGGGGCAAGCGGGTTTTGCTTTTAGGCGCCGGGGGGGCGGCCAGGGCGGTGGCCGTTCAGCTGGCTTTAGCCGGCGCGGAGCTTATTACTGTGGTCAACCGGAGTCCTGGCCGGGCCGGGAAACTGGTTGAACTGCTGTCCGGGCACACAGCCGCCCGGGCGGAGTTTTTGTTCTGGGACCCGGGCAGCACCGCCCAGAGCAGCGATTTTGTAAACGCCGCCCGTCTGGCCGACCTGATTGTGCAGTGCACCCCCCTGGGCATGTATCCGGGGGTTGACCTGGCCCCGGAATTCCCCTTCGCTGTTCTGCGGCCCGGCCGGCTGGTTTGTGACCTGGTGTATAATCCGGTGCGCACCAAATTCTTGATCCGGGCGGAAATGGCCGGGGCCAGGGTGGTTGACGGCCTGGAAATGCTAATTTATCAGGGCGCCCTGTCCTTTGCCCTGTGGACGGGCCATGCGGCCCCGGCCGGTGTGATGCGGCGCGCCCTGGAGCATTATCTCGGGCAAGGCCAGGGTGATTTGTGGTGATCTGGGCGGCTGGTGTTTTTGCTTTTATCCTTGGTGCCGTCATAGGAAGTTTTCTTAACGTACTCATTTATCGTATTCCCCGGGACCAGTCCGTTGTTTTTCCTCCTTCGGCCTGCGGCGCCTGCGGGGCCCGCCTGGGCTGGCGGGATCTGTTTCCGGTAGTGAGCTATGTGCTGCTGAGGGGCCGCTGCCGCAACTGCGGCGCCGCCATATCCCCGCGCTACCCGCTGGTGGAGGTGCTCAGTGGTCTGGGCTTTTTGGCTATTTACCTTAAATATGGCCTTACTGTGGGAGGCTTGGCGGCGGCGGTGCTTTTTTCCCTGCTGCTGGCAATTATCTTCATCGACCTGGATTTTTTAATCATTCCCAACCGCCTGGTGCTGGCCGGACTGATCCTGGGGGTGCCCCTGGTTATGCTGCAGTCCTTTGAACTATTGCTTAGCGGCCTGCTGGGCCTGGCGGTGGGAGGCGGTCTGCTGCTGCTTACCGCGGTGGTTTCCCGGGGCGGCATGGGCGGCGGCGACATCAAGTTGGCCGCCATGATTGGGCTGTATCTGGGCTGGCCCCAAATATTGTTAATGCTGTTTATCTCCTTCCTGCTGGGTGCCATTGTGGGACTGGGCCTGGTGGCCCTGCGGCGGAAAAAAATGAAGGAGGCCGTTCCCTTCGGGCCCTTTATAGCTGTCGCCACCTACATAGTTATGTTTTGGGGGCCCTCAATCCTGAACTGGTACACAAACACCAGTCTCTGGGGATAATTTAACAAGGAGGTGAGCCTGAGTGCTCAGATATCTTACCGCGGGGGAGTCCCATGGCCAGGCCCTGACCGCCATTGTGGAGGGCCTGCCGGCAGGGCTGCCGCTGGATGAAGCATATCTTAACAGCCAGCTGGCCCGTCGCCAGGGTGGTTACGGACGGGGGGGGCGCATGCAAATTGAGCAGGACCTGGCTCGCATCCTGGCCGGGGTCAGGGGCGGCGTCACTCTGGGCAGCCCCCTTTGCCTGCAGGTGGAAAACCGGGACTGGGTCAACTGGTCCGAAATCATGAGCCCTGGCCCCGGGGCCCGCCTGGATGCCCGGGTGGTAACCAGACCCCGGCCCGGGCATGCCGACCTGCCCGGGGCTTTGAAATACGGCCACCGGGATATTCGCAACGTACTGGAGCGCTCCAGCGCCAGGGAAACGGCGGCCAGGGTGGCGGCCTGCACTGCGGCCCGCCGGCTGCTGGAGGAACTGGGCATTGAGGTGGTGGGTTACGTGGTTAGCATCGGCCAGGTGTCGTCCCTTGCGCCTGGCCTGCCGCCGGAGGATCTCAGGGGCCGGGCCGAGGCCAGCCCTGTAAAATCGTGGGAACCGTCAGCGGGCAGCGCCATGGTGGAGGAGATCGACCGGGCCCGGCAGGCGGGTGATTCCCTGGGAGGCGTATTTGAAATAAGGGCCCACGGCTTGCCAGTGGGGCTGGGCAGCCACGTGCACTGGGACAGAAAGCTGGACGGGCGCCTGGCCGGGGCGCTGATGAGCATCCAGGCCATTAAGGGTGTGGAGGTGGGGGCCGGGTTTGCCGCCGCGGCCGCCCCGGGTTCAAAGGTGCATGATGAAATCTTCTATGATCCCTCCCGCCGCGGTTTTTACCGCTCCACCAACAACGCCGGGGGTATTGAGGGTGGCATCAGCAATGGTGAGCCGCTGGTGGTGCGGGCGGCCATGAAGCCCATTCCCACCCTGTACCGGCCCCTGCGCAGCGCCGACCTGCTCACCGGGGAGCAGTTTGAAGCCTCGGTGGAGCGCTCGGATGTTTGTGCCGTGCCCGCTGCCTGTGTGGTGGGGGAGTCAGTGGTGGCTTGGGAACTGGCGGTGGCCTGCCTGGAAAAATTCGGCGGTGACAGCCTGGCTGAAATCAAGGCCAACTTTAAAACATACCTGGACCTGGCGGGGAGGTTGCCCTGATGGAGCAAAACCTTGTCCTGATCGGGTTCATGGGCACCGGCAAGACCGTGGTGGGGCGGCGCCTGGCCCTGCGCCTGGGGCGCAGGTTCATTGATACCGATGCCGTCATCGAGGAAATAACCGGCCTTACCATACCCCGCATCTTTGCCCGGTACGGGGTGGTCCGCTTTCGGGCCGAGGAGGCCCTGTTAGTCCAAAAGCTGGCCCGGGAAAAAAACCTGGTCATCGCCACCGGTGGCGGGACCGTCCTGAATCCTGAAAATATCAGGCTCTTGCATGAAAGGGGCATTTTAATCGGGCTGACCGCGCCGGTGGAGATTTTATACCAGCGGCTGCGCAATAAAAAAAACAGGCCCCTGCTGAGGCGGGGTAATTTTGAGGAAAAGATCAACAGCCTGCTGGCTGAGCGGGAGGGCGCTTACAGCATGGCAGAGTACACGGTGAATACAGGGGCGCTTAGCCCGGACCAGGTGGTAAACCGTATTATCAGCTATCTCAAGGCAAGGGAGCAAGTGTAGCCCGGGGCTTAAGGAAAGGTAAGTATTCAGTAAACCAGGTGGAGGCGCGGCGTTATCGTTAGCGAACGACTTGCGGAGCGCCGGTAACAGCACCCGGCGCAGTGAGGGTAACCGGACTGCGGCGCGAAACCAGCGGATTACTAAGGCGACGGCTTTGAGAACAAGGTGCTTTGATGAGAGCAGGCGCCTTCCATTACAAATCTATCGCCGCCTTTGCAGCGCCGCTAGTCCGGTCCGAAACAAGCCGGGGCGCTGTCGGCGCGGAGCACTGGAGTGAGCGGTGATAACGCCGCGCCTTAACACCGCCCACTGAATATATGCGGGGAAAGGGGCTATGGTTTTGGAGAAGTTTACTGTTGAACTGGGCGCCCGCAGCTACGACATCCTGATCGGGCCGGGCCTGTTGGGTGAAGCCGGCAGGCGCTTGCGGGAGGCGGAGTGCCGGGGTAAAATAATGCTGGTGTCCAACGAGAAGGTGTATAACCTCTACGGAGAGATGGCCGCAGCCGCCATAGCTTCGGCCGGGTACAAGATGACAACCGCCCTGATCCCGGACGGGGAGGAGTATAAAACCCTGGCCACGGCGGAGGCCCTGTACAACAAGGCCTTTGACAGCGGACTGGACCGGGGCTCGGCCATTGTTTCCCTGGGGGGCGGCATAACGGGGGATCTGGCGGGGTTTGTGGCCGCCACCTATATGCGGGGCATAGCCTTTGTCCAGCTGCCCACAACACTACTGGCCCAGGTGGACAGCAGTGTGGGCGGCAAGGTGGGTGTCAACCACCCCGCAGGCAAGAATATTATTGGGGCCTTTCACCAGCCTCGACTTGTTCTGGCGGACACGGCCACCCTGGGCACCCTTGAGGCGGCGGAAATTAGAGCCGGGCTGGCGGAAGTCATCAAATACGGGGTTATTTGGGACGGAGAGTTCTTGGCCTGGCTGGAAGAGCACCTTGATCTGCTGTTGCGCCTGGACCCCGCTGCTGTGGGCAAGGCAATTGGCATCTCCTGCCGTATCAAGTCGGCTGTGGTGGCGGAGGACGAAAGGGAGCAGGGGATAAGGGCCATACTGAACTTTGGTCACACCGTCGGGCATGCTGTGGAGGCCCTGACCGGGTACCGGGTTTACCGGCACGGGGAGGCGGTGGCCATCGGCATGGCGGCGGAGGCTCGCCTGGCCGTCAAAACGGGCCGCCTGGATCCAGCCCGGTCCCGGCGCCTGGAAACTATGCTCGGCCGGGCCGGCCTGCCGGTAGCAATACCGCCGGGTTTGTCCCCGCAGGACCTTTTGGCATCCATGCTCAAGGATAAAAAGACCATGGGCGGCGAACTAACCTTAATTTTACCCAACGAGCTGGGCAGGGTGGAAATTGTCCGGAACCTGGCCCCGGAGAGAGTATTGGCAATTATTGCAGAATTGTGGTAAATAATGCCGAATAACTTGTTTTTGTGCCAGCTATGACTATAATTAGGATATGAGCGGACATTATCAACCTTGCTGTAATAGCAAGGTTTAATTTGTTCTAAAAGCTAAATTTATTGAGAACGCTGGTGTAATAATGGTACAAACCTTCAAATACCGGGCCAGGGACCGGTCAGGCAAATTAGTTATCGGCACTGTCAAGGCCGGGGGGCTGGAGGGAGCAATAGCCCAGCTCCGGAAAAAGGATATCTATGTGGTGAGAATTAAGCCGGCGCCGGACCTGCTAAAAAGGGGCCTGCCTGATTTCCTGACCCGGGTTGCGGTCAATGATCTGGCGGTTTTTTGCCGGCAGTTGGCCACCATGATTGGCGCAGGCCTGCCATTGCCGGGTTGCCTCCATGTTCTCAGCACGCAAACCCAAAATATAAAGCTGCGCCTGGCCATTGGCCAGGTGATGCGGCTGATCGAGGGGGGTCAATGTTTCTCCGGGGCACTGGCAACCAGGCGGGATGTGTTCCCGGATTTTTTTGTCAGCATGGTGGAGGCTGGTGAAATGGGCGGCGCCCTGGGCCAGGTCCTGGACAGGCTGGCCAATCATTTTGAAAAGGAGCACGATGTCCGGTCAAAAATCAAGTCGGCGGCTTCCTATCCTGCCTTTGTGAGCCTTGTGTCCCTATTAACCCTGGCGATTATGTTTATCTTTGTGCTGCCGAAGTTTTCCGGCCTGCTGGCCGACGCTAGTGCCCCCATGCCCGTTTTAACCCAACTGCTGTTTAAGGCCAGTCAATTATTCAGCCAGTATTTTTGGGTGGTGTTGGTACTGCCGGCGGTCTTGGGGTTCCTGCTGCTGAAGGCGGTCAGGACGCCGGGAGGCAGGGAGCGGCTGGATACGCTAATCATCAGGGCGCCGGTAATGGGCAGGATTGTCCAAAGAATTGTACTGTCCAGGTTTTGTTACACTATGGCCGCCCTGGTCCGGAGCGGTGTGCCCTTGCTGCAGGCCCTGGAGGTAGTGAAAAGGGTGGCCGGCAATAAGGTGGTGGAAAGGGCTGTAACCGGCGCCCAGATTTCAGTGGTGGAAGGTTCAAGCTTATCGGAACCACTGGGGGCAAGTCCGGTCTTTCCGCCCATGCTGGTGCACATGGTCAGGGTGGGGGAGGAAACCGGCTCACTGGATGTGCAGCTGGAGCAGGTGGCGGCTTACTTTGAGCGGGAGGCGGACAACAGCGTGGCGCGCCTGGGGGGTATGCTGGAACCGGTGCTGATACTGTTCACCGGGGGAGTGGTGGGACTTATTGTCATCTCGGTCATGCTCCCTATGTTTCTGATTGTTACATCATTTTAGCAAAGCGCAGCGTCCACACAGGAGGCGGACACGATGATGCGGGCCGAAAGAAACATCTTTGCCGGCGGCTTTACCCTGGTTGAGGTTATAACCGTGGTCATGATTATCGGCGTCCTGGTGGTAATTGTTACCCCCTGTTATCTGTTTCAGGTTGAAAAGGCCAGGGTGGGCCTGGCCAAAACTGACCTGCAGGCCATGAAAGTGGCCCTGGAAATAAGCGCCGCCAGGGCTGTGAACACCTACCCCGAGCTGGCTGAAGATGCGCGCGGGGTGCTGCGGTCCTTTGGCCTTAATAGTCTAACCGACCCCTGGGGAAGTTCCTATTACTACGGGGTTAAAAACCAGGGCCGGGAATTCATCGTGTACTCTCAAGGGCCGGACCTGCAACCCGGCGGCGGTGATGACATCATCGCCACCGGGCTGTTAAATCCCCGGGAAGGGCAGTCGGTTGATACATATGGATATGCTTTGGTGCAGAAACTTTATGTAAACTAGGTAGAGTATGGCAATTGTGCGGTGATAACGCCGTGCCTTAACACCGGTTTCACTGAATATATACGTTTCGACAAACCAGTCCGGGGAGTTACCTTGATGGTTATGGTTAAGAGGTTTGTACCATGAGATCCAGAACTGGCCGGGGATCTTCCGGGGTACCCCATGGTTTCACAGCTATTGAGCTGCTGCTTGTTGTAGTGATCATGGGCCTGCTTATGGGCATCGCCGTTCCGGTTTTTGAGAGGACGGTGGCCCGGGCCAACCTGGTCAGCTCGGCCCGGCAGATGGCTGCCGACCTGAGAATGCACCAGCAGGCGGCAATAAATGCCGAGGATGACCAGAACACCTATCAGGTGGTCTTTGACCTTGATAATAACCGGTATTACCTGCAAAAGAACAACCAGATCATGACCATAGTGTATCTGCCGGGCACGGTTCAAATTGCCTCGTCCAATTTTCCCGGCCAGAGCAACTGCCTGCGATTTAATATTCAGGGCCGCCCTAGGGACGGCGGCGGTACCATTACCCTGCGGTGCAAAACAGGGGATCTGTATTATGTTATTGTGGCTGCCATTACCGGGCGGGTGCGGATTAGTGAGGAGCCGCCGGAGGGCAGTGATTAGAGCGGGGTGAGCAGGTTATGAAGCCAGGCCCGGGGTGTGAGCGGGGCTTTACCCTGGTGGAAGTCATGATTGCAGTATTAATTTTAATGGCGGTAATGGTCCCGCTGATGGAATCATATACGCAAAGCTCCAGGGCGGCCGACAGCTCAAGAAAACAACTTGCGGCCGCATTTTTAGCCGTGCAGTATTTAGAAGAATTAAGGGGCCTTGGCTATGATGAGCTGGCCAGCCGGCCCGAGGCGGAGGCGGAGGGGTTTGCTGGCTTTAGCTGGTGGGCTGAGGTGGCGCCGGGCCCGGCGCCCGGGGTAAAAACCATGGCGGTCACCGTAGAATATGCCGGGGCGGATGGTCCCGCCAGGGTGACCCTGACCACCGCTAAATCCAGGAGGTAGCTATGAAGTCTAGCGGCAGGGCCGGTTTTACCCTGGTGGAGGTTATGATGGCTGTATTTTTACTGTCCCTGGTGGCGGCATCGGCCCTGGGGTTATATCAGGCAGCAACCCGGGCCTGCCGGGAGCAGGCCCGGGTTCATGACATCCAGGAGCATCTGCGGGTGGGCCTGGACCGCCTTAGCCGGGAGTTGAGGCAGGCCAGATTTCTTATCCGGACGGAGCCTGACCTGGTTGCTTTCGCCAGCTCGGACGGCCGAACCATCGAGTACCGGCATGACCGGGCCCGGGGCCAGTTGAACCGCCAGGTGATCAACTCTGGAACAGCCAAGCCGGTTTGCAGCCATGTGGCAGAGCTGGTGCTGGAATACTATCCCGCCGGGGAAACCCAGGCCGGTAAAATAACCGGCCTGGTCATCACCCTCACCGGGGACGACGGCCAGGGCAGGCCGGTGGTGCTGCGCAGCGGCGTCAGCTTGCGCTGTCCTTGAACAAAGGGCGGGATGCAGAATACAGAATAAGAGTTCGCGGGGTGATCCCTGAAGTGCCGGGTGTTTTGCGCGAAACCAGGGGCGGCGCCTTACTGCTGGTGGTTTTGGTGCTGGCGGTATTGCTGTCCCTGGCGGCATCACTAATGTCTCTGACCGGAACAGAAAGTATCACCGGTGTTCAGCAGCTAAATCAAATCCAGGCCCACTACATAGCCGAGGCGGGAGTTGAAAAAGCCCTGGCGGCACTAAAGCTGGACACCCGGTGGCGCCAGGGCTTCACCAAGCTTGCCTATGCCGGTGGCTGCATGGACAAGGTTACCGTAACCGTGAGCCAGGGGGAGTCGGACGATAACATTTATGTACTGGTTATAAAATCCACCGGCTCTTACAGCGGGGCCAGGCGAACCGTCGAGGTGAAGGTCAGGGTCAGTCCCGTGCCAACCTTTTATCCCCTGTCGGACGGTGACCTGGACGTCATGCGCGATGCCGCCCGGGGCAATGGCAGCGGCCACTACTATGCCGGGGACCATACCTTTACCGCCACCGGGCTGCAAAACATGGCTGGCATTTATTTTGTCGAGGGCCGGGCAACTGTTGCGGGTCAGTATTCCGGCCGGGCCACCATAGTGTCCCCGGGTGATATTTATCTTCCCGGTCCGCTATTTGCCGTCGCTGGCAGTACTAATAAACTGGGTCTTATTGCCGGTGGCAGTGTTTACGCCGCAGAAGAGGCCCATCTGGTGGAGGCGGTGGTCTATGCTTCCTCTTATGTGGTCAGAGGCGCCTTTACCGAGCACCGCGGCAGCATCATGGCTCCGGTTATGGAGCTCAGTGGAAGTTTTAAGCTGGAGGCCCCGGGCCCCGGCCTGCCGCCGGCCATCCCGGCCGAAATAAAGGTATTATACTGGAAAGAATTATACCCCATGTTTTAAGTATTCAGGAGTCAGGAGTCAGAATGAGAAAACCAGCGAAAACATTCCATATTCTCGGGGCATTCTGAATGCCTGAATAGTAACCCCGTGTTTTAACTACGCAGGAGTCAGGAGTCAGCAGTCAGTAGTCAGAATGAGAAAACCAGCGAAAACATTTGAAGATTTACTGGTATGGCAGAAGACGCGCCTGTTTGCACTTGCGGTTTATCGTTTATCCATGGCGTTTCCGAAGCATGAGATATTCAGGTATTCTGAATTCTGAATACCTGAATAGTAACCCCATGTTTTAAGCAAATCTCTGTTGGGGGGGGACTTGTGGTGAGTTTATTAAACAAAGTTGGCCTGTGGCGCAATAAGTCCCGGGTGGCCGTAGACATGGGCAGCTGGGCCATCAAAGTGGTTCACGTGCGCTGGACCGGGAGCGGGGCGAAGCTGGCCGGGGCAGGCAGCTCGCCGGTACCTCCGGACACTGCCAAAAACTTTACCAAAGCCAATCACGAGCTGGTGGCGGCCTTAAGTCTGGCCAGGGAGCAGGCGGGTCTGGGACAAGTCCGGGCAGTTGTCAGTCTGCCGGCCAGGAATACCATTATCCGCCAGCTTAAGCTCCCGGCCATGCCCCGGCGGGAGCTCAGCCAGGCGGTCAGGTGGGAAATAGAAAAGAAATTGCCGGTGTCTGCGGCCAATTTGATCTTTGAGTACGTAAAGCTGGGTGAGTCCCGGGATAACGGGGGCAAAATGGTTCACATCTTACTGGCCGCCGCTACTGAGGAGCTGGTTCGGACCTGCCGGGAGCTGCTCCTGGAGGCCGGCTTTATTACCGGGGCCATTGACATCCAGCCCTTGGCCCTGTGGAGGGTTTTCAGCCCGGGCAATGGCGGCCCGGGACATGAGCCCCGGGTGGTTTTGGATATTGGGGCCACCTCCAGCCAAATCCTGATCCTGCAGGGGGGAGAAATCAAGCTGGCCCGGATCCTGCCTCTGGGGGGCAGCCAGCTTCAGAACTGTGATCTGGAACAGCAAGAAGCCCGGGATGCGCGCGGCGCCCTGGGTGATATTATCAGGGAAACAAGGGACTCCCTGGAGGAATTTAAACATATTTTTCACCAGCCGGTGGGCAAGCTCCTGGTCACCGGCGGTACCGCCAGGGCCGGGGGTATTTGCCGCTACCTGGAGGATCAGCTGGGCCTGCCCGTGGCTCTGGGCCTTCCCGGCGCCGCCCTGGCTGGTGACCAGGCTGCCGGGGCATTGCATGACCCGTCCTTCACCGTGGCCACGGGGCTGGCCCTCCGGGGTGCTTAATTGGTTGTAACTACTCAGGAGTCAGGAGTCAGGAGTCAGGAGTCAGAATGAGAAAACCAGCGAAAACATTTGAAGATTTACTGGTATGGCAGAAGGCGCATCTGTTCGTGCTTGCGGTTTATCGTTTATCACCGGACTCGGCTAACATTCAGAGGGGGTTGAATCCCCCTCTGAATGAAGTCTCGTTCAACCATGGCGTTTCCGAAGTATGAGATATACGGTTTATTCTGAATACCTGAATAGTAACAATTGGTTTATTGGGGGGGCGCTAATGTACGACTTCAATTTACTGCCCCGGAGGCTCAGGCCCGGCCTGTCCGGGGTGGACCTTAATCATCTGGCCTTCCTGGGTGCTGTGGTGGTGGTACTGGGCCTGGCCCTGACCAGCCTCCTTGGGCTTACTTTCCGGGCCCACGTTCTGGAAATGCAGGCGCAAGAACTGGGGCGGCAGTTGCAGGCCCTGGGGCCGGCTGTTGAGGCGGCGGAAAAGGTGGCCCTGGAAAGGGAAAGATACCAGGCTCTAAATGCCGACTACAGAGCATGGATCAACAGACGACAGGAGTGGCCGGTTATCCTCGGGGAAATAAACAGCCTGATCCCGGCGGACATCTGGCTTACAGAAATAAAAACAACCCGTCACGAGCCCCGGGAAGATAGTATGGCCACCGGGGAAAATGTCTTGGACTCCGAAATTGTTCCCGAAATAACAACGACCGCCAGTGCTGTTTTAATTTGCGGCAAGTCATGGGATCTGGCATCGGTGGAGATGTTCGTTCATAACCTGTACCGGCTGCCCGGCGTGCAAAAGGTTCAGCTCCACCATATCCGCGGCGCCAAAAATGGAGAGTTGGGTTTTTCCCTGACGGCCTATCTTAAGGGGGATGCCGGGCGATGAACGTGCCATTTCCGAAAAATAACCTGTTATTTCTGGTCGCGGGCCTTTTGGTCATACTTTACGCCTTTGTTCTGAAGGGCCAGCTGGGTGATTGCGTCAGGCTCGGGGCGGAAATAACCTCCCTGCAGCGCCAGCTGGCTGAGGCCAGGACCCTGGCCGGATCCCTGGAGGCGGAGGAAAGGGCGCTGGCGGCTGCCCGGACTGAGCTGAGCCAGCATCAAAACAACTTGAACGGCCAACCGGACGGCGGCCTGTACCTGGCGGCGCTGAGTGAAGAGGCCCTTGCGGCCGGTGTAGCTGTAAGCGAGTTTTTAGCGGGTGACTGCAAAGACCTGCCCACTTACCGGGAGTCTTCGATACAGCTTATTGTTACTGGTGACTACCCCCGGGTGCTGGCGTTTTTGCGCCGGGCGCTGGAGCCGGGCCGGGCGGAGATCGATGAGCTACATATTATTGACGCGTCCCTGGCGCCGGCGGAAAGCAGTGGCCGGGGTGCCCTGGTGTTCCCAGCTGGAACGGGGCCGGAAAAAGGTGTGGTGGTGGCCAGGATAAGCTTAAAGATTTTTTCCGCCCCGGTGGGTGATCCAAAGGCGCCGGCAATTCCCCCGGCGCAGCTGCCCTTGGGCCGGCCCAACATATTCATTGAGGCAATTCCCCTTACCCCGGCGGAAAATGCGAAAAAATTGCCTCCTCTGGCAGGTACGGCATAGGGAAACCGCCCCGGGGGGAGAATAATGTATATAGGGAGGGGGGAAGAGGAATATTGGTTGACCGGGAAATTCTGCAGGAAGTACTGGGCGAGGCCCTGGGCAAGGGCGGCGACTTTGCCGATATCTATGTGGAGCATAGAAAAATCACCGGCATTGGCTGCGAGGGCCAAAAAATTGAGCGGGTTCATACAGGTGTTGAAAACGGGGCCGGTATCCGGGTTTTGAGCGGGGACAGCACCGCTTATGCCTATACCAACGACCTCACCCGCAGCGGCCTGCTGGAAGCGGCCGGAATTGTAAGCCACGGCGCGGCCGGGGCGGCTAAAGAAGTCAGCATTGACCTGAGCGTGGTCAAGTCGCCCGTTGTATTTGAAGTGGGGGAGCGCCCGGATGAGGTAAAAACAGAGCGCAAGGTTCAGGCTGTGGAGGCTGCCGACCGGGCGGCCAGGGCTGCGGGCGGTGACAAGATCAAGCAGGTACTGGTTGGCTACGGCGACCTGGTACAGCATGTTACCATAGCCAACAGCCTGGGCGAGCTGGTCGAGGATGAGCGGGTTCGCACCCGCCTGCTGGTGCAAGCCGTAGCCGGCGAAAACGGCGCCATTCAAACGGGCTTTGAGGCAGTTGGCAGTGTGAGCGGTTTTGATCTGTTAACCAGGTTCAGGCCGGAGGACATTGCCCGCACCGCCGCCTGCCGGGCGGTTAAAATGCTGGAGGCCGGGCCGGCCCCGTCAGGAGTCATGCCTGTGGTCATGGCCGGCGAGGCTGGGGGAACTATGGTGCATGAAGCCTGCGGCCACGGCCTGGAGGCCGATCTGGTGCAAAAGGGCATCTCCGTTTACGGCAACAAATCCGGGGAGTCGGTAGCCTCCCCGGAAGTCTCGGTGGTGGATGACGCCACCCTGCCGGACCGCTACGGCTCCTACCGGTTTGACGATGAGGGCGTGCCGGCCCGCAGTGTCACCCTGATTCAAGGCGGCGAACTGACGGACTACCTTTACGACAGGCTCACGGCGGGCAAAGAAAACAGGCCCTCCAACGGTCACGGCCGGCGGGAGTCCTATCAGCACAAGCCGGTACCGCGCATGGGAAACACGTTCATTGTTCCTGGCAAGGCCGACCCGGAAAAAATAATCAGAGAGACGGGCCGGGGGCTGCTGGTGAAAAAGATGGGCGGCGGCCAGGTAAACACGGCCACGGGTGACTTTGTGTTTGATGTGGCGGAAGGTTACCTGATCACAGCCGGCGAGGTTGGGCCGCCGGTCAGGGGGGCCACCCTTACCGGCAACGGGCCGGAGGTGTTAAACCTGGTGGAAATGGTGGGCCGGGACCTGGGCTTCACCATCGGCACCTGCGGCAAGGATGGCCAGGGTGTTCCGGTTAGTGACGCCCAGCCCACCATATCCATCAAGGAACTGGTGGTGGGCGGCACCGCTGCCGTTGGTGATGAAGAAAAAGCGCCGCGCATCAGGCGCCTTTAAGCACTGAACTAATCCGCCCCAAGACCCCCGCCTCTGTAGGCGGCGGGTTTCAAAGGGCGGTTAAGTCCAGTATGGACTCGGCTAACATTCAGAGGGGGTTGAATCCCCCTCTGAATGAAGTCTCGTTC
>JBFMEU010000047.1:0-20368 GCA_040753155.1 Bacillota bacterium
AGACTTCATTCAGAGGGGGATTCAACCCCCTCTGAATGTTAGCCGAGTCCATACTGGACTTAACCGCCCTTTGAAACCCGCCGCCTACAGAGGCGGGGGTCTTAGGGCGGATTAGTTCAGTGGTAAATCTTCAATGTTTTCGCTGGTTTTCTCATTCTGACTACTGACTACTGACTCCTGACTACTGACTCCTGAGTAGTTACTTTATTTTATCATCTCCCGGCTCAGGTTGCACGGCAATCATTCCTTAATCAATCTGCGCCATAGGGACGGGGAACATAGATCCCTGAGCAAGACCTCACCGTAAGAATTCTTGCCGATGAAAGCCGACGGCGGATAATCTTCTATCCCGGGCCTGGTTGCGCCCCCCGGGCTTTTCCCCTGGCCCTCCTGCTCGGCAAGCCAGCGGCGGACCAACTCGTCCTCCCCCTTATTGACAATCAACTCCCGTAACAGGGTTGCTCTTTTAGTGGCCGGGCTGCAAATAAAGGTCCTGCAAACCAGGGGCCGATGCTCATACACTGTACACAGGCGGGTGCGGGGATTTAAAAAAACACATTTGCCCTGGCTGGTCCGGCCCAGCACAATATCCACCACCGGCCCGCTGACCACAATCCGGGCAAACCCGGCCAGCGCCTCCTGCACCGAATCCGCCCCCGGGGCCAGAGCCTGCACATCAATCAGGGTCAGGGGCGCACGCTCCCGGCAGCACAAATCACAGCCATAACAACTGTTAACGTTATTTCTGGCGCGATACAGGCTGCCCCCTTCAATAAGGTTGTTCAGGGCCGTCAAGTAATCCTCCGCCGTGGCCCCGGCTTCAATAATCTTAACGTCAAAGCCCTGTACCCCCTGAAGCTCAACCTGAAGGGCCAAAACTGCCGCCGGCAATTTTCTAAGCCTCCCCTTAACCAACCGAATATTTGTCCTAAGTATAACATACCAGGCCTGTCAAGTCTGCCGGACCGGGCACGGCATGGGCGCCAATAAAATAGTCGAGTGTTGGTACCTTCCGCTCACTGAGTCGGCCTTATAAATGGACGAGCTCGTTCGGCTCCGGGCGGCTGCATAACTCGGCCCTGCGGGCCTCAAACAGATTCGCCGCTTATCCTCCGCCTCTCTCGCTCTTTTAATGGGCCTCCTATGTTCGCTCCAGGTATCAAACCCTCGACCTCGCCTGACCAATATACTTTTCATTTCTACTGCCTTGAACGAGACTTCATTCAGAGGGGGATTCAACCCCCTCTGAATGTCAGCCGAGTCCATACTGGACTTAACCGCCCTAAGACCCCCGCCGCCTGCAGAGGCGGGGGTCTTAGGGCGGATTAGTTCAGTGATAAAAAGGCGGCCCGGGGGCCGCCTCGTCATTTTTCCTCGATTTGATAACGCTTTAACTTTTTATACAAACCGGCCCTGGAAATACCAAGCAACTGGGCCGCCTTGCGCTTGTTGCCGCCGACCGCGCTCAGGACGTCCAGAATGGCCCCCTTTTCAGCCTCCTCAACCAACTCGGACAGGCCCCCCCGGGACACCCGGGGGTTAAGGCGCAACCCGGCCTTTTGCAGATACAGGGGCAGGTGCTTCTTTTGAATAACACTGCCGTCAAGAACGTTGAAGGCCCTCTCAATTACATTCTCCAACTCCCTGACGTTGCCGGGCCAGTTGTGAGAAAGAAAAACATCCAACACTTCTGAAATAATACCGCTGACACTTTGCCCGAACTGCCTGTTAAAGCGCTGAATGAAATGATCTGCCAGCAACTCCAGATCATCCAGCCGCTCCCTCAAGGGGGGAATGTTAAGGGTAACCACATTAATCCTGTAATAAAGATCTTCCCTGAAGTCACCTTTGATGATTAATTCCTCCAGCTGCCGGTTGGTGGCCGCCACCACCCGCACGTCAATCTTGCGGGTGGTGGTGTCCCCCAGCCGCTCAACCTCTTTTTCCTGCAGCACACGCAAAAGCTTGGCCTGCATCTGGGCGGACATGTCCCCGATCTCATCCAGAAATATAGTGCCGCCATTGGCCAGCTCAAACTTGCCCACCTGGCCCCCCTTGCGAGCGCCTGTAAAAGCCCCTTCCTGATATCCGAAGAACTCTGATTCCAGCAGATTCTCAGGTACAGCGGCGCAGTTTACCTTAATAAAAGGGCCTTTGCGCCTCATACTTTCAGTGTGCAGGGCGTGGGCGAAAAGCTCTTTACCGGCGCCGCTTTCAGCATAGATAAGAACTGTGGAGCTGCTGTTGGCCACCCTGCGGGCTGTTTCCTTCACGGCCAGGAAATCCCTGTTATTGCCGATAATGTGGTCAAAACCATATTTGGTGCGGTGAACCTTGTCCAGTTCATCCTTATAGTAATTCAACTGGTTTTTAAGCTTTTGAATTTTTTTCATCAGAGCATACAAGTCTTTAATATCCCGGAATACCACATACCCCAGCGCCCCCACAATCTGTCCGTCCTTGATGATGGGCGCCCGGTTGGCAATAATCTCCTGGCCGTTCAGGGTTGTAATATATCCATACTCTGCTTTGCCGGTCTCCATGGCCCGGGGGAAAATTGGATTTTCATAAGCATCCTTAACATGCTTCCCAAGCATATCCTCGGGCTCTTTGTTAAAGAACTTGGTGAAGGAGCGGTTACACATGGTTATAATATAATCCCGGTTCACCGCTATGATGCCGTCACTGGATAAATCCAGTATTGTTTCCAGCATCCCTTTCCATTCCCGGAGACTATCGTTATCATTTTTGAATTCAACTATTGAATTCTGCAGTCTGGTTATGTCCTGTAAAACAGCTGTTGCCCCGAGGATATCATCACCAGCCCTGATTGGCGCCAGACTGGCCAGATAAGTGCCCTGGCCGAGGTGTATACGCTGGCCGTCAACGGTTTTACCCGTACTGATTACCTCGGCAAACCCCAGATCGGGCAAAACCTCCCTGAAGTCGCGCTGTAAAAGCCCGGCGTCAGGCAGACCCAACAATTCCTCAGCCTTGTTATTAACATAAGAGATTTTACCGGCCCGGTCCACAGCTATAACGGCGCCGGCAATGCCATCAAATATTTTTATGTCATTGATAATGGTTTGGCTTTTTACCTGCCTGCTTTTCTGCTTAATCCTTTTCTGATTGCTCATCAGTTTCTGATTGTTCATTTTCAACTTTTACCTCCCAGGGGGCTGTTCTTTCCGTGAACTGCCATCTAAGCAGCTCACTCTCTGGCAAAGCAGGCTTATTAGCCTTGACATCCTCACCTTTTTCCTTTTCCCGCCCCGGCGGCAGCTGGGGGGCTTCCTGACCAGGATACCGTTCATCTTCTTTATCCTTTACTGCCGGGCCATTACCTGTCCTTTCCAGCCCCGGCCGCATCTGAAACGGCCACTCCCCCGGGCGTCTGTCTTCTTCTTTATCCTTGGCCCCGGGGTTAATACCCGCCCGCTCCAGATCCGGGGACGCATCAAGCGGCCCTTGCCCCGGGCGATCATGATCAGGTTTTTTTACACTTACTTTAATGCCCTTCTCCCGCTCCAGATTTGCCAGGGGCTGCTCATTAAGATATTCTGCCGTAACATTAACTCCCCGGGACTCAAAATCCTTTAACACCAGGTAGCGGCCGGGGGAAAGACCCAGACTTTTGGCCTCCTCACGAAAATCCTTGTCCACATCCTCAACCAGAACATCCGCCTGCACGCCGGATTTGGACAAAGACCCCTCTATGGCACTGGACAAGCGCTCCCCGGTTATTTCTTTACTGCTTTCGGCAACTGTAACCGTAGAAAGGACAATATTCCTCTCCCTTTTAAAATAACCTGCCGCGACCGCGTGGTCAATAAGCTGATCAATTCCGTCCTCCAGGGAAAGGTTTTGCACAGGGCAATCAGCCAGCAAATCATTCCCCTGCCTGTTTAATCCGGAAGCTGATACAATAACCGCCTTGCGGTCAAGTCCCAGCTCTATACTTGAATTCAGATCAAGGGAAACATAGGCTACGGCCCGTGGCGCCATGGCGCCCCATAATTGCCAGGCCACAACCGCCACCAGCAGGCTGGCTGCAACCAAAATTGACCGCAGCAACCTGTTGTACCCCTTGACACCTGTGATCTCCTGACCCACCTCCACCGGACCGGGGGGCAAAGGTATCCGGTGAAACTGCCCGTCAGGGGCTAAAATAATACACCAGTGGCTTTCTTTTTCCAATACTATGCCTTTTATCCTCACCCGATCACCCCCTTCCGGCCATTGGCAATGTACGAATACAAGTAAACCAGTTCATCACTGTGGTAAAATATAAGGGTTACCGCAATTATGTATTTGCGACCCCGCTCCAGCACCTTGCGACCAACCCCGGTCAGTTGCGCCAGCTCATCCAGGGGCAGGCGCTTTTGGGCTGTTAAGCGGGCCATCAGTATTTCGGAGTTAGCCAACTCCCGGGCAACATGCATTAGAGTTTGCCTGGTATCCCGGTGCCGGGGGGATATTTTTACCAGATCCTCCAAGGTAACCCTGTACTGCTCCAGCATACCCTTATAAAAGGTCATTTCCTCGCGCCGTTCCCGGTTGGCCAGGTCATCCAGGTGCAATTCCCAGGCCCGGGCACAATGCGCTGCAGCATCCTCCCCGGTGCCTTCAGCCTGCAAATAAACGCAGTTACCCTTCTCCCGGCTTTCCTTACGCAAAAAATCTGTCAAACGGCTGCGTATTACCAGCCTGGCAAAGGCCAGGAAAGGAACCCCTTGCTCCGCCCGGTATCTTTCCAACGCCTCGTTTAGCGCAATAAACCCTATGCTGAGTTCATCACTCCGGCCCCATTCCAGAGTCCGGTTGCAAACACGGGATGTAACCCTGAAGACGAAAGGCTTGCAGGCTTCCATGAGTCTTTCCCTGGCCCCGACATTACCACCGGCCGCCAAGCGCGCAAGATTGTCAAGTTCATTACTTGGAAGCATTGCCGCACACTTCCTTTCAGTCCACCCCCATTTAAATTAAATACTACCTACCGTTCATTACGCAAATTGCCTTTGCTTTCAGGGGGTACGCCTATTTTTGAACGAGACTTCATTCAGAGGGGGATTCAACCCCCTCTGAATGTTAGCCGAGTCCATACTGGACTTAACCGCCCTTTGAAACCCGCCGCCTACAGAGGCGGGGGTCTTAGGGCGGATTAGTTCAGTGATCAAATTCCTGATCAAAGCTTTATTCACCTTCTTGCCTGCGGCACTGGACACAATCAACACACTGACCGGCTGACGGGGGATTTAACCGGCCTGACAACTTAATATGCAGGGTGCATCTGTTACAGTCCCCGTTGGCGGGATTGCAGGGTTCCGTTTTAATAATGATTTCGACACCGGGAATACTCTCCTTAAGGCTTTGTTCAATGCGCCGGCAAAGATCATGGGCGTCAAAAACAGTACTTCGCCCCGGCACTACCAGATGAAGGTCTATATAACGATAAGGACCTGATTTTCTGGTACGCAGCTGGTGAAAGTTCACAAAATCCCCGGCATGCCGATGGATAATACCCCGTATTATCCCCTCTTCTTCATCGGAAAGCCTGACGTCCAAAATGTTTCTTATAGACTCCCGCAACAGTTTATAGGCAGATTTAAGAATAAGCACAGTCACCATCAGGGCAATAATCGGGTCAAGGATCGTCAGACCGGTCAGCTTAATGGCAATAAGCCCGGCAAAGATACCCAGAGAAGTATAAACATCGGTGCGCAAATGCCAGCCATCAGCCTCCAAGGCCGGTGAATCTGTGCGCCTGGCCACGTCAAAAAGCCTTGCAGAAACATAGAAATTTACTGCCGCAGACACGCCCATGACCGCAAGCCCAAGACCCAGGACATGAACCTCGCCCGGAGCAAAAAGCATGGGCACTGCCTGCCAGACGATCACACCGGCCGCACTAACAATGAGCAAGGCTTCAATAATTGCAGCCAGATTCTCAAATTTGCCGTGGCCGAAGCGGTGCACATCATCGGCCGGTTTACCAGACTCGCGAACTGATAAAAAGGCAATTACAGACGCCAGCAGGTCCACCCCCGAGTGAATGGCCTCAGATATAACTGCCATAGAACCCATTGCCATACCTGCGGCAAGCTTACCCGCTGTAAGTATGGTGTTGGACATTATGGACAGGCGGGCAACCTTAATTTTCTCATCTAACAAAAAATCACCTCCAAAACAAAACACACCCGGAAAACCTCATCCCTTCCCAGAGGCAAGATGAAGTCCCACGGGCATACCGCTGCCTTACGGCCCGGTTAGCTTAACTATTCAGCCAACCTGACTATAAATAGTATAGCATGACAAACAAAGGGCGGGCAACGCCGGCTCTATAATTCCTGTAACTATTCAGGTATTCAGAATTCAGGAGTCAGAATTCAGAATGGACCGTATATCTCGTACTTCGGAAACGCCATGAATAAACGATAAACCGCAAGTACGAACAGGTGCGCCTTCTGCCATACCAGTAAATCTTCAAATGTTTTCGCTGGTTTTCTCATTCTGACTCCTGACTTCTGACTCCTGACTCCTGAGTAGTTACTAATTCCCGGAGAAATCCAAACCAGGCAGCCTGCTGCGGATTGACAGTGCCGGCATGCTGAATTAAACTGATAACAAACAGACACCCAACTCGGCGAATACATGTAGAGTATTAGCAGGGGGTGAGCACATTGTTTCCACAAACCCACGTATACTTTGCCCACCAGGTGTTGGGAAAAATGACAGACTCAATTGCTCTGGGCAGCATATTCCCCGACATGCTCATTGGCGGGCCCTTAAGTCATAACAAGGCACACAGCATCGGTTATAAGCTTCTGGAGACCTTCCGGGACGAGCCGGACCTGAGTGACTTTGCCCGGGCTGTTGTCACCCATGGCATTGACCCCGGAGGCCTTGATTACTTCGGTGATGAAAAATACCTGGACTATGAAAAAGGATACTGCTTTGAAAAGGCGCTGCCTCTGATTAACGCCACCACCAGGGCCTGCAACCTCCCGCCGGAAATGGGCTGGTGGAAGGCTCATAATATCATTGAGATGGGCATTGAACTGCGGATCAGTGAATCTGGCCCCTACTGGGAAATCCTGCAGCAGGCCTTCCGTAACGAATCCCTGATCATGATGTTGGGCCAAAAGCTTGCGGCCATTACCGGTCTGGGCCCCTGGGAACTTCTCAACCGGATCCGCCGCTTCCCAAGGTATATTGTAACCCACCGGGCAACATCTTCCGCACTGGCTTCCAAATACCAGATTCAGATGATCGCCAAACACGGCATTGACATCAATGTTCCGGCTGTGGCCGGTCTGATTGAGTTGGCCTCATCCCGGGTTGAAACCGACATCGATGATTTTTTTCAGCTGACAAACAGCCTGGTCCAGCAAAATCTGGCTCAAGTTGAGCATGATCTCAACGGCTACCCGGCGCCTCCGGGCGGAATTTCATCATCTGCACCCCTGAAACTGCTATAAATAATCCCATCCTCTTTATAGTAAGGTATCTGGTCGACCTTTTCCGTGTAACCCCGTTGATCATTCAGCTCACTGTCCCCGTAGTAGGAGCCGGCCCGGGACCCTTCCGCGTGCTCGTTCCAGCGGGCTACATCCTGCCAGGCGTCCTCACCATCATAGGCGGAAATATCTTTACCGTCATTGGCTGTGCGACGAAATGCCGGTTCCAGAAAGTCCTCCTCCACCGGCCTTACACTAACATCCGGCCTGTCCTCCTCCGCCGACTTGCACCGGGCACAAAGGGTGGTGTAAGGGAGCGCCTCCAATCTTTCCTCCGGGATGGCAGTTCCACAAACATCGCAACTGCCGTAAACGCCCTGCTCCATTTTACGCAAGGCATCTTCAATGGCCCGGATTTTAAGCCTGGCATCTTCCCGCAGGGCAAAGTCCTTGCTTCTTTCAAACACCTCGGAAGCCACATCAGCCGGGTGCTGGTCATAAGTGGAGAGTTCCCCGGTGGAATTGCCAAGGGATTCTCCCAACCCATCCTCCTCTATTCCGTCAGCCCGGGCCATCATTTTATCCCTTTCCTCCAGCAGCCACCTTCTATAGTCCTCTATTTGCTCTCTGCCTGGCACTTTTTCATCCCCTTCATGTAGTATATGTTATCTTCCCAGTTGGGCCATTACAATTTCCACAATATCGGCAATGAAGCCGCCGATCACGGGCAAATTCAAGGTTACCAGCCGCTGCATCACCAGTATGATTATGGCGCCCAGGATGGCAAAGCCAACGGCTATACCAAAACCCCGGGAGACACCGCTAATGAAGTTAATATATAATAGGCGCCAGGGGTTGTTAATTAAATCCACGTACTCGGCCAGTTTCATTTTTTCCATGTTAATGGCCAGCTGGGCAACGCGCTCCTGTAACGACTCAATTACTTGATTCTCCCGATCGCTTCTCACTTGTCCTCCTCCTTCCGGGATCTATTTTTATTTTGCCCTTTTTTATTAAACATAATTTTGAATGGGCCTCCTATGTTCGCTCCAGGTACCAACTCCTCGACCACACCTGGCAGTATACTTTCCTGAATCAGAACAAAACCGCCTTTGGCGACCTGTGGGCTTACAACGCGGCTCATATTCGCCCCTTAAAATTGTCCGAGCTCGTTCGCCCTCGGGCTCACTCGCTCTTTGAATTAGAGCTCAAAATCGCCGCTAACGTAAGCCCACAGGTCACTTATCCACAGTTTTCAAAAAGTATACTTTCCTGAATCATAAAAAACAAAAAAGGACAGACAACTTTTTCGCAAGGCGAAAATAGTAGTCTATCCCTTTTGTTCTGTTAGTTGGCGTCTGCGGGCTGTAAGCGCCGGGGCTTCTTCTCCCTCAACTTCATGTCTACCCACAGGGGGCTGGCGTTAAAAATGGAGGAGTAGGTACCGCTGATCACACCGATAATCATGGCCAGCACAAAGTATTTGATGGTGACGCCGCCCAGGAAATACATGGCCACCAGAACCAGCAGCACCGTGACTCCCGTGTTTATGGAGCGGGTCAGGGTTTGCCAGATGCTGACGTTAACCAGATCTTCCAGGGTCATCTTGCTTCTGGGACGAAGATTTTCCCTGATCCGGTCAAATATGATAATGGTATCATTAATGGAATAACCGATAATCGTTAGCATCGCCGCCACAAAGGCACTGTCCACTTCCAGCTGGAAGATGGAGAAGATCCCCAGCACCACCAGCACATCATGTAATAAGGCTACAATGGCCGCAATGCCCTGCTTAAATTCAAAGCGAACAGAAATATATATAACCATTAAAACGGAGGCCACCAGTAAAGCCAGCAGTGCCCGCTGGGTTAATTCCTTGCCGATGACAGGACCCACAAAGTCATTGCGCAGCAAGGTCATACCACCAATTTGCTCATCCATGGACTTAAGCAATTTTGCGCTTTCAGCATCGTCCAGGACCTGAGTCCGGATAATAAAATTATCATCCCCCACCTGCTGAATACCACGGCTGCTGTCCACCCCATGCTCGGCCATAACCTGGCGCACCTCCTGAACTGCCACCGGCCGGTCAAATTTAACCTCCAGTAAATTGCCTCCGGTAAAGTCAATACCCAGGTTAAGACCTTGAAACATAAGGGAGATAAGGCCGGGAATAATCACCAGGGTTGAAATGATATACCCTATCTTACGTGCTTTGATGAGGTTAAATAACATAACGTTCCCTCCTTACGCTCCAAAGTATTTCGGGTTGCGGACAAGGTTGCTGGCCGCCACCAGTTGCAACATCCATTTGGTAAGGGTAATGGCCGTAAACAGGCTGGCCAGAATACCTATACTTAAAGTAACCGCAAATCCCTGAACCCGGCCGTGGCCCAGGAAATACAGCACTCCGGCGGCAATCAGGGTGGTTGCGTTGGCATCAATGACCGCCACAATGCCCCGCTTGAACCCGGTATCCACCGCGGACCGCAAGCTCTTGCCCGATCGCAACTCTTCCTTGATCCGCTCAAAAATAATTATATTCGTATCCACAGCAATCCCCAAAGACAGCAGGAAACCTGCTATCCCCGGCAAGGTCATGGTCCCGTTAAGCCCGATGAAAATGCCCAGCACAATCATAGCGTAAATAATCAGGGCCAGGTTGGCCACCAGGCCCGGCACCCGGTAGTAAACAGCCATGAACACCAGGATGGCAATCAGGCCCACAATACCGGCCTTAACCGACTTGGTCAGAGAGTCCAGGCCCAGGGTGGGTCCGACAGTGTTTTTATAAAGCACCTCCACCTTAACCGGCAGGGCCCCGGAACGGAGCAGCACGGCCACGGTATGGGCCTCCTCCAGGGACTGGTAGCCGGTTATTCTGGCCTTACCCCCAATAATGGGCTCATTGATTACGGGATTTTGCAGCAACTCCCCGTCCAGGTAAATACCCAACTGCCGGCCCACATTTTCCGTGGTAATCCGGGCAAATTTATTAGCCCCGGCCGGTGTAAAGGTTAAATTCACATCCACCAGGCCGGAAACCGGCTCCCGGGATTCCCGGGCATCATTAAGGTCGGCGCCGGTCAGCACCGTCTGGCCGTCATCGGTTTTAAACTCCAGGTAGGCGGTCCGAACCATGTCCTCAACAGCCTTTTCCGGGTCGGTAATCCCGGCCAGCTCAATAATAACCCGCCGTTCCCCCTGTTTCTGGATCACCGGCTCGGCTACCCCGAAGCCGTCCACCCGCCTTTCCAGAACGGCAATCAGCCTGTTCATGCTGTCTTCTGTAATCGGCGCCTCGGGTGTGTCCACGGCCTCAAACACCACATGAACCCCGCCCTGCAGGTCAAGGCCCAGATTGATGTCTTTATACCAGGGCAGGTTTTGGGCCGCCCAGGGCCACCGCTCGGCAACGCTTTTCGGCACAGGCGCCATCGCCAGCGCTGCTGCCCCTGCCACCAGCAGTATTATAACGGTCATAATTAGTATCTTGCCCCATCTCATCTCCGCTTTCCCCCTTAAACTCCACCTCAATTTAGTCTAAAGCAACCTGGACCCGTTAACTACAAGCTCAAAGTTGCTGTTTAGAAAAACCGCTGCCCGGCGGCAAAGGACCATCCGGCTGAGAAAAATCTCGAAATATTCCATTATCGGGCAAATCTCTATGTCAATGGTCAAATCCATGGTAATGGCGCGCCGCTCGTTATCAACCCACAAAAAAGAGTGCTCCACCGCATAATTCACCCGGTCATGAATATCAAAGGTGGCAATATCCTGATTGCGTACCCTGGAGCGGTGCACATCCGACTTGTCGGCCATGATCAGGGCCGCCGCCACATTGTTCACCGGCTGGCCATATTCCTCCTCATGGTTGGCAATGGCCGAGATGACTGTGGCCACCTCATTCGGGGACATGCCCATTTGCAGCAGGATCGGGCAGCAAACCGTGGCCCCGGAGTTTCCGTGGTCATTGCGGCTAATCACATTGCCGATGTCATGCAAATAACCTGCTATTGATGCCAGTTCAGCCTCCCTGTTGTCATAGCCGAGCCTGGTTAGAATATTCTTGGCTATGCTGGAAACAAGGTTAAGATGCCGGTAACTGTGCTCGGTATAACCCATCGCCCCCAGGTATTCATTGCCCTTGCGAATGAAGGTGTCTATTACCGGGTTCTTTTTTATATCCTCAAGAGTTATCATCAATTTGCCTCCTTGTGGCGATGGAGGATTTATTACTTTATTACTTATAAGACCTTTATTTACCAGGCAAAAAGAGTAGACAGCAGTCTACTCTTGCCTTTAGTCCTTTTCCCTGTCCCCCTCGCTATCGGAGCGGACCTGGGCAATAGCGCTTTTCATAAACTCGATTCGAACGTTGTCGGCTACCTTCAGGATCACTGAATCTTCCTTTAGTTTTACGATGGTGCCGTACATTCCACCGGCTGTGACAACCGGGTCATTCAGCCTTAGACTGTCAATCATTTGCTTATGTTTCTTTTGCCTTTGCTGTTGCGGGCGAATTAGCAGAAAATACAGCAGGGCAAATAAAGCAACGATATACAGTATTGTCCCTATTTGGGCATCCATTCTGGTATTCCTCCTCCTTTCCTCAAAAATACTTATATTTATTCGCCTTAAATGGACGCTTCCCTTTTTATTTTTTGTAAAATTAATTCTCGGAAGGGTTAAACCGGCTTAAAAATTCTTCCCGAAACTCCAGTAATACCCCCCTGCGCACAGCATCCCGGATTTCTGTCATCAGGTTAAGGACAAAGTAAAGATTGTGGATGGTTGTCAACCTGATGCCGGCAACCTCGTTGGCCTTGATTAAATGCCTGAGATAAGCCCTGGTAAAATTGCGGCAGGTATAGCAGCCGCACTCCGGGTCCAGGGGACTGAAGTCCCTGGCATATTCGGCATTTCTTACCACCAGGCGGCCCCGCCGGGTAAAAACAGTGCCATTGCGGGCAATTCTGGTGGGCAGAACACAATCAAACATGTCAATACCTCTGACCACGCCCTCCACCAGGCAATCGGGTGAGCCCACACCCATCAGGTAGCGGGGCTTGTCCGGCGGCAAAAGTGGCCCGGCATAATCCAGAACCTCATACATAACGCCCTTGGGCTCGCCCACGCTAAGCCCGCCCAGGGCGTAGCCGGGGAAATCCATGGCCACCAGGTCCCTGGCGCTCTGTTCCCTGAGGTCCCGGAACATACCGCCCTGGACTATGCCGAAGACCGCCTGGCTGGCGCCCGCACTGGCCTCCAGGCACCGGGCGGCCCAGCGGGTGGTACGCTCCATAGCTGCTTTGGCCTCGTCATAAGCGCATGGATAGGGGGCACACTCATCAAAGGCCATGGCTATGTCCGGCCCCAGGTACTGCTGGACCTCCATAGCCTTTTCCGGGCTGAAAAAATGCTCTGAGCCATCAATGTGACTTTTAAAAGTTACTCCGTCATCACTAACTTTGCGCAGCGGTCCCAGGCTAAAAACCTGAAACCCCCCGCTGTCGGTAAGGATCGGGCCATCCCAGCCCATAAACCGGTGCAGCCCCCCGGCCTCGCGAATTAACTCATGCCCTGGGCGCAGGTACAGGTGGTAGGTGTTGCTGAGCACAATCTCCCCGCCCAGCTGGCGTACTTCATGGGGCAGCATTGTTTTTACCGTGGCCTGGGTGCCCACGGGCATAAACACCGGTGTCTGCACCTCGCCGTGAGGCGTCATTAGAAGACCCAGGCGGGCCCGGGTATGAAGATCCTGGTGAGTTACCTTAAAGCTGACCGGCATGATCGTCTCCTCATAATATTAACATAGCATCGCCAAAACTAAAAAACCTGTAGCGCATCCTTACCGCTTCTTGATAGGCCGCCAAAACGCGCTCCCGTTCGGCCAGGGCGCTAATCATCATTAACAGGGTGCTTTGGGGCAGGTGAAAGTTGGTAATCAGACCGTCGATGGCCTTGAATTGGTAGCCCGGATAAATAAAAATGTCTGTCCAGCCTGAGCCGGGCCTTATCTCACCACGCTCCCCGGCAGCGGTCTCCAGGCAGCGGGTAACCGTAGTTCCCACGGCAATCACCCGTCCACCTTTCCGGCGGGCCGACCCGATGGCCGCGGCCGCGTTTTCGCTCACCCGGTAGAATTCGGCATGCATTTTATGCTCTGTGATATCATCCACCTGTACCGGGCGAAAGGTACCCAGACCCACGTGGAGAAGAATGCTCACCACATGAACACCCCGCCCCCTTATTTCCGCCAGCAGTTCGGGCGTAAAGTGGAGCCCTGCGGTGGGCGCTGCCGCAGAGCCGGGCTCTTTGGCGTACACAGTCTGGTAACGTTCCGGGTCAGCAGGCTGTTTTTTAATATACGGGGGCAGGGGCAGTTTGCCATAACGATCCAGCAGAACTGTAAAATCACCGTCATACTGAAAATCAACCAGCCTGCCCCCAAAGTCCGTACCCGCCATTACCGTGCCTCGCAGTTCCCCGTCGCCAAAAACTATTTTCGTGCCCGGCGGCACCCGGCGCCCGGGGCGAACCAGGGTTTCCCACCTGTCTCCCCCCAAACTGGACAGCAGCAGCACCTCGATATTAGCCCCGGTATCCTCCTTATGGCCAACCAGGCGGGCCGGGATAACCCTGGTTTCATTTAACACAAGTGTATCGCCCGCCTGCAGATAGTCCGCCACATCCCGGAACCTCCGGTGCTCCAGACCGGGGCGGTCACGCCTTAACACCATCAGGCGGGATTCGTCCCGGCGGGGGGCCGGGTCCTGGGCAATAAGCTCCTCCGGCAAGTCATAATAAAAATCTGACAATCTCAATCGGCACACCTCCAAAAACGCCGCAGTCCCGGCAGGACGCGGGTCAGAAACCATAGTTCGGGCTCAGCCCAACACCTGTATAGTAGTATTTCAAAATATCCTGGTAATTATAACCTTGACCTGCCATCCCGTAGGCGCCCCACTGGGACATGCCCAGCCCATGCCCGTTACCGCTGCCCCGGATGGTTACAGACTGCAGCCCGCCACCGGCATCCACTTGTTTGTCCAGCTGAAACAGGGCGCTCTTCAGGCCCAGGGCTATGCGCACCCGGTCGGCGTTGCTTACCTCCACAGCATCCGGCCGGCCCTCAAAATCAAGCCCCTTGATCACAAGTTTTTGCACACGGGCGCCAGAGGCGGTTTTACTCACTTCCTGCAGATCATCGATTCTGCTGAATACAACATTGCGGTTAAATAAATAGCCTTTGTTCCGCAGCACCTGAACCAGCTCCTGCTGGCTATAACTGACTGTCCAATTATAATGCTGGCTGTTAAAATCAAAGGGATCCGGGCGCCACCTGATATAACTGAGGGTGTCCAGCCAGACATCCTCACTGTTTTCCGTATACCCCCCGCTGCTAGAGTGGAAAAAAGCCGCTATCGGCCTTTTATTACTGGTTAGCACCTGGCCCGCGGTAGCATCAACGGCCCTGGTGGCGGCAGGCTGCTCGCAATTATAACCCCGGTAAACCTGGTTCATCTGGTTGGCCAGTACATCAAAGCCCTGGCTGGAACGGGCGCCGAATTGAGACAGCAAGTAGGTCCGGGCTGCAACGGCCTGGGCCTTGAGAGCCTCCTCAGGCCAACTGGCATACACCTCGGCCGGCACCACACCGTACAAATATTCCTCAATGGGCAGCTCATTAATCACCGTCAGGCCGCCATTGTCCAGGCGCAATTCCAGGTTACCCCTGTATTTTGCCCCGGCATTGCCCCCCACCGCCAATTCCAGCAAATTCAGTCCCCCATCCAACTGAAGCCAGCCCGAGCCACCGGCAGATGCAACCTGAATACCACCGGCAATTCCCTGCAAAGTGCTTACACGGCCGTCATCGCCCATAACAAAAAGCTCTTCACCGGTGAGTTTCTGGGTTACCGAGCCATTACCGTAAGCAATGCCCACCCGCTGCTCCACCCGTTCCAGCCGCACCGGCCCGGGGTAGGCGCCAATCCGGGCGCCGTCCCGGTACACATTTAACAAGCCGCCCTCTGCCCAGACCTGCCAGGTTGCCCCGGGGGTTATTAACTGGCTTTGGTCCTCACCCTGGCCGCTTATCAGGCGGTAATTACCCTGGATCCTGATGGATACCTCGGGCGCCTGCAGGGTCAGCCCCACCCTTACTGTCTCGGGCACAACCGTCACCGCGCCCCGGGCTGCATCAGGCCTGTTCAGAAGGAACGTTGCCGCGAGCATAAAAATAACAAGGGTAATTAAAAATAATCCCTTGGCATGAGTTCGTAAAACCATGCCTAACCCTCCCCGCTGCTTGAACGAGACTTCATTCAGAGGGGGATTCAACCCCCTCTGAATGTTAGCCGAGTCCATACTGGACTTAACCGCCCTTTGAAACCCGCCGCCTACAGAGGCGGGGGTCTTAGGGCGGATTAGTTCAGTGATTACACATACGGAAAAGAATTCGACACAATCTAATATTTTCCTGCCGGCAATCAATATTACCTTCTAAATACCAGGTTCAACACTATGGTCAGCAAAATGCTGATAATGATCATGGTGGCCAACGGAAAATAAAAAGTGAAATTTTCCCGCTGCACCAGGATGTCTCCGGGCAGCCGCCCAATTCCCGGTATTTTCCCCAGCAGAATCAGCAAGCCCCCTGCCAGCAGCATTAATACACCCAGCAGAACCAATAACTTGCCAATATCAAAAAGCGGCCCCACAGCTTACCCCTCCTTTTTTCGCTGCCGGTGATACCTGTCCCGCTCACTGTAGATGCAACCGCAATATTTCTGCCGGTACATGTTTAAATCCCTGGATTTAGCGGTGGCCTCCTGAAACCCCGGGCGAAAGTCATGATAAAGAAAAGGCGTTCCATACTCCTCACCCGCCGCCAGGCCAGTTTCCTTGATTAAGTCATGCTTCTGGTAAGGACTGACCAGCAGGGTTGTGGTAAAGAACTCATATTTCCCCTCCCGGGCCACAGCCGCCGCCCGCCGCAGGCGCAGGGCATAACAAAAGCCGCAGCGCCGGGCCTCCCTGTGCGCCACCGAACGCAGGAAGTCGTCCAGGTCATAAGACTCATCGATAATCACCGGCAGATCAATAATGCCTGCATAGCCGGCCAGAGCCTCTTTTCTTCTTGACCACTCGGTGTAAGGATGAATATTGGGGTTGTAAAAATACCCCGTCAGATCGTGCCCCTGTTCCCGCAGCAGGTTTACCGGGTAAATGGCGCAGGGTCCGCAGCAAATGTGCAACAAAGTGCGCAGGTTCTCACCTCCCAAACTTATTTACCACAGGGCGGGCTGGTTATGCTCCTCCGGTGTTTTGAGGCCCAGGTGGCGGTAAGCCGCGGCGGTTGCCACCCGCCCTCTGGGTGTCCGGGCCAGAAAGCCCAGCTGCAGCAAATAAGGCTCGTAAACATCCTCCAGGGTCTCAGACTCCTCGCTGGTTGCGGCCGCCAGGGTATCCAGTCCCACCGGTCCGCCGCCAAACTTGGCAATGATTGTTTTCAAGATATTCCTGTCAGTATGGTCCAGACCCAAAAAGTCTACGTCAAAAAATTCCAGTGCCTCAGCGGCAACCGGACCGGTAATTACCCCGTCCGCCCTAATCTGGGCATAGTCCCTAACCCGCCTGAGCAGGCGGTTGGCCACCCTGGGGGTGCCCCGGGAGCGCCTGGCTATTTCCCCCGCACCCTGGTCGTGCATGCCAACCTGAAGAATTATAGCCGACCTGTTGATGATTTGTTCCAAATCAACCGGGCTGTAGTATTCCAGCCTGGATATAACCCCGAACCTGTCCCGCAGCGGCGAAGTCAGCAAGCCGGCGCGGGTAGTGGCGCCAATCAGGGTGAACTTGGGCAAATCCAGACGTAAAGACCTGGCCCCGGGGCCCTTTCCAATAATAATATCCAGCGCGTAGTCCTCCATGGCCGGGTATAATATTTCCTCCACCGAGCGGCTCAGCCGGTGCACCTCATCGATAAACAGAACATCACCATACTCAAGGGCCGTCAGCAGCGCAGCCAGGTCACCCGGCCGCTCAATGGCCGGCCCCGAGGTAATAACAATTTTAACCCCCATCTCATTGGCAATGATATTGGCCAGGGTTGTTTTGCCCAATCCCGGCGGGCCGAATAGGAGCACATGATCCAGGGGCTCCCTGCGTTTGCGGGCGGCCCTGATAAAAATATCAATGGTCTCCTTAACCTTGGCCTGGCCAATGTATTCCCTTAACAAGCGGGGCCTTAAACCGCCTTCCAGCTCGTTATCCTCAGCCCTGAGCGAAGCTGCCACCAGCCTGTCGTGTTGTTCAGATTTAAAACTCATATTATCAATCCTGCCTGTTGAATTTAATTGCGGCAACCTGCTTTAAGGCTGATTTTACCAAACCGGCCGTTGAATTAAACCTTTCTTCGGCCATTGCCGCCCGCACGGCCGCGCTGGCCTCCGGCACGCCGTAACCCAGCGCCACCAGAGCATTAACCGCGTCGCTCTCCGGTCCCGGATCCGCCGCCGGCTGCCCGGTTCCAACCCCGTCCACTTCAATTGCCGGCAATTTATCCTTCAGCTCCAGAATTATGCGCCGGGCAGTCTTTTTACCTACCCCCGGCACCCGCACCAGTTGCTCCACATGCTCAGTTGCCACCGCACTGGCCAGGCTGCCCGGGGTGAGGGCGGACAAAACTGCCAGGGCCATCCGCGGGCCCACCCCGCCCACACTGAGCAGGCGCATAAAGGATTCCAACTCGGCTTCTGCAGCAAAGCCGTAAAGGAACATGCCGTCCTCCCGCACCGCCAAATAAGTATGCAGAAAAGCTTCCTCGCCGGGCGCAGGCAGCCTGGATAGAGTTGAGGAAGGCGCAACAACCCTGAACCCCACGCCCTGCACATCAATGATGGCCCAGTCAGTTCCCCGGGCCGTCAGCTTGCCACGCAAAAATGCAATCACCAGTTCACCCCCAACCTACCCCGGCAGTGGCCGTGACAAATAGCCACGGCCAGGGCATCGGCCACATCATCAGGACGGGGCGGCTCAGGCAGGGACAGAATGCGCCTTACCATGTACTGCACCTGCTGTTTTTCCGCTCTCCCGAAGCCGGTTACCGCCTGCTTGACCTGGAGCGGGGTATACTCGTTCACCACCAGGCCGGCCTCTGCCGCCGCCAGCAATACAACCCCCCGGGCATGCCCAACTGCCAGAGCTGTGCGGGTATTGGTGTTGAAAAAAAGCTGCTCCACCGCAAACTCGGCGGGACGGTACTTATGCAAGATTGCACCCAGCCTGGCGTATATAATTCGCAGGCGCTCAGCCAGAGGCCAGCCTGCCTCGGTCCTGATACAATCTGATTCAACCAGCCTGAAGCGGCTGCCTGCATATTCCAAAACTCCGTAACCGGTTATGGCAGTACCGGGGTCAACACCCATAATCAGCACCAGATCACCCGCCCCATCAATAAAATGGTAACACATCCGCTCATAATAGTGAACATTAGTTACTATTCAGGCATTCAGAATTCAGGAGTCAGGATTCAGAATGGACCGTATAGCTCATACTTCGGAAACGCCATGGATAAACGATAAACCGCAAGTACGAACAGGTGCGCCTTCTGCCATACCAGTAAATCTCAAATGTTTTCGCTGGTTTTCTCATTCTGACTCCTGACTTCTGACTCCTGACTTCTGAGTAGTTACGAACATTATACCTGAGCCATGCCAGAACTCCCTATCGTATCTGTAGTTAACCATTTCATTGTACCACAGAATACCGGCCCGGTGGAACAAATGTTCCACCGGGCCGTAAAAAACCAAGGGACAGACAACTTTTTCGCACATACCAATAAATCTTGACATATTTTCGCGGGTTTTCTCATTCTGACTCCTGACTACTGAGCAGTTACATGGAATCAATGTCTAGTCCCGGCTCAAGTTCATCCAGGTTCTCAAGCATAACATTGAGTGCATTTTCGTCTGTAAACTCCAGTTCTTTTTGCAGCACAACCCTTGTTTCCGGCGGTTGCTCATGATAGTTTTCAGCCTGCTTAAGCTTGACCTGAAGGGTTGGGGGCAAAATATTCACCGGCAAATTTTCCTCAACCCGAAGCATCCGGCCGTTAAACCCCAGGGGACCTTCAAAAACAGCAACTTTACCATCATAAATACCCAGATGCCGATACATTTGGTGTCCGGGGCAAAACTCATCCCTTGGCCGGCTTACTACTACCATATCCGGGTCTTGGAAATCAATCATCCATCCATCTTCTGCAGGATACTTTTTACTTAACTGCTCCCGCTCCAGCCCCGGAATGAAGCGCGGCATTGGCCCTTGGTAGGCAATCTCGCTGTCACCGCACAAATACTCCACCTGCTCCCTGAGAACTGCCCCGGGCTGAATTAGCGGGCGGTCATTAAAAGACAGCAGCGTATATATTGCCGGCAAGGGCTTACCCTGGGGAACAACTGCATATGATAACACAATTAGCAAGCCGGCTGCTACACTAACCAGCAAAAAAAGAAAACCACCAAACCAGGCCATCCTATAAATCATGCTAAAGATACTCCTTGCTTATTTTCTTAATCATAGCTTTTTCCATTATCTGGTCATATAATACATAAAAACCAAACAATATAAGTATTCAATTGTTCATAGGTAATGCCCATCTCGGTTTTGGCTGGACTTTGAGAATAAAACTAAAAACCCCACAAAAGGCGGAAGTTGGAAGTTGCAGGATTGAATAAAACTAAAGACCCCGAAACTATTGTTTCGGGGTCTTTAGTTTTATTCCGGCAACGTCCTGCTCCAAAAAGCGGAGGTTGGAAGGTAGCTGGTTAGAAGTTGGATTAAAAACTAAGAGCCCGAAGCTTTAATCACTTCAGGCTCACTAAAATATTATTCCGGCAACG
>JBFMEU010000048.1:0-20021 GCA_040753155.1 Bacillota bacterium
GAGTCAGTAGTCAGTAGTCAGAATGAGAAAACCAGCGAAAACATTTGAAGATTTACTGGTATGGCAGAAGGCGCACCTGTTTGTACTTGCGGTTTATCGTTTATCCATGGCGTTTCCGAAGTATGAGCTATACGGTTATTCTGAATCCTGACTTCTGAATTCTGAATACCTGAATAGTTACGAACCCGCCACCCTTTTCTCACAACAACCAACGACCACTACACGTGCCCTTCCTCCAGGCCAACCTGCTTCATTATGCCGGTAAATTCGCCTGCCTCCAGGGTTTCTTTTTCCATTAGGGCTTTTGCCACCAAATGCAGCGCATCTATGTTTTGGGTCAGGAGTTCCTTGCCGCGCTGGTAATTCTGGTCGATAACCCGGCGCATCTCCTTGTCAATGGCAGAGGCAACCTCTTCCCCGTAGTTACGGTCACGGGCGATATCCCGCCCCAAAAAGACAGTCTGCTGCTTGTTGCCCAGGGTCATGGGGCCAAGCTTATCGCTCATACCAAATTCTGTAACCATCCGGCGGACCAGTTCCGTTGAGCGCTCCAGGTCATTTTGCGCACCCGTGCTAATCTCTTTTAGAATTAATTGCTCGGCAACCCGCCCGCCAAGCAACATGGTCACCTGGTCCAGCAGCATGGAGCGAGTCATATAGTAACGGTCTTCCTTGGGTAAAAGCAAGGTGTAGCCGCCGGCCCGCCCCCGGGGAATAATTGAGACTTTATGCACAGAATCCGTATGGGGCAGCAAATAGCCCAGAACAGCGTGTCCGGCCTCGTGGTAAGAAACCAGGCGCTTTTCATATTCACTAATTACCTTGGACTTTTTCTCGGGACCTGCAATTACTCGCTCAATGGAGTCCTCTAATTCGGACATGCCGATAATATGCTTTCCGCGGCGGGCGGCCAGCAGTGCCGCTTCATTGACCATGTTGGCCAAATCCGCGCCGGTAAAGCCCGGTGTGCGGCGGGCCAGTACATCAAGGTCAACATCATTTTCCAGCGGCTTGCCCCGGACATGAACCTTAAGAATCTCCCTGCGCCCTGTAACATCCGGAGCATCAACTACCACCTGACGGTCAAAGCGGCCCGGACGCAAAAGGGCGGGGTCAAGAATGTCCGGACGGTTAGTGGCAGCCACGATGATAATGCCCTCATTGGCAGCAAAGCCGTCCATTTCAACCAGCAGCTGGTTCAAAGTCTGCTCCCGCTCATCATGACCTCCGCCCAAACCGGCGCCCCGCTGCCTGCCTACAGCATCAATCTCGTCTATAAACACTATACATGGAGCATTTTTCTTGGCCTGCTCAAAGAGATCACGAACCCTGGACGCTCCCACGCCCACAAACATTTCCACAAAATCAGAGCCGCTAATGCTAAAGAAAGGAACCCCGGCCTCACCGGCAACTGCTCTGGCCAGCAGAGTTTTCCCCGTCCCGGGCGGCCCAAAGAGCAGTACACCCTTGGGAATACGGGCCCCCAGCTCACTGAATTTCTTGGGACTTTTTAGAAACTCTACCACTTCCTGTAGCTCTTCCTTGACTTCGTCGGCCCCGGCTACGTCCTCAAAGGTAACCTTGATCTTGTCATCCGTATGCAGCTTGGCCTTACTCTTGCCGAACTGCATTACCCGGCTGCCGCCTCCTTGCATATTCTGCATCAGGAAGAAAAACAAGAGCACAAAAATTAATATAGGCACCATTGTTGTTAACAGACCGGCCCACCAACCAGGCTCTGGCGTTGGGTTAACATTAACGGTAACTCCCTTCTCCAGCATCAGGGGTGTTAAATTATCAGTGACCTGCTGCGGGCCCCTGCTCTGAAACTTGTTGCCGTCCTTGCGTTCGCCGGTTATTAAAATGGTATTCCTTTCGGGCTGAATAGTAACCTGTTTAATTTGACTTTGATTTACCTGGGCGTAAAACCTGTCAAACGGTATTTCATCCACCGGGTCATGCTCCGGTGACGTAATCCTGATTAATGCTATTATTACAAGTACAATTAGCAGATAGATGCTAAGGTTCTTAATGACCTTGCTCAACAAAGCCACTCCTTCCAATTGAGTGCGTAAAAAGACCCATGTTGATTATTTTATCACGTCTGGCAATAATATTTCAATAAACTTATGTTTTCACAATTCTTCTGCCGCTAAACCTCTCATTTTAAGCAACAAGCACCGGCGGGTTGCCGGTGAAACCTTATAGTCCTCGGAAAGACGCAGGCCCGCAACCCAAATCACCTCTTTACCAGACACCACCAGCGGCACAAGGTCACGTTGCCGGGCGGGTATCTTTTGGTTAATCAAAAATTTTTTAAGTTTCATTGTTCCGCCCAGGCCCAAAGGTCTTAGTTTATCCCCTTGTGCCCTGCGCCGGACAAACAGGGGCCCGGGAAGCCGGTCATAATCAAGCAAGGCCTCTTCGGGTGGAAGACTTTGTGGGTCGGGAATCTTTTCCGCCGGCAGAACAACCGCCTCCAGGACCAGGCCCAACTCCGGAATGATAGTCTTGCCCGGCGTCTTAAGGGGGTGGCTATACTCAGGAGCGGCAGTGTCGGACCCGGCATGGTAAAACTCTATCCCCCCATAATTGATCCTGGCCTTAACGCAGCCAGGAAGCTCAACTTTGGCGCCAGTAGCACCCGCCCCGAATATTTCCATCATATCCTCTACATGCTGATAACTTAAATCTTGACGGGTACCGGCAATCTGCTGCCAGGCCAGGCGCAACAAACGCCTTTGCATAGCGCCCGGCTGGGTCAGAAACCCTTCCCTATCCAGAGCTACCGGCACCTCACCCGGCGGCAGGCGCAACCCTGCATAAATACGGCGTGCCTGGTCTTCAAGAAAGCTATCTTCCTCCCGGCAGATATTACCCAATTTCACCAGGCTATCAATCATCGCCGGATTATATCCGGTCTCCAGCAGGGGCAGCAGTTGCAACCGCACCCTGTTGCGGGTGTAATCAAATTTAAGGTTTGAGGTATCCTGCCGATACTCAAGCCGGTGATCATGGCAATAGTCTTCAATAGCCCGGCGCCTCACACTTAACAGAGGGCGAATATAAAAATTATCCCGGACGGGCCTGATACCGCCAAGACCGCCAGGGCCCGAACCCCGTATAAAATTAAGCAAAACTGTTTCCGCCTGGTCATCCGCGTGATGTCCCAGAGCCACCCGGGCCGCGCCAATAGAGGTGGCCACCCGGGAAAAGAACTCATATCTAACCTCCCTTGCCCCTGCCTGGGGGGAAAGGCCGCGACGCAAACAATACTCAGGCACGTCAATCATCTCGGTGAACACAGGCAAACCCAGCTTCGAGGCCATCCTTACAACCAGATCCGCGTCAGATCCAGCCTCGGCCCCTCTGAACATATGGTTAAGGTGTGCTACATGCAAACTAATACCGCAGCTTTCCCGCAGGCGGTTTAGCAAATGCAGCAGCGCCACAGAATCTGCGCCCCCCGACACAGCCACGACAACAGTATCTCCGGGGGCAACCATTCGGTATCGCTGCAAAAAAGCAAAAACCTGTTTAGCTAAAGGCATGTTACCGCCACCTTTAATCTGCCGCAACACCACAAACCTGCATTATATAAGCGCCATTATACTCTTCAACACAAAGAAAAAAATTTCCTTCAAAAAAAACACCCCCATAAGAACAAATTCGCCTTCGGCGACCTGTGGGCTTACAACGCGGCTCATATTCGCCCCTTAAAATGGTCCGGGCTCGTTCGCCCTAGGGCTCACTCGCTCTTTGAATTAGGGCTCAAAATCGCCGCTAACGCAAGCCCACAGGTCACTTATCCACAGTTTTCAAAAGCATAATTTCCTAAGCATTGAACGAGACTTCATTCAGAGGGGGATTCAACCCCCTCTGAATGTTAGCCGAGTCCATACTGGACTTAACCGCCCTTTGAAACCCGCCGCCTACAGAGGCGGGGGTCTTAGGGCGGATTAGTTCAGTGATAAAAAACGCGCGCTCTTTCAGTTCCCATTATGCGCGCGTTTTGATGCTTTTTTCCTCATTAGTTAATCGCAAGCCTTGCGACAAGCACTGTCATGTCATCACCAGGCTTGACCTGCTGACCGGTTCCGGTACAGGCCAACCGCAAAATTAAATCAGCAACATCCTGAGGGGGAAGGCTTACAACTTCCTGCAACACATTACTAATCCAGTCCTCTTTATCACCGCCACCCGGGTAAGTATCAAAAATACCGTCAGTAACCATGACCAGCATATCTCCCGGATTCATCTCCCTGCTTACAGCAAACACCTCAATATCACTAATTATGCCGGCCGGAAGAGAATCTGCCCTGATTAGTCCGACCCGGCCCTCCCGGACGAAAAAACTGGGGGGGGCGCCAATCTTGACAAACTCAACCCTGGCGCTATAAAGATCAACCACCACCATATCAACTGTAGCAAAACTATCTTCCGGTGAATTCAGCATAAGCAGGGAGTTTAAAGTCTTCAACGCCAAGTCACGGTCAAATCCACTCTCCAGCAGATACTGCAAAAGGGAGATGGCGGCGCTGCTCTCAGCGGCCGCCCCGGGCCCGGCACCCATGCCGTCACTCAAAAATAGCGCCAGCTTGCCGCCCGGCAAAGACAAAAAGGAATAACTGTCCCCGGAAACGGTATTATCTCCCTTGGCGCGCCTGGCCAGTCCCAATTCGAGGCCATAATTCAGGCCGGGATACAGGTAAAAGGCATATATATCTTCATCACCCCAGGGATAATTAGTTGCTGCCGGCGCATACGGGCGCCCCATAAAATCAGAGACAAAGTCCGCAATCTGTTTTATCTCTGCATTAATATCAGGGCTGGCGGGAAGAGATATTTCAATTTCCGCCCCCTCCCGGTCTGAGTTTATAATCCCCAGGCCGGCTACGGGCAGCCCGAACTCCCTGAACTTTTGCCGGAGCTGAAAAGCCTTCTCGTCATCATACTTTCGGTCCTGCTCAAGCTCCCGGGATAGATTATTAATTATTTCGCTTACTCCCTTTAGCTGCTCATAAACAATCCCCCGACTCTCACTAACCCGGCGGGACCAGTAGCGGTTTAACTTATGCAGTTCGTAAAGACAGGTGACCGTTATGGCCAACTCCTTGATCCTGCTGCACCGGCGCCGGATATCATCGCCAATATCATCTGGTGTAACCCTGCCATGGGCTTCCGCCACTGCAAAAAGGTCAAGCATTTTTTGATAAGTATTATAAAAATCCCTTTCCCAACAGGTGCGGTATAAGGCGCAGCCAGTACAAACCTTATCCCCAATTTGGTTAAAAAGACCTTGCCAGCTATCCTTCCCGCCGGCCCGCTCCACCGAGCCGGCAGCCTGCTGAAAAGTTCCCGCCAGCTGGCGAAAAACACCCGACCAGCGCCGCATCCGCCGGGCAACAGCCTCCCGGGCAACTGTTTCATTGTTTTCGGATCCCGGCCCGGTTTTTTCACCATTGAATACAGCTTTCCGCCAGCGGTTAAGGACGGCGGCCGGCAAAACCAAAAATAGCAGGCCGGCCAGGGCTGTCTCGGCAACAACCCCGGCTAAATCACCATAATTGGCTACATAAACAGACAGAATTATATTACCTAGCAAAAATCCTACCAGTACGCCCGGCTTCCCCAGGTTGCGAAAAAGCCCGGCCAGCAATCCGGCAAAAGAATATGCGCCAACCACAGCCGGCGTAACAGCATAGGCCAGACCGGGAATAATGCCCACTACCGCCCCCGCCGCCGCACCCAGCCCGGGGCCTCCGGCCAGGGCCGCCACAAGGACAACCACCCTGCTCAGCACACCCTTTAAGGATACCGGGTCAACTTCCAGTTGTCCGGCCCCTGCTATTATGGCCACCAGAATGATCACAATACAAAATATTTCCTCCCCGCCCAGAGTCTTGCCGGAATTTAGCTTGACCAGGGAGGGCAGCCCGTATAGCAGCACCAGCGTCAGAGCGCCGGCAAATACGGCCTCAAAGATAACGCTTATATAAACATAGGGGGGCGGATCCCCAAAGGCAAGAAAACCTGTTTTAGTTACAATTAAAACAGCCAGAACCAATCCCGGAACCACCAGCCACTGTTTTTTTATTCCGGCCGGTATAGCCTGAACCACCAGAGCAACGGCAACCACCGCGACAACCCCGCTGCTTAACTGCACCCCACTGGCAACAGTGATTAGGCCGGCCAGCACACCCAGCAGGGCGGCCATGCCGCCACGGCCATAGATCCATAGACTTGCCGCCACAAAAGCAACGCCAAAAGGCAGCAATTCCCCCAATAAAACGGCACGCCCAAGAAAAAAGCCCGCACCCGTTAATAATACATGTTGTACTCGCAAGGTTTTGACCAGACTGGCCCGGACAGCACTTCCCCCGGCCGGCTCAGCCGGGGCCGGTTTCTTCCGTCTGCCCCCTTTTTTTGACTTAACCCGCTGGTCTCCCGTACCTGCCCCGCCCTCACGCCGATATGGATAAACTTCATGCTTTTCCAGCGCTCTTCACTCCTTGCACCAAGATGTCCATCTAACATCATTATAGTACAAGGATAAGGAAATTTTTGTCAGGTTTGGTATATCTGCTTATTTTTTTAATCCTGACTGGCTAACTCAAGGGCCAGGCCATATAGAACATCGGTTTCACTAATCATCAAAAAAGGAACTTGCAGCCTGTTCATAATTATCTTCACCAGCTTAACTCCGGCTATAATTATGTCCGCCCTGGCTGCCTGGAGGCCCGGAATTTGCTTGCGGGCCTCCAAGTCGCAGCCCTGCAGCATACCAAGGAGTTCATCAACCCTGTTCAGAGAGACGATGTGCCCGTGAATCAACGCCGGGTCATACACTGTCAGCTGCCGGTCCATGGCGCCCAAAGTCGTTACCGTTCCGCCCACCCCTACCAGGTTTTTAAGCTTACTCCGGCCAACCTCTTTTAGCACCGGTGCCAAAACTCCGGCCATCACCTCATCACTGCTCATGGCCTCGGTCATTCTGACCGCTCCAGCCTGGACACTGCGAAATATTATTTCTCCCTCCACCGCCCAAATAAACTCGGTACTCCCTCCGCCTATATCAACCACCAACGCCTGTTGGGGATAGCTATCAAGTCCCCCCACCACCCCCCGGTAACTATAGGCGGCCTCCTCGCTACCGGTAAGTACTTTTATCTCAAGACCTGTCCGCCTGAGCACTTCTTTAACAAAATCCGGTCCGTTAACAGCATCCCTGACGGCACTGGTGGCTGCCGCAATGATCCTGTTTACGCCCCACCCATGGGCTTGCTTATTAAATACATGCAAGGCCTTGATTGTTCGCTCCATGGCCTCATCTAACAATTTGCAACCACCGATGCCCTGCCCCAACCGGGTTGTAATCAGTCCCGTTTCCTCAATCGTAATTCCTCTGCCGCTCCTTGAAGCTATTAGCAGGCGTGTAGAATTGGTACCGATATCTATTACTCCAAACATTGAACTTGCCTCCTAAAAACAGAACATAATTAAAAGCATTCCCTAAAAGCAGGAATGCTTTATAATAATCAGTTTCTTAATTTAGCATCAATCCCGGCGAAAAGACGCTCCGCCCCGGCCACCTCTCTTGGCATCAGTATTACGGCGCAAATTAAGCTGTCTTTCCTCGCTTTCCTTTAAAAACCGCGTTAGCTTATCCTCAAAGGATTGCTCCGGTTTCTTGCGCGGGGCCCTTGCAGTTGGCTTTGCATGAACCTGTTTAATCGAAAGGCCGATCTTACCCTTGGGTTCCACGGAGATTACCTTAATTTTAACAACATCATTTTGTTTAAGAAAATCCTTGACATCTTTAACATAAACTTCTGCAATTTCGGATATATGCACCAAGCCGGTCTGGCCCTCCGGCAATTCAACAAAAGCTCCGAAATTGGTAATCCCGGTAACTTTACCCTCCATAATGTCCCCCACTTGGACCGGCATAAACTGAGCAACTCCTCATTATTGTCAAACTATGCTTAATTATATGCAGATTGCCTTGTCAGTGTCAAGATCGCAAATCAAGCCTTTATTCAACTAATCACGAATGCTTTGGTCCAGCACACCTGTCTCACCAGCGTTACCCGACTCGGGACCAATGGGCACAATCCTGCTCTCACCGGGCTTAACCAGGCCCAGTCGCTCCCGGGCAATACTCTCGACATAGGCGTCAGATTGCAGCAGTTTCACTTGTTCCCGCAAATCGGCATTCCTTTGCCGCAACTCCGCAACCTCTGCCTGTATTTGCTGAACATCTTGCTGCATTGTATATAGCCGGCTGAATTGACTGCCAAAGGTAACGGCTGCATACAAAAGCAACGCTGCTATAACAATAACCGGCAACTTACTCCGGGACCACCTGAAAGTCTTGCGCCCCGAACCGGCATATTCCCCCGCCTCGTAATATTCTTCCCTATCCCTTCTATTTGGAGCTTTCTTCATTCTTACACCACCCCTTTGCCGGGCATAAGACAACCCTTGGGTAATTATTTATTTCTAGTTATACCTTTAAGTTCCTGCCTAATAATTCTAGATTACGTTTTTTTCTTACCGGACAATAATTTAGCTATCCGGCCTGGTACCACCCGCACCTGCTTCCATCTGTTTTTTAAGCCGGGGGCGAAATGACGCGCAACAGGCTGCCATAACATCGAACCAGCCCTTGCCCCCATTTGTACCGGAAAGCCCAACACCAGGAAGGTCAACCGGGCGGGCAAGGTAAACACCCTCCAGACAAGAACCAGCAAAAACAAAAGCCACAGCCGGAACCTGTTCAGGACCATAAATACAGTACGTATGACTTCTGTAGCCAATCGGCTGCCTAGCTTTAAATAAAGGGCAAGTCCGCAACCAAGACCCAAAAGCACATACAGGCGCAGCTCACCCCAATTACCGTAAAGCAACATAGCAAAAACAAAGGGCGTCATCAAAAACCAAAACAAGATATCCCCAATGGAGGAACCCAGGCGTCTTAAACCCAGGCTGCTCCTGGTTACCCTGTATAGGTCATAGCAGAGACCAGCCGCCATACCGGCGCCAATCATTAACAAAAAAGCCTGGAACTGTTCTTGTGGCATCCGGCAGTCATCCTTTCCAAACTATCCTGAAAATACATTTGCCCGGGGACGGATGCTTACTGCTTGTTCATAAGCTGCGCGCTGACAAGCCAAGCAGAATAGCCCGTAAAAAAGTCGAGTGTTGGCACCTTCCGCTCACTGAGTCAGCCTTATAAATAGACGAGCTCGTTCGGCTCCGGGCGACTGCATAACTCGGCCCTTCGGGCCTCAAACAGATTCGCCGCTTATCCTCCGCCTCACTCGCTCTTTGAATTGGGCCTCCTGCGTTCGCTCCAGGCGCCAACTCCTCGACCACGCCTGGCAGTATACTTTCCTGAATCAAAAAAGCGCTGATAAGCGATCCTGCCGGAACAGCTACTTCATAATACGACTAAGCATACCCTTGCCCCGGGACCTGGCACCTTTGGCCGACTTGTTCTCAATAAACTCAAGGGATGCTATGACCCCTTCCACTACCATTTTGCCCTCTTCAAGGTTCAGTTGGGTAATGTGCAAACCCTGGCCCCTCAAGGCTAAAAACCCCATATTTGTATCCAACGCAATTTCATTTTCATTAAAAGTACCCACATGCTCAACACCTTCCAAAAACAAGAGCCTCCGGTCAGTTAAAACTAGCTTATTGCCGGTTTTTTCATCCACTTATTACTCCCCCCAACTTTTTTACTACCGGGGTAAAACTAACGAACAAGCCCTTGTTCATATTATGCTGATCCTGTTCCAATATGCAAAAAAGGTGGCAGCCCGCCACCTTTTTCTGAAGGTATTCTATTATTAGTAAGCATTCAGTAAACCAGGTGGAGGCACGGCGTTATCGTTAGCGAACGACGCAGCATAGCCGGTAACAGCACCCATTCAGGCATTCAGAATTCAGGAGTCAGTATTCAGAATGCCCCGAGAATATGGAATGTTTTCGCTGGTTTTCTCATTTTGACTCCTGACTCCTGACTCCTGACTCCTGACTCCTGACTCCTGAGTACCTTCTGCGCGGAGCATTGGAGCGAGCAGTGATACCGTAGTGCTTTAACACCGGTTTCACTGAATATATACTATTATTATTCAAGGGTCTACTCCCAAAGCTTGGGAATTTCTACACCTTTAAAATAAAACCTGATAATATCCTCTGGAGATTTCCCCTCCTGGGCCAACTTGTTAGCTCCCCACTGGCACATTCCTACACCGTGCCCAAACCCCCGGCCCCTCAGGAGCAGGCTATCCCCCTGAATTGATATTTCACTTAGAAGCATGGACCTGACTTCCGTACTGCCCAGCGCCAGGCGAAGTGAGGGCCCGCTCACCTGAACGCCATTAAATGTTAATTCCTCAGCGCGTCCCGAAGAACCTTGCCGGCTGATTTCCACACTGGCAATAGCCCCGGGATCACGCCCGGTAACACTACGCACAGCCTCCCTAACCCTGAGCAGCGGTACTCTCACCTCCCAACTGCGGTTTTCCGGCACTGTAATTTCAAGGCAGTTATCCCGGGCGCCGGCACGCAGGTACGGCGCCGGCTCTTTGGTAAAGCCCAAACCCTCCTCGGCTGTTGCTGAAACACCTCCGTCACAAGCTGAAAACCAGGCCCTGATATATTCCCCCCGATAAGTTACAACCTCACCCCGGGTCTTTGATACGGCATTTCGTATCCTGTCATTGATCCGGGTTGGATCATAAGCCTGAAACTCCTCTATGTTGGTGGAGGCGTCAGCACCCCTTAATTCTTGCATCCGGCCCGCTTCAATATTTTCCATGGTAAAGGTCCGCGCCTTTATGGCCTGGGCAGCCAGGGCATTCTCCGGCCATGTGGGCTCCATTTCAGCTGCCACGACCCCAGCTATATAATCCTCCATTTTTATGTTTTTGATTTCGCCGGAATCGTGCATATAAAGGCTGATGGTAGGCTCTTCCCGGGGCGCTCCCCGGGGTTTGCGCTGGGGACTTTGCCTCTCGCAACCCGCTACTGCCGAAACAAGAATTGCCACCGCCAGGCCTGCAATCAGATACCTGTTTCTAATCATCTGATTTCCCTCCCGCTCCATTTAATGACCTTATTGTAAACGGGAGAGGCATTAATTATGTCCCGGGCACTGTTTTTTAATTTATACATTGCCTTACAGTTGTGCCGCCAGGCAAGGATCTCCCCGGGCCTGCCAGGACACGGGAAAACCCCCCATCCTAAACAATTGCCAGGCTGACAGTACACTAAAAACAAGTAGCCACCAAAACACCCCTTCTATATATTGGTCTATATATTGGTCTATATATTGCACCAGGACCACCTCCTGCCAAGACATTTATTGTTAATATTACCATGTCGTGGCAAGTCCTGTTTTAAGCCAAAAACTGTGATTAACTACCACAAGATCTTTATACCTAACAATTGCTAGCTGTTGCTTGCAATTGCAGACGCCATGGATAAACGTTGAACCGCAAGTGCAAACAGGTGCGCCTTCCGCCATACCAGTAAATCTTCAAATGTTTTCGCCGGTTTTCTCATTCTGACTCCTGACTCCTGAGTAGTTGCGGCCTGAGACTTTTGCGGGCATTTGACAAGGGCGGCGGTTAATTGCCTGCAATTACTTTGTAAAGACTGGCGGCCTCCTTGGCCGGCACAGTCTCTTTAATCTCTACGATCTCAAAGGACAGGTTGCGGTTGCCAATCTGTATATCCACCCGGTCCCCCGGCTTTACTTCCAAACCTGCCTTGGCCACCCGCCCGTTAACCATAATTTTACCCCCGTCACAGACCTCCTTGGCCAGAGTTCGCCGCTTAATCACCCTGGAAACTTTAAGAAATTTATCCAGGCGCAAAAAAATACCCCCTTATTTATGATTTATTTATCGTATAAAAAAATCTACACACGAAAGTGTAGATTTTTTTATACGATAAATAAATCCAGTTATCGGGCAAAAGCGGATAATCTATTCAACGGTACCGCGCAGTTGCTTGCCGGCTTTAAAAACAGGCACTTTGGCAGCAGCAATATTAATTTCTTCCCCGGTCTGAGGATTGCGGCCCTTGCGGGCAGCCCGCTCCCTAATTTCGAAGGTACCAAAGCCAACCAATTGCACCTTTTCACCCTGGGCCAATGCCTCCCCGATACTGGCCACGATGGCATTTACGGCTTTCTCCGCATCCTTTTTGGTTAACTCGGTCTTTTCTGCTACAGTTGCAATGAGCTCTTGTTTGTTCATAAATACCCCCCTCAGATAGTTAGACGTGTTAATGCACTTACTATTCGCGGTGTTTCTTTAAGTTCCTGCTTTTGTGCAAATATTTCCTGCAAAATTTCCCTACATTTCTTGCTTCTTAGCCTCATCCCACAGGGCGTCCAATCTTTCCAGCGAATAATCCTTCCAATTTCCCCCATCCTTGCTAACCAGGGCCTCTATGTAGGCGAACCTTCGAACAAATTTGTCTATTGTTGCCAGCAATGCAGTTTCTGCATCAACTTTTAACAGACGTGCCAGGTTAACCACAGCAAAAAGCAGATCCCCCAGTTCTGCCGCCACCCCGACCCGGTTCTCCCCGGCCAGGGCTTCGCTTAGTTCAGCCAGTTCCTCCCGGGTCTTGTCCAAGGCGCCATGATAATCCGGCCAGTCAAAACCAACCTTATTCGCAAGTTCTTGTACTTTGCCGGCCCGCATTAAAGCTGGCCACCCCTTGCCCGTGTCCGGCGGAATTATTTGCGCCTGGCCGGATCCGCCCTTTTCGATTTGCTTAATCCGGTCCCAGTTAACCATCACTTCCTCACTGCCGGCTACCTGTATATTTCCGAACACATGGGGATGACGGCGAACCATCTTTTCTGTTATTCCAGCCACAATGTCATTAATATCAAAATGACCGTTTTCACTGGCAATCTGGGCGTGAAATACTATTTGCAGTAATAAGTCTCCCAATTCCTCGCAAATTTTATACATATTACCCTGGCGGATTGCTTCCAGCGCCTCATGTGACTCCTCAAGCAAATAGCGGGCCAGCGTGCCGTGGTCCTGCTCGCGATCCCAGGGGCACCCGTCAGGGTCTCTGAGTTGAGCCAGCACATTAACCAACGGGTCCAGGGGATAATGTGCAGCGGTCATTCTTTTCCCGGGCAGCGGGGGCAAATAGACCGTGGTTAAATGATCTATTGTATCCACCCGGTCAAGCTCATACAGGGGCAGGTGTTTTACCGACTCCTGCCCGGGTACTCCGGCCGCCCTGACCAGAACAGCCCGGTGGTCCGCCGGATAGCGCTCCAGGAGGGTGATTTTAACATCAGCGGCAACAAGCCGGCTATGCACCTGGGCTATCACTGCGGCCACCGCAGGGTCCAGATCATCCTCCTTGAGATCAAGCCCGTCAAGAATCTTGACCCCGGCAAGGGGATCAATGCCTAAAAGCGGCCAAACGGCACCGAGAAAACTCATCGCGGGCATAATTTTAAATTGAATGTTTTGGGCCTCTAACTGTTTAATAATCAACTCCACGGACCGTTCCGCAACCATGGGATGCCCCGGTACGGCGTATACAACCTGACCATGCCGCGCCTCTTCCAGAACCCGGCGGCAAATCCGGCGGTAAACTGATTCAAAGTCTGCCTCCTGCTCATAATAATAATCCAGGGCCAGAAACTTACATCCCTGCTCCCTGAGCCAGGGCACAACCGGGTGTGTTCCGGTTCTGAGAAAGACCTTTTTCCCTTGTTTTAAAATCTTCAGCACACCCGGCGGCAGCAGATCAGGATCCCCCGGCCCCAAACCGGCAATTATAACCTCTGGCTGCAAAGCACTCCCTCTTCTCTTAAGATATACTTATCCTGATAGGTTTCCAGGTCAATTATCTAAATCCTTCTAAAAAGTCAAAAAGGAAGGGATGTCGCCCTTCCTTTTTATAGATATCTCACAGAAACGGATCATCTCACTACTGCTCCATCTGTTTAGCCAGAAAACCTGCGGCTGTCTCAGCCAACTTCAACTCCATTTCACCCATTTTTACATCTGCTTCCCTGGAGGCCAGTATTACCGCTCCAATGGGGTCGCCTTCGGCAATGATGGGGGCGATAACTTCAGAAGAATATTTGCATTCCCCTTCCTCAACGATCATACATTCCTTACAATAAGGACCATCGCCAGGATCGTTAATTATTACCGCTTTCCTTTCTTCCATAACCTTTTCCACCGCAGCACCGATCGGTTTATTTAGAAACTCTTTTTTGGGAGCGCCTGAGACAGCAATAATTGTATCCCGGTCGGCAATACACGTTATATGCCCCAGGGCCTCGTGCAAAGAATCTGCATATTCCTTGGCAAAGTCACCCAATTCGCCAATGGGCGAATATTTCTTCAGGATTACCTCGCCCTCCCTGTCAACAAAAATTTCCAGGGGATCACCTTCGCGAATCCTGAGTGTTCTCCGTATTTCTTTAGGAATAACAACCCTTCCCAGGTCATCAATGCGGCGAACAATACCCGTTGCCTTCATTGAGCATCCTTCCCTCCTTTATCTGCATATTTTCACGGTTTAACTTTCATTGATAGTATATAACAGGGGGAAAACAATTATTCATTTTTTTCCAATGCAGAGTAAATTATTTTCGCCTTTCGCGCAATTGCTCAGTTCTTCGTCGCCCCACTCTCATTTTTTACCAGGTTGTTCTGAATCTCAGCTTTCTCCCGCTGGGTGGCCAAATAATCCTCAAAATGCTTACCTTTTTTCTTCTCCAGGAGTGATGCCTTGATATCTGATTGCACCTCTTCAAATGGTTGAACCCTGGCGCTGATTATTTCCTCCAACTTAATAATATGGTACCCAAAATTTGTTCTTACCGGTTCCGGAGTATATTCACCCACTGTAAGGTTAAAGGCGGCATCCTCAAATTCACTGACAAAACCCTGGCCCCGGCTAAAAGTATACTCGCCGCCACTGGCGTTACTGCCCGGGTCCTCCGATTTTTCCGCCACCAGGCCGACAAAATCTTCACCCGCCTGGAGACGCTCAATTACTTTAAGCGCCTCAACTTTGGCTTCCATATCAGAACGCCCGCTGCCGTCACCGCTGCCGATGAGAATATGCCTTACCCGGCGCTGCTCGGGCTGGGTATAATAATCCTTGTTTTCATCATAATATGCCCTTATTTCACTTTCTTTCAAACCCCGCACATCTTTACTTATATGCTCAACCAGGGCCTCAATAATTAGTTGCTGGCGCACCAGGTCCTTGAGCTTGGGCTCGGATAGCCCGTTGGCCGCCAGGAATCTACGGTAATCACCCTCTGTATCAAAGCTCTCCCGAAATTCTTTAATCTCATTCGCAACTTCTTTGTCACCGGGTTCAAAACCTAAATTTTTGGCCTCCTGCATCAACAAAACTTCGTCGATCATTTGTTCCAAGGTACCATTTTCCAGCATCACCATAAATTCCTTGCCCTGTTCCCCGTCAAAATTTACCCCCTGCGCCTCAAAATCAGCCTTGACCAGTGCCAGACGCTCGTCCAATTCCTGCCTGGTAATATTCTCCCCGTTAACCACCGCCACTGTATTGGCGCCGCATCCCGTAACTACTAAGGATACTGCCAGCGCCAATAGCAAGCCAATCAATAAATATTTCTTGCTCAATTTTTTCCTCCCCCTACTATGCCCGGGTGGCATAACTTAAAATAGTTACCGCTTCGAACTGATATAAATTATATAGCATATCCGCTATTGCTTCAAGTTATAAGAGTAAGACAAGAAATTCTTCTAAACCTGCAAGCACGGTCAGGGGATCCCTGCCTGCATCCCGCACCATCCAGCGTATTTCAAACTCGTCATCAGAAGTAATAAATTTAACTTTATTGCAGTATTTTTCACCCATCTGAACTAATTTTTCCCCGGTAACCGGGTGGAAGGGGGCAAATTGGAACCGAAAATAACCCTGCTGGCGGCTGATGGTCTTCACCTTTAGCTTACCGGCTACCACCCTCAGGCGGGCCACCCCCAGCAAATTCCTAACTGAACCCGGAATATCCCCAAACCTGTCCACCAACTCCTCCTCCAAATCATCTATGGCCCGGGGGTCGTTAATAGCCGCCAGGCGGCGGTAAAGATCCACCTTCTGGTTAGCATCCGGCACATATTCAGCAGGGATATAGGCCTCCACAGGCAACTCAATCAGGGTTTCAACGGTCCTGTCTTTCTGCTGGCCCCGGGCCTCCTGAACTGCTTCTTCCAGCAGCCTGCAATACAGATCAAAGCCAACGGCGGCAATGTGTCCGTGCTGCTCCGGGCCCAGCAGATTGCCGGCACCCCTTATCTCAAGGTCCCGCATGGCAATCTTATATCCTGAGCCAAATTCAGTGAACTCCTTGATAGCAGCCAATCTTTTTTCAGCCAACTCTTTCAGCACCCTGTCCCGCCGAAAAGTGAAGTAGGCATAGGCAAGCCGGTTTGAACGGCCAACCCGTCCCCTTAGCTGATACAACTGGGCCAGCCCCATATTCTGGGCATCCTTGACAATCAATGTGTTAACGTTGGTAATGTCAAGACCGCTTTCAATAATCGTTGTACAAACGAGGATATCATAGACCCCTTCCATGAAATCTATCATAACCTGCTCCAGATCTTCCTCCCGCATTTGACCGTGGGCCACACCCAGGCGGGCCTCCGGGACCAAACTTTGAATCCACCCGGCAACAGTATTCAGCTCCATCACCCGGTTGTGCACAAAATACACCTGCCCCCCCCGGCCCAACTCCCGGCGAATCGCTTCCCTCAGTAAAACCGGGTCCTCCTCCAGCACGTAAGTTTGCACCGGGAACCTGTTCTCCGGCGGGGTTTCCAGCAGGCTGGTGTCCCGCACACCCACCAGGGACATGTGCAGCGTTCTGGGAATGGGTGTGGCCGTCAGGGTTAAAACATCAACGTTTTGACGCAGTTGCTTGAGCTTTTCTTTATGGGCCACCCCGAAGCGCTGCTCTTCGTCAACCACTACCAGTCCCAGGTTGCGAAAAACAACATCCTCTTGAACCAACCGGTGGGTCCCAATCACAATGTCCACCAGCCCCTGCCTCAGGTCAGCCAATATCAGCCGCTGCTCCCGGGCCGTACGAAAGCGGCTTAGCATTTCAACGCGCACCGGATAACCGGCAAAACGTTCCCGAAAACTATTAAAGTGCTGCTGGGCCAGGATGGTTGTGGGCACCAGAACAGCGACTTGCTTGCCGTCCATAACCGACTTAAAGGCTGCCCGCAGGGCTACCTCGGTTTTGCCATAGCCCACATCGCCGCACAAGAGGCGGTCCATTGGCCGGCTGCGCTCCATGTCTGCCTTTACTTCCTCAATACCACTAAGCTGGTCCGGAGTTTCCTCATAGGGAAAGCGCTCCTCAAACTCCTTTTGCCAGACAGTATCCGGGCTAAAGGAGTACCCTGTTATGGTTTGCCGGAAAGCATAAAGGGTCAGCAAATCCTGTGCCATGTCCCTTACGGCCTCCCGCACCCGGTTTTTTACCCGCGACCACTCCGCGCCACCCAGCCTGGACAGCCTGGGCGCATCTGCGCCGGCGCCCAGGTATTTTTGAAGTAACCCGACCTGGTCGGCAGGCACATATAATTTATCTTCCCCGGCATATTTAACCAGCAAATATTCCTTGCGCACCCCGGCAATTTCCAGTTGAACAATACCCATATAGCGGCCAACGCCATGGTTAACGTGTACGACAGGATCGCCAACCTTAAGTTCGGCAAAGGGCTCCAGGCGATCCGCCGCTGTCCGGGGCCGCTCCCGGCGGCGCTTTTTTCGCTGACCGAAAATTTCAGTCTCTGTTATTACCACCAGCCGGGCCCCGGTTAACTCAAAGCCGGCGGAAAGCCCGCCGTGGGTAATAACTATATTGCCCGGCCTTATTTCCCGGTCAGCGGTACTCACGTAAAAGGCATCCAACTTATATTCCCTGAGAGTATCCAGAAGGCGCCGGGCCCTGTCCTGGCCCGTTACCAGCAGTACAACGGCATAGCCATTGCGCTTCCACTGCCTTATTTCCTCAGCCAGGGTGGACCAGTGCCCCATAAAGCCATGCATTGTTTTAGCCGGCAAATTTATTATATTTTGGGGGCGCAGGAACTGCGGCTGCCGGGGCAGAAAAGAAAGAAGCACCATTTGGCGGCCCTTAAGAGCCTCCTGCAACCCACGCCAGTCAAGATAACCCTGATACTGACCGGGCAAAACCCTGCCCCGGGCAAGCAGATCACTATATATTTCAGACCTCTCCCTGCTGATACTCTCCACAACATCCCTGATCCGCTGGGGCTCATCCATAATCATAATGGCATCCCCCGGCAAATAATCAATCAGCGTAACCTGTTCCGGGTATAAATAGGGCAAAAACTGCTCGATCCCGGAAAAGAAAACTCCGGCTTGCAGGCGATCCAGAACCTCACTGAAGGTTTCAGCCAAATGCCTGTTAGCGCCCGGCAGGCCCGAACGGGCCAACTTTTTTAACTGCCCCTGGTACTCCTCGTTTACCTTTCTAATTGCCTCCCCGTAACGCTCAACCGGGATAACCAGTTCGCTGGTTGGGGGGATCCTGAATTCCTTGAGCTTTTCCTCCGAACGCTGGGTGGCCAGATTAAATATGCGAATAGAATCAACTTCATCATCAAAAAACTCAACCCGGTAAGGTCTTTCAGCAGTGGGCGGGAAAACATCCAGTATCCCTCCCCGCAGGCCGAACTGGCCTGGTCCCTCCACCAGGTCCGCCCGCTGATAGCCCAGACCGGTCAAGCTTGCTGCAACCTTACCAAGTTCCAGCCGGCGCCCCACCTCCAGTTTAAAACCTGCCGCCCGGAATATTTCCGGCGGGGTCAGCCTGCGCATCAAGGCCTCTATGGAAGCCACCACCACGGCACGCTTTCCGAAGCACACCTGCTCCAATACTTTAAGCCGCCTGCCGGCAATTTCCCGGCCAGTGGCCAGAACCTGATAGGGTAACAATTGCCACACGGGAAACAAATGGATACTTTTCCCCGGCAATAAGCTGCCCAGGTCCTCGGCCAGCAAATTGGCCTCAATTTCACTAGGCGTGATCAGCAGCAGCGACTCTTGCAATTCATCAATAATGGACGCGGCCAGCATAGCCCTCTGGGAACCTGCCACCCCAAACACCAACTGCTGGCGCATACCAACTGAAAGGCCCTGGCGGATGTTCTTAAATTCAGCTGTTTGCTTTAAGGGCTGCAGTAAACTATACATAAAGAAATCTATCTCCTGTCCTGAAAATACATTTGCCCGGGGACGGATGCTTACCGCTTGTTCATAAGCTACGCGCCCCCTCCCGGGTATTTTCATCTTCTGCCGGCGCCGCTTCAGCGGCATGGACGTCTAACCTATGTTTAAGTGTATATATTCAGTGAAACCGGTGTTAAGGCACGGCATTGTCACCGCGCGCTCCAGTGCTCCGCGCCGACAGCACCCCGGCTTGTTTCGGATCGGACTAGCGGCGCTGCAAAGGCGGCGCACCACAAAAAGAGCTTCAGCGACAAACAGGCCAAAGCTCTGGGCAATACTGGTTTCAGTGTAATCAGAAACACCTTCAGTGAATCCCCGGGAGAACCATATATCCATTCCCGGCAGTCCGAGCACAGACAACTTGCCATGGGCATGTAACCACTGGAACTCTTTTCAATTATACTCCCCCCATTTTTAGGCGTCAAGGTTTCTGAACCTACCGGAAGCAAGACTCCCGCATTGAAGATGGCGTCACAGCACCGGCAAACACAAAAATACTATCCTCCGCATTAAATCTGCGGCTCTAATATAAGCTTTACCACATTTTACTCTATAATATTCTCATTACTATGATTCCACTGCAAAAAGGGGTATTTTTTTCTTGTATTTTCCCCCTCAAGGAAATTGACTGGAATTATCATCCATTTTACTGACCATTATTTTAGCTTCCTTTACGGTTTTATGCTTGGATTATG
>JBFMEU010000049.1:0-20017 GCA_040753155.1 Bacillota bacterium
CGACTCACCTCACCGTGCTTTGTAGTATATCTTCTCCTCAAACAAATCATAACAAGGTGGTGAAAGCCGCGCACCATTTTTTTCATTACTATTTGTGCCGCCAGCGGTAGCGGCGGAATGGAGGTTAAAATGAAAAACCTCGAATATTACCTTAACTTGCCTTATGAAATAAAACTGAGAAAACTTGCCGAAGATGAAGGAGGAGGCTGGCTGGCTACAATTCCCGACCTTCCCGGATGCATGTCCGACGGGAAGAACCCGGAAGAAGCCCTGGTTAACATAGAGGACGCGAAAAAGTGCTGGGTAGAGACTTGTCTGGAGATAGGCCACCCTGTACCGGAACCTATAACTAATGAATATTCGGGACAACTTCGAATTCGGATTCCGAAGTCCCAAGCACACTCTGTTGAACGTGTTGACGAAATACTGCATGTTCACTTCAGAAGTTCTGCTGCTTGTCATGCGCCCCTACCAGATCGCGGCGACGGAGCGTATCCTCTCCCGAATCGAAATATCGACCAACTACAAGAAAACCGGTACGATTGATGCGGGCGGGTACATCTGGCATACCACCGGCAGCGGCAAAACGCTGACCTCCTTCAAGACGGCGCAGCTGGCCTCGGCCCTGCCTTATATCGACAAAGTACTGTTTGTAGTCGACAGAAAAGACCTCGATTACCAGACGATGAAAGAATACGACCGCTTCCAGAAGGGCGCCGCCAACAGCAACACATCGACCAGGATACTGCAAAGGCAGCTTGAGGATAATACTTCGCACATCATCATCACGACCATTCAGAAGTTGGACGTGTTCGTATCCAAGAATAAAGGGCATGATGTGTTCAAGAAGCACATCGTCATTATCTTTGACGAATGCCACCGCTCCCAGTTTGGAGAGATGCACACCAAAATCGTGAAGTCTTTCAGGAAATATCACCTGTTCGGTTTCACAGGGACGCCTATCTTTGCGGCTAACGCCGGACGCGGGGGCAATCCGCTGCTGAGAACTACGCCGCAGGCCTTTGGCGACAAGCTGCACACCTACACCATCGTAGATGCCATCAATGATGGTAACGTGCTGCCCTTCCGCATCGACTATATCAACACCGTGAAGATGAAAGATGATGTGAAGGATAAAGATGTGTCAGCTATAGACACGGAAAAGGCCTTGGCTGATCCCGGCCGTATCCGTGAAGTGGTCGGATACATCCTCGATCACTTTGATCAAAAGACAAGCGCAATAGCTTTTATTCCCTGCAAGGGCAGCGCGTGTCGGGCTTCAACTCCATTCTGGCAGTCAGTTCGATCCCTGTGGCGATGAAATATTATACTGAGTTGAAAAAACAGCTTGCCGAACGCGGACGCAAGCTCAATATCGCCACCATTTTCAGCTACAGCGCAAATGAAGCCGATCCCGGGGATGTTTTCCCGGATGAGGACTTTGATACCGACAGTCTCGATAAATCCTCCCGCGATTTTCTGGAAGCAGCGATTGCTGAGTACAATGCCGATTTCAATGTGAATTTTGATACGTCCTCGGAGAAGTTCCAGAACTACTACAAGGATCTCTCTCTGCGCATGAAAAGGCGTGAAGTGGATCTTTTGGTCGTTGTCAATATGTTCCTGACCGGTTTTGACGCCACGACCCTCAATACCTTGTGGGTGGACAAGAATCTGAAGCAACACGGGCTTATTCAGGCATTTTCCCGCACCAACCGTATTCTGAACTCCGTCAAGACATACGGCAACATCGTCTGCTTCCGCGATCTGCAGCAGAAGACAGACGAAGCCCGGCACAGACATCGATAAAATCATGCCGCCGGTCTCGCGTTTTGGCGGCGGTCGTGAAGCCAAAAAGCAAAGCGTGATTGAAAAGCTGATGAAATTCTTCGAGAAGTATTTGGGGCTGGTATAGCAGATGATTAGGTCGGGGATTAACAGGCTGTAAACTCGAAATAAGCGCGACTAAGATTTAGCGGTCAGGGGACACACCTCCTTCGGAGGAATGTCCCCAACGTATGGGTTAAAACCCCACCTGAACCAAGTTTTCTTTATTTTAAAAACGCCAAAACAAAAGGAACCCTGTTTTTTTCTTCAGGATTCCAGTCAGGCGCCTCTTTTTAAGTTTTCAACCGCTTTCATCAGGTCATGGTTCAGGCCTTTAAACCATGGGGCCAGTTCCCGGTGCTGGCCGGCCTTTTTTTCGTTGGCCCGGATCAGCATGGTCAGCGCTTTAATGGCATGTTCCCGGTCATTCATTCCTGTTCACCTCCTTGTTAGTTAGAATATATTTGTTTTTTTGATTGGTGTCAATTAAATAGGGATTAATCTTTGGTTAAATTGAGTTAACCGGGCCAAAATAAACTGGTCTTACCGCCGTTATAGGGTAAAATAATATGTATATATTCAGTGAAACCGGTGTTAAAGCACTGCGGTATCACCGTTCGCTCCAGTACCCCGCGCAGAAGGTACTCAGGAGTCAGAAGTCAGGAGTCAGGAGTCAAAATGAGAAAACCAGCGAAAACATTTGAAGATTTACTGGTATGGCAGAAGGCGCACCTGTTCGTACTTGCGGTTTATCGTTTATCCATGGCGTTTCCGAAGTGTGAGATATACGGTCCATTCTGAATTCTGACTCCTGACTCCTGACTCCTGACTCCTGAATTCTGAATACCTGAATAGTAACAATTATTTATCACCTTTATAATTAATCTGCCGCAGGAGGAAATACGTTATGTCGTTACTCGCAGACGCAGGAGTGCTGGGTAATCGGGAAGTCGCCCCGGGCTATTTCCGCCTGGCCCTCTACGCCCCTGAAATTGCCGGTGTGGCTGTGCCCGGCCAGTTTGTTCATGTCCGCTGCGGGCCGCTACTGGACCCCTTGTTAAGGAGGCCGCTGAGTATCTATGATGTGGACAGGCAGTCGGGAAGGCTGTACCTGCTGTACAGGTTGACCGGCCGGGGCACGGCCCTGCTGGCCGGGAACAAGGCAGGTGCAACAGTTAATCTTATGGGGCCCCTGGGCCATGGTTTTACCCTGCCCATCCCGCCGGCGGATGCTCTGGTTGTGGGCGGCGGCATTGGTATTGCCCCGCTCTTCTATCTGGTCAAGGAACTTGCTGACGCCGGCAACCAGATCATGTTTTTAGGGGGGTTTCGCACGGCCAGTGAAATTGTTGCCGTTAAAGAGATGGAAAACCTGGGTGTTGAGGTAGCCCTGGCTACTGATGACGGTTCCCTGGGTTATCAAGGCCCGGTGACTGAGTTGCTGGAAAAGTATATAGCCGGCCGGGCGTACTCTTTCTGCTATGCTTGCGGGCCACGCCCGATGCTGCAAAAGGTGGCGGAAATAATTACCCTGGCTGGTGTGCCCGGGGAAGTGTCCCTGGAGGAGAGAATGGGCTGCGGTGTTGGCGCCTGCCTGGCCTGTGCCTGTAAAACCAGGTCCCGTGAGGGGGACGGGTTTTGTTACAGCCATGTGTGTATTGACGGGCCGGTATTTTCAGCCGGGGAGGTGGTCTGGTGAAAACAGCAAAGTACCGGCTGGCGGTAAACGTTGGCGGAATTAATATGAAAAATCCGGTCACCACAGCCTCGGGCACCTTTGGCTATGGGGCGGAGTACGCCTCATATGTGGATATTAATGTCCTGGGGGCCCTGGTGGTCAAAGGAACCACCCTGCTGCCAAGACACGGTAACCCCACCCCCAGGATTGTGGAAACCCCGGCCGGCATCCTGAACGCCATCGGCTTGCAAAACCCCGGCGTGGAGGCTCTGGTAACCAAGGCGATGCCTTATCTCAGGGATTATGACGTGCCGGTAATTGTCAACATTGCCGGTGATACAGTTGAGGATTACGCCAGGCTGGCCGCCCGGCTGAATCAAGTTAAGGGAGTGGCGGGTCTGGAGGTTAACATTTCCTGCCCCAATGTAAAAAAGGGGGGCCTGCAGTTTGGCAGCGACCCGGACTCCGCGGCGGAGGTTACCCGGGCCGTCAAGGCCAGCACCAGTTTGCCGGTTATTGTGAAGCTCTCCCCCAACGTTACCAGCATCGCCGGGGTGGCGGAAAAGGTGGCGGCAGCAGGGGCTGATGCCCTGTCCCTGATTAACACCTTACTGGGTATGTCCATAGACATTCACCGGCGCAAACCTGTACTGGGCAATATCATGGGCGGGCTCAGCGGCCCGGCGGTACGTCCTGTAGCCGTGCGGGCGGTTTGGCAAGTATACCGGGCCGTATCCCTGCCCATCATCGGCATGGGCGGGATCACCACCGCCGAAGATGCCCTGGAGTTTATCCTGGCCGGGGCCACCGCCGTGGCCGTGGGCACGGCTAATTTTATAAATCCCAGGGCCACGGTGGACATTATTGAGGGGCTGGAAAAATATTTAACCGCTAATGGGATAGCCGACATCAATGAGCTGGTGGGCGCCGCCCACCGTTAGCCCCTGGATGGTAACAAAAGCAAGGAGCTGTGGTTTATGTTGAATCTGAAAAAGAAACTTATTGTGGCCCTGGATGTGGATAATCTTGCCACGGCCACGGAGCTGGCCAGGGAATTGAAGCCTTACGTGGGATTTTTTAAGGTGGGCCTGGAGCTTTTCTACAGCTGCGGTCCTGATGTTGTAAGGCTGATTAAAGGACTGGGGGCTGATGTATTTATCGATCTCAAACTGCACGACATTCCCAATACCGTGGCCGGGGCCGCCCGGGCCCTCACCCGGTATGGTGCGGGCATTATCAATGTGCACGCCGCCGGCGGCCGGGCCATGATGCGGGCGGCGGCGGAGGCTGTCCGGGACGAGGCGGAGACGATGCGTGTCAGGGCGCCCCTGGTGGTGGCGGTGACGGTGCTCACCAGCATCGACCAGAATGCCTTTGACAGGGAACTGGGGATGTCCGGCCAGGTGGCAGATAAGGTAGTGGCCTGGTCCAAGCTGGCCGGGGATTGCGGCCTGGACGGGGTGGTGGCCTCTCCGGTTGAGGTCGGGGCTATCCGCAAGGCCTGCGGCCCTGACTTTGTAATTATAACCCCGGGGATACGCCCTGCCGGGGAGGAAGTTCAGGACCAGAAGCGTACCATGACCCCCGGGGGCGCCGTGGCTGCCGGAGCCACCTACCTGGTGGTGGGCCGGCCCATCACCGGCGCCCCGGACCGGGTTGCAGCAGCCCGCCGGGTGGTTGAGGAGATGGAGGCGGCGCAGGCGGGTTAGCCTCAGGAGTCAGGAGTCAGAAGTCAGGAGTCAGAATGAGAAAACCAAGGTTCTGTTGAAGAATGCCGATATTACTTGATGCTTACGAAGGATCTTGGATACGGTGATATTTACGAAACAAAAACTTCTCTAATTGCTGGAGGCATATTCTCGGGGCATTCTGAATCCTGACTCCTGAAATCTGAATACCTGAACAGAAACAGTGTCTTTATTTTACATCAAACCTGTAATGAAGGTACTTTATCAGCCCTATAACTTAAGGTATAATATTGTTGAATAGACTAAAACAATTTCTTAATAAATGAAAGGGGTGAAAAACCTGGCTTGTCAACTGCTGTTTGCAGCAGTTCTGGCCGGGTAAGTCATGAAGCGGATCGGGCTTTTTCTGCTAGTCAACCTGTTGGTACTAACCACAATTGTGATTATGACCAACATCTTGGGGGTGCGTTATTATATTGAAAGCGGGGGCATTAATTATGCCAGCCTGCTGGTGTTTGCGGCTATTGTAGGCTTTTCCGGCGCCTTTATTTCACTGGCCCTGTCCAAAACAATGGCCAAGTGGATGATGAACGTTAAAATTATCGACCCCAACGGCAGTCTTTCAGCCGGAGAGCGCAGGGTGGTGGAAATGGTTCATGATTATTCCCGAAAAGCGGGTATCAGTGTTATGCCCGAGGTGGGGATCTACCAGTCCGATGAGGTTAACGCCTTTGCCACCGGACCCACCAAAAACCGCTCCCTGGTGGCCCTTTCCTCCGGCCTGTTGAGGAATATGGATCAGCGGGCAGTGGAAGGGGTAATTGCCCACGAGGTGGCGCACATTGCCAACGGGGATATGGTTACCATGACCCTGGTGCAGGGTGTGATTAACACCTTTGTGGTTTTTATTTCCCGGATTATTGCCTTTGCCATCTCCAATATGGTGCGCAGTGAAATGGCGGCCATTGTTCATTTTGTCAGTATCATTGTACTCCAGATTTTATTCTCCATTCTGGGCAGCATTGCTGTCATGGCCTTCTCCCGGCACCGGGAATTCAAGGCTGACTTTGGCGGGGCCAGCCTGGCCGGCACGGATAAAATGGTGCACGCGCTAAAGTCCTTAAAGCAAACTGTTAGCCTGGTGGACACAAATCAGCCAGCCATGCAAACCTTGAAGATCAGCGGCGAAAAAAAGGGAGGACTGGCCAGGCTCTTTGCCAGTCACCCGGATTTGAACGAACGGATTCAGCGTTTGCAGGCCAAATAAAGTTGTTGTAATACGCAAAAAAGCAAAAAAAAAGGGACAGACAACTTTTTCGCAAAGCGAAAATAGTAGCCTGTCCCTTTTTTTGATTCAGGAAAGTATACTGCCAGGCGTGGTCGAGGAATTGGTACCTGGAGCGAACGTAGGAGACCCATTTCATAAAAAATAAGGTCAGGGCTACTCTATTGCTGCCGGGCCGCCCCTTAAGAAAGAAGGTTTCTTTAAAGTCCCTGGCCAAGGTGAAGGGGGTGTTCTTCGCCGGTTGGGGGGCGGTTGCCCGGGCCGGGGCCGGGGCGGCAGGGGGAGCACAGAACCATTTGTCTACTCAGTGGGAAGCACTTTGGGGAGGCTGAGCTGTGAGAATTAAACTGGCTGTAATTATCTGCCATTCGAGCCTGACCACAGGACTAATCATGCATAGTTTTAAATGCCAAGGGGAATTGTAAGGACAAAATATAGGTGATCAAAGAGGGAGTGGTTGGCCTTGGATATGCGGGACAGGCTGGCCAGGGGATTTATTGCCGGATTAACTGCCGGTGTTGCCATGAATGTCATAAGTCACATCTTCTTCAATTTGGGCTGGGCTGAGTTGCGCTACCTGGACTGGGCCGGGGTTATGATTTACGGTTACAGGCCGGTAACCTTTTATGAGGTGGCCTTTGCCCAGTTGGCCCAATTGATCTTTGTTGGTGTGCTGGGGGTTGTTTTTGCCTGCCTGATCCCCCTTTTAACCAGCCGTAACTATCATCTCCGGGGCTGGCTGTTCAGTAGTTTTATCTGGTTTTTATTGCACGGTATAACTCTTTTATTTGATGTTGAGGCTACCATACCTATGCATGTGGGTACCGCGGCAACTAATTTAATTGGCGCCTCGGTATATGGCATAACCCTGGCCGAGGTGCTGCGTATGCTGGACCACAAGATTAAGGCTTAGGTAATCACATTGTGGAGCGTCCGTTCCGCTGTTATTCCCTGCTGTTGAGAAGTAGCAGGGAATTTGCCTCATAATAGCTGACCAGCAGGACAGGATTGCTGATTATTTCCCGCTTGCGGCCCGAAGGTAAACTCTTTATGCATTGCTCAAGTTTAACCAGATCACTCCTGACGGCGGAAAATTTCCGCCAGGCGGCCAGAGACACGGGTAAACGTGAGCGAACATACTTGCTGCCTTAAAACTATTATTGCGGAGCAGGACCACCTGGTGGATAACATCGTCGACGACCTGGGCAGGCTGATGTGCCCATTCAAAAGCGCATATTGGAGAATTTGCGGAAGGCCGGCCTGGAGTTTGACCAGCGGGTTGCGGATGGACTTAAGCTATAATAAAGTCATAATACAAGGCAGGGACTAGTCCCTGCCTTTGGCATGGAAAAAGCCAGGCTCGGGCAGGGATTTGGCGCCGGGACCGCCAATAAAAACTAAAACTCTTCATTAGGGGGTTGTTTTCCGCATGTCGTGTCAGCTGGATGAGGTAATCCAAGTATTCAATGTGGCCAAAGGGGTCAGGAACGCCTTGCTCAAGCATTATCCGGACAGGCCGGAAATGGCCGATCTGGGGCGCCGGGCCACCTCGGTTGCCTGCGGCCTGCTGCTGCTGGAGGGTTTTGACGTGTTTATCAAAGACGGTATGGTGCGGTTGGAGGGTCGGGATATTCAGCACTGCTGGCTTGAAATATTCCTTAACGGGGAAGAGTTCATTTGGGATATCACCCTGATCCAGTTTAGCAGACAGGTGGGGCAGGAGCTGCCCAACACCGTCTTCATGCTGAAGGAAGAGGCTGAGGAATTATACGGTTACGGGCAGAGTACAGACTATGACTGGCAGGCGGATGACTGCCCGCTCCAAGTGTGGCAGGACGCTCTGGATTACCTGAAGCTGGACCGGATGGCAGCTGAAGTTATCAGTGAGGTGGCTGAACTGGCTTAGGATGAAAGCCCGGGCAGTTGTTACCTTTTGAGGCTAAAAAAGTTGAGGCTAAAAAAGCTTCAGAAGAAACGTTATAAATATGGCGGTTTTTCTTTTTTTGTTAAACAAAGAATATTGGTGTAACTCTAACTGTTTTGAACGGTTCAAGATAACCAGAACAGGCCCAAAACTAATAAAGGGTGGTTGCGGGGAGGGGATTTGAACCCCTGACCTTCGGGTTATGAGCCCGACGAGCTGCCAGCTGCTCCACCCCGCGACGACAAACACAATTATAGCACGACTCTACTGTCTAATGCAAATAGTAAATAATGCATTCTAGCTCCCTGACAAGGTATTGTTTTTATTCAGCTTTTCAGGTATTCCAAGGTGTGGGGCACAATTGAACGAGACTTCATTCAGAGGGGGATTCAACCCCCTCTGAATGTTAGCCGAGTCCATACTGGACTTAACCGCCCTTTGAAACCCGCCGCCTACAGAGGCGGGGGTCTTAGGGCAGATTAGTTCAGTGATAAAAGGAGTTGCCTATGTTTAAAATTAAAGACCGTATTTTACTGGGTTTGGTCAGTAGTCTCATTGCCGGTGTAATGCCCAAAATTATTAATCATATTGAATATACCGTTGACCTGGACAAAAGAATGCAAACCCACCGGACAGTAAGCTTGCAGCCATATTTTGTTTTAATACTGCAGTGAGGCTATAATGCTTTATGCAACAGGACTTCCGGTCGGGCGTTGCGTTAAACCGCCCGGCCAATTCTTGGAGCGGCAGGTTGTGCTCCATAATGACATATTAAAGTATTAAACCCAAAGGGGGACAGGCTGCTATTTTAGCTTTGCGAAAAAGTAGCCTGTCCCCCTTTGGGTTTTTTAGTAGGTAGCCCCAACGGGCTTGTTAAGATAATTTAACAACTCAAACAAGGAGTTGAAGGAATATGCTGAAAATTAACGAATTATGTATATATATGTTGGAATATTGCACTAGTTGTTTTGAACGGTCCTGATGACCCAAATAAGCCCAAACTAATAAAGGGTGGCTAATTTAATGATGATGAAGTTAATTTCCAAGGTTTATTTTTGCCTCAGCGGCTGGACTGCTGCCGGCGGTTTACCTCCCGAGGTAAAAAAATGTGTAATGATTGCAGCGCCACACACCAGTAATTTTGATTTTAGCCTGGCCCGGGCGGGCTGCTATTTACTCAATATTAAATTGAGGTACCTGATTAAAAAAGACTGGATGCTCTTTCCCCTGGGCGCCTTCTTCAGATCCACGGGCGCCATTGCCGTGGAAAGGAGCAAAACCTCCAATATGGTTGATAAATTAATCGAACTGCTGAATAAGTCAGATGAATTGGTCCTGATGATATCTCCGGAAGGAACCCGCAAGACAACCAGGAAATGGAAGACAGGGTTTTATTATGCCGCCCTGGGGGCCAATGTGCCCATCGTTCTGGCCTACCTGGACTATAAAGAGAAAATAGCCTGCATTGGCCCGGTCATCTATCCCACCGGGGATTATATCAAGGATATGGAGCCGGTAAAGGAGTTCTATAAAAACATCACCCCCAAATACCCGGCCAACTATAGTCTTGAGATTACCTGAGCTATAACGGTCGGTTTGGTTACCATGAAAACCCATAATGATTTTTCAAACCGCGTGGGAAACTAAGATTAAAAGCGCTAATTATTAAGGGTTCTGGCAGTCTGCCAAAACCCTTAATAATTAGCGCTACAGCGTAATGCGGTCAGGTAAACTCATGGAGGAGAAAAAATGTCCAGTGAAAGACGGGCTGACCCGGATGCCCTTTGGGAAAGCAATGAAAAGGATGCTCAGGGAAAATTGACGGTTTTCCTTGGCGCGGCGGCAGGTGTGGGTAAGACCTACGCCATGCTTGAGGCCGCCCGGGAAGCGTTGACCGAAGGTGTGGATGTGGTGGCCGGGTGGGTGGAAACCCATGGCCGGCCCGAAACAGAGGCTCTTTTACAGGGCATTCCAACTGTTCCGACCAGGCTAATGGAATTCAAGGGCCAAGGGTTTAAGGAAATGGATCTGGACGCCATTTTGGCCCGCAAGCCGGAACTTGTCCTGGTGGACGAACTGGCCCACACCAATATCCCGGGCTCCCGCCATATCAGGCGCTATCAGGATGTTAAGGAGTTGCTGGCTGCAGGTATAGATGTTTATACCACCGTCAACATTCAGCACCTGGAGACGCTGAATGATGTTGTGACTAAAATTACCGGGGTTACTGTGCGAGAAACCGTTCCGGACCGTATTCTTGAACAAATGGCTCAGATTCAACTGGTGGATATTAGGCCGGAAGAACTGATTCAACGGTTGAAGGACGGCAAAGTTTATGTGCCGGACCAGGCAGATGAGGCCATGCGTGGATTTTTCAGTAGTGGCAACATCAACGCCCTGAGGGAGTTGGCCCTGCGCTATACGGCCAGGCGGGTGGACCGTCAGGTGGAATCATATATGCGGGCGCATGGTATTGACGGACCCTGGCCAACCGGAGAAAGAGTGATGGTTTGTATTAGCTCCAGCCCCTTTGCTGCCCAGTTAATTAGAATAGCGCGGCGTATGGCTGAGGGACTGCAGGCTGAATGGCTGGCAGTCTATGTGGATACCCCCAGGCGGTTTCCGGTGCGCGAGGAAGACAAGGACCGGCTGGCCAAAAATTTGCGCCTGGCTGAGGAATTGGGCGCAGAAACCCTGAATGTTACCGGAAATGATGTTGCCGAAGAGTTATTGGATCTTGCTCGAAAACGGAACGTTTCCCAAATTATTATCGGCAAGCCCTTAAGTTCAAGGGTTTGGGAATATATGCATGGGTCGGTGGTGGATAAAGTACTCCGCCTGAGTGAAGGTGTAAGTATTCATGTTATTCCCGGCAATCCCAAGCTGATTAAAAAATTCCAGGCAGGGCAAAATCCGGTCCGGCGGCCAGCCTGGAAGCCGGTTCTGGTTCTTCCTTATTTCGCGTCTATTTTAATAATGATTGTTTTGACCCTGCTGGCCGCTCCTTTAAAGGATACCCTGGGTCTTGTCAATATCGCCATGATCTATTTGCTGCCTGTTCTTCTGAGCGCCGTATGGTGGGGAACCATGCCGTCTATTGCCACTGCCATAATGGCCGTAATCAGCTTTGATTTATTTGTAGTGCCGCCAACACTGAACTTTACGGCTGCTGATTTAAGGTATGGTATAACCTTTGTCATATTTGTGCTGGTAGCTCTCTTTACCAGCCACCTGTCAACCCGCCTGAGGCTGCAGGTGGATAATTCCCGCCGGCGGGAGGCCAGGGTGTCGGCCCTTTATTCCCTGAGCCGGGATATTGCGGCGGTGGCCGATCTTGAACCGGTAATTGAGAGTATCGTCAAGAAGGTTGCCGGGATCATCCAGGGGGAGGTTGTGTTGTTGCTGCCTGGTAAGGATGGAAAGCCCTTGCTCAGAGCCAGCTCGGAGGTCGGCGGGAACAATTTCTTTAATGATAATGAGTATGCGGTGGCAACTTGGGTTTTCACACAGGGTCAAAGGGCCGGGAAGGGTACAGGCACATTGGGAGCGGCTGAGGGTTTATATTTACCGCTGCATATAGATAAAGAAGTCTGCGGGGTGATGGGAATCCATTCGGGAGATCCCGGCACCTATTTTGAACCTGAACAATTGCGCCTTCTGGAGGCCTTTGCAAGCCTGGCTTCGATGGCGGTCACCAGGGCGCAGCTGGCGGAACAGGCTATGAAAGCCAAAACATTGGCTGAGTCGGAGCGCCTGCGAACGGCATTGTTTAATTCTTTGTCCCACGATCTAAGAACTCCCCTGGCGTCAATCGTTGGGGCAACTTCCTGTCTTTTGGATAGTGATCATATATACTCAAAGGAGTCACGCCGGGATCTTTTGCTGAGTATTCGGCAAGGGACACTGCGAATGAGTCACTTTGTCAATAACCTTTTGGATATGGCCAGGCTTGAAAGCGGTCTTGTTAAGCCCAACAAGGACTGGTACGATCTTCATGACATTGTGGGAGTTGCGGTTAGCCGGCTGGATGAGTCCCTGGGCAGTCGTCAGGTAAATATTAATATTGAGGACAATTTACCTCTGGTCAAAGTGGATTTTGTGCTCATAGAACAGGTGCTTGTTAATTTATTGGACAATGCAATAAAATATTCTGAACCCGGTACCAAAATCATTATTGAGGCAAAAGAGTATGAAAAAAGAATCAAAATAGCGGTATCAGATTTAAGTCCTGATATTCCTGATGATGATATTGAAAAAATATTTGATAAGTTTTACCGGTTGCATTCTCCCCGGCTGGTAAGCGGAACCGGCCTGGGTCTGGCCATCTGCAAAGGTTTTGTTGAAGCGCACGGGGGTAGAATATGGGCCGCCAATAAGAAAGGCGGGGGTGTGGTCATGAGTTTTACCTTGCCCCTGGAGGATGAGTTGCCTTTGAAAAATCTGGAGGTCAAAGGGGATGAAAATGGTAAGTAAAGGTGCGCGGATTTTAGTTATTGATGATGAGCGTCAAATGCAGAAGTTCTTACAGGTAGCCCTTACCAGTCACGGGTATGAAGTTAAGGAGGCTGCTGCTGGTAAAATGGGCCTTAATGAAGCTGTTATCTTTCGGCCTGACCTGATTATTCTGGATCTCGGACTGCCTGATTTAGACGGCCTGGAGGTTATCACGCAACTGCGGGAATGGTCCAATACGCCTGTTATCATCATATCCGCCAGGGGGCAGGATCAGGATAAGATAACTGCCTTGGATGCCGGGGCTGATGATTATCTGACCAAGCCCTTCAGTATCGGTGAACTCCTTGCCCGAATCCGTGCGGCATTGAGACATGCGGTAAGAGTTAGCGATGAGCCTTTCCTGGAACTGGATGACCTGGTGATCGATTTGGCTCACCGTAGAGTTAAGGTCAAAGAGATGGAAGTGAAATTAACACCCACCGAATATGATTTGATAAAAAATTTGGCACTAAATGCAGGAAAGGTGCTAACCCACAAACAGTTGCTAAGGGCCTGCTGGGGGCCGGCCGCTGAGAATGATACCCACTACCTGCGTGTTTTTATCGGCCAGCTTCGCCGAAAGATTGAGGCAGATCCGGCTAGACCCAAGCATATTATAACTGAACCGGGCGTAGGATACCGGTTACTGTAATCTTTTCAGCAGATTCTTAAGGCAAATTTGACCGTAAGACCCCAAAGGGGACAGGCTGCTATTTTCGCTTTGCGAAAAAGTTGCCTGTCCCCTTTGGATTTTTCAGTTTAAAACCTGAGGAGGTCAAATTTAGATAAAGAAATCCACCTAACGCGTAAAGAAAGTATAAAAACTGAACCACACCGGTATCGGTCTATATAAGACCATGGTAGAATTTTTCTGTGGAAATAAATTATACGGCAGCACAAGGAGAATAATATGAAAAAGCAGGTCGCTGTGATTGGGCTGGGCCGGTTCGGGAGAAGCATGGTCAAGGAATTGACCCGTATTGGACACGATGTAATGGCTATAGATATTGATCCCCAAAGAATTAACGAAGTCACCGACGAGGTTGTCCACGCAGTGCAGGCTGACGCTATGGACGAGCAGGTCCTGAGGTCAATTGGAATTAGAAATTTTGACATTGTAATTGTTTCCATAGGCCACAACATTCAGTCAAACATACTAACCACCATTATTTTAAAAGAGATGGGAGTAGAAAGGGTAATAGCCAAGGCGCAGAATTCACTTCACGGAAAGGTACTGGAAAAGCTGGGCATTGACCAGGTCATCTATCCTGAAAGAGACATGGCCATCAAGCTGACCCTCTCTCTTTCATTTAAGAATATACTGGACCATATAGATTTGTCACCCGAATATAGCATTATGGAGATGGTGGCGCCAATTGCCTTTGTGGGGAAAACCCTGGCGTCACTGGGAGTAAGGAATAAATGGGGGGTGACTATACTGGCTATTAGAAGGGGTGAGGAGATTATCGTGTCCCCAAATGCGGCTCAGGTAATAAACGCGGGTGATATACTGGTTGCTCTTGGTAAAAGTAAAAACCTTGGCAAAATTTGCGACATGTAGTGATAAAGGGCAACTACTCAGGAGTCAGGAGTCAGGAGTCAGGAGTCAGGAGTCAGAATGAGAAAACCAGCGAAAACATTTGAAGATTTACTGGTATGGCAGAAGGCGCACCTGTTTGTACTTGCGGTTTATCGTTTATCCAGGACGTTTTTTTAAACATTGCGCAAGGTTCTATTGAAGAATGCCGATATTACTTGATACTTGTGAAGGATCTTGGATATGGTGATACTTACGAAACAAAACTTCTCTTGCAAGAGGTTAGTAAATTTCTGGAAGCATATTCTTGGGGCATTCTGACTCCTGACTCCTGAATTCTGAATACCTGAGTAGTTACGATAAAGGAGTAATTAAATGTCGAGCTTAAAGCTGAACCCTTACCAGGTTCTGGTATTGGGTTTTCTTATGTTGATTTTAACCGGCGCCGTGCTGCTGTCTACGCCGTGGGCCGTCAAAGACGGCGGCATAGACTGGCTTACCGCACTGTTCACCGCGACTTCCGCCGTTTGCGTCACGGGACTGGTGGTGGTTGACACCCAGACTCACTGGTCTATGTTCGGGCAGATAGTGATAATAATATTGATTCAGATAGGCGGCCTTGGCATTATGTCCTTTACAACCTTTTTTGCGCTGCTGCTCGGCAAAAAAATTCAGCTAAAACAGAGAATATTGATGCAGCAGGCTTTAAACAAATCTTCAATTGAAGGGGTCGTAAACATTTTCCGCCACCTGTTGGTGTTTACATTTGTCTTTGAAGCTATCGGAGCGGCGATTCTGGCGGTTCACTGGGTGCCTTCCCTGGGCCTGCCGAAAGCGTTGTGGTATGGCGTTTTTCATTCCATCTCTGCGTTTAACAACGCCGGTTTTGATTTATTCGGCAACTTTAGCAGCCTTACGTACTATGCCAATGATTTTATTACCAACATTGTAATATCGAGTCTGATTATTGCAGGAGGGCTGGGTTTTATCGTTTTGTACGAATTATACAGTTTTAAAAGGACAAGGAGGTTGTCTGTATACTCCAAACTGGTACTGCTGACCACAGGCGCGCTGATATTCTCGGGGACCGTTTTGATAGCAGTTTCTGAATATAACCATGCCTTAAGTCAACTGACGCCGGCCGGCAAGGTGATAGCGTCGTATTTCCAGGCGGTAACCCCGAGAACCGCAGGCTTTAATACCATAGATCTCAATTCGCTGTATCTTTCCACGCAGTTGCTGATAGTATTTCTCATGTTTGTAGGTGGTTCACCGGGCTCCACTGCGGGGGGGATAAAGACCACTACGTTCATAATGTTATGGCTGGTAATCTACAACAATCTAAGGGGTAAAAGGAACATAGAGTTGTTCAGGCGGTCTGTGGAAACGGAGGATGTCTACAGGGCACTGTCAATTGCCCTGCTGTCGCTGTTTTTTATTCTTATGATGACGTTTTTACTCTCTTTCTGTCAACAAGCAGACTTAATGAAAATAATGTTTGAAGTGGTATCCGCCCTGGGTACCGTGGGCTTAACCCTCGGGCTGACTCCCGACCTTACAGATTGGGGGCAGATACTAATCATAATCACTATGTTCGTTGGACGATTGGGGCCGCTGACAATAGGTTTCGCCTTTATCTATCAGAAAAAGAAGCCCGACATGAAATATCCTTCTACTAGAATTATGGTAGGATAAGGTATAATGGTCCTAAAAACTGCATATTCAATTTTTAAGCTGAGGGGGATAGTAGATGCCTGACGTACAGTCTTTTCAATGACATGCGGGAACTGGCTGATACCGAAGGGGTAAAACTTAAGGCCATGACCAATTTCGGCGGCCTTAGCATGTTGTTGGTCCTGATGACGGCCCTAGCCGGCCTAGTCGGATACCTACTTTACCGCTAGCACTTGTGCTGGACGAACACAGCTAAATAAAACAAACAGAGGTGACTGACCCTCATGTGCAATGAAATTACCGCTTACAGTGAAGCTCTGAAATGCTTCTTGCAAGGGAACCCGGCTAATATGGCCCTGGCTTCCGGTGCAAAACTAGACCCCCAGCGTGAAGAACTGGAACTAACCTATTTTGGACGTCGCTACACCATTGCGCTAACTGACGGAAAAATTAACAGCGCCGGCCTGACCGAGATACCATTTAACGACCGTACCTTAATTTTACAATACTTATTTTCGACCAACGGATTGCCGCCCCGAGAACGTTGGCAGTCATTTCTGCAATTGCCTGGGGGCATGCTTCACTACATGCCCTTTCAAAATATAGCCTTGAATCCTTTGGCCAAAGCCTTTAACGGTAAAATCCACCTGCTAACCGAGGCAGCTAAACCACTTGGCGGTACCCCCCTGGCCATGGGCCATACCGCAGTCCAGGTGGCAGCGCTGCCCAAAGTACCCCTAGCAGCGGTACTTTGGGACGGTGACGATGAATTTCCCGCCTCGGCCCAAATCCTTTTTGACGAATTAGCTTCAACCAACCTGTCCACAGCAGCCCTGTGGGTGCTGGGCTGCGAGTTTGCTGAAAGGTTAATGGCTGCAGTGAAGGGGACACACCTCCTTTAGCGGTTAGGGGACACACCTCCTTCGGAGGAATGTCCCCAACGGAGGAATGTCCCCAACGGAGGAATGTCCCCAACGGAGGAATGTCCCCAACTAAGACACCCGATTTGTTTAGTTTTCAGAAACTACCTTTACTTAAATCTTCCGGTCCAGGGCAGCCCTGACCTCCAGGTAGACTTTACGGGTAATCTCATACTTTTGCAGTACCAGGGCCGCCGCCAGGAGAAAGAAGCCGGGAATGGCGCTAAAGGCCAGCTTAACCCCCAGCAGGGCCATGCCGGACTGGACTCCGGCTGTGCCCACGTACCCCGTTATACTCAGGATGCCCCCCAGCACCAGACCGGCCACCGCAATCCCCAGCTGGTGCGCGGTCATCCACAGGCCGAATAGGACCGACTCGTGCCGCTCCCCGGTTTTATACTCATAAAAATCAACCAGGTCCGGCACCAGGGAATAGGGGATGAACTGGTAGGCGGACATGGCCAGCCCCAGCAGGATGCAGCTGGTGTAAAAAAGCCTCACCTCATTTTCACTGACCAGCAAGCCCATGGAGCACAGAATCAGGGCCGTCATCAGGTTGGCCATTAACAGCAGGCGCCGCTTGTCAAACTGGTGGGTCAGCCGGTGCCAGACCGGTATGGCCAGGGCGGAGGAGGCGATGTACAGGGCCATGCCGGTGGAACTGACGCCTTTGTTGCCCAGAATATGCTCGGCGTAATAGGGCAGTGAGGCGACGAGACAGCCGGTTGCCACGGCCCCCAGGATTTTCAGGGACAGCAGGACAAGGACGTTTTTTTCTCTAACCAGGGCCAGGTAGCGTTTAAAGCCATACGTAACCAGGTCATTGCCGCAGTCATCTTTTTCCAGTCCCTTGATGCTACGGGCAGCCACCAGCAGGGACAGGGTGGCAAAAACGGCAAAGCTGATGGTGATGGCCCGCAGGCCAAAAACTTCGTCCCAAAAGGAGGAAACCAGGATGGCGGCCCCGCCCCCCAGTATTATTGTGCCCAGAATGGAAAAGAAGGTTTTCAGGCCGGCGATTTGGGTCCGCTCATCGTAGTTTTGGGTCATTACCGGGACCATGGCCATGTAGGGCACCACCACGGCCGTGTAGGCCGTGGAAAACAGAATCAAACTGCCGGCCGCCATTAAAAACTTGGCCGTCTCACCGGCCGCCGCCGGAATCAACCAGAGGAGAATAAAGCTGAGGCCAAAGGGAACCGCCCCGAAGAGAACATAAACCCTCTTCCGGCCGAAGCGGGATCTGGTGCGGTCACTGAGTATCCCTATCAGGGGGTCGTTTACGCCGTCCCACAGCTTGCCAACGAAAAAAGCCGCCCCGGCCAGCATAGGACTCAGCCCCACAATATCGGTGAGGTAGTATATGAAGAAAAAACCCACCGCAAAATAGGATATGGAAATGCCCATGTCTCCGATGGCATAGCCCAGCTTCTTGCGCATTTGCATCTTAATCACCCGCAGTCATATTTAATTGCCTGGCTTAAAAATGCTTCCCGCTGGTCAAGCCCTATACCACAAGAGGTTGCATAATCTCTGGTCCGGGCAGTTTATTCAACAGGCCGGAAGCTTTTACCTGCTACGGATAGAGCAATTGACAAATTTTAAGCTCCGGCTATTGACTAAACATTCATTCAAGTGTTCTGTTAAGGGAAAAAGTATTAAAAATGATGATAATGCGTGTCCCGGTAATCACCTGCCAGCTTCAATTCACCGGCGAGTTTGGTTTTGATGAAGCTCGCGTCCTGATACCCTGCCTGGACCTGTTAGGTGGATGGTGGAGGAGGAAGGTTGACGGGATTGCCCAACAGCAGAATGTCAACAGGTTAAGGCCCGCTCAAGATGTGTTGAGCGGGCCTTATTATAAGGTGCTTGCTATTTCAGGCCTCCCCGGTGTGGGAGCTAAAAAGCCGCTGGGCCTCCTGCAGGGTGGTGTCCGGGGCGGGCAGAATCAGATCGGACTCGGCCAGGGTATAATCCGGCAGGCGCTGGCCGCCGGTGCGCACGGTGTCCAGCATCTGGCCGAAGGTTTGCCGGAACTCCGAGTCGTTATTCCTGGCGATGGCCTCGGTAAGCTGGTGGTCCAGATTGCCCAGGTTTGACAGGCTGTTGCCGTCGAGCTGGTACTGGCCCTCATTGAGAATGCGAATGATCAATGTTGCACCCCCCCCTCCCGCTGAATTTCCTGCTTGAGCCGGTCCAGTTCCAGTTGCACGTCCCGGGTGGACGCTATTTTGTCCAGCTCCCTTTTTACCGTGTCAGTTTCCTGGAGCGGGTCAGCCAGCAGTCCCTGCTCCGTCAGCTCTTCAATGGCCGCCGCCCGGGCCTGCATGGTTTCTGTTTTATCCCGGGCCCGCTCCAGGGCCATGCCCACATCAGCCATTTCTTCAGAAATACCGGTCACGGCCTCACCTATTTTAACCTGGGCCTCGGCTGCCGTGTACTGCGCCTTAACAACTTCCTTCTGGGTGCGGAAAGTCTCCACCTTGGCGGAAAGCCGGGTTTCGGTGGCCGCCAGCCTTTCCTGCTCCTTTTCCAGACCGGTGATCTGGTCCTTTAGCTCATCCAACTGATCCCGGGCCGTCACTTTGCGCTCCAGGGCGGTGGTGGCCAGGTCCTCCCGTCCGGCGGCCAGGGCCTTTTTGGCCTGGTCATCCAGGGTGGCCAGCTGCTTTTCCAGTTTTATGGACTGCAGCTCCAGCCTTTTTTTGGACGTCACCACATCGGCCATCCCCCGCCGGACATCCCGCAGCATTTCCTGCTGTTTCTGGTAGGAGTAGTCCAGGGTTTCCCGGGGGTCCTCGGCGGAGTCCAGGATTTTGCTGATTTTAGCCTTGAATACCGTTGACATGCGCGATAATAGACCCATTGTAACCTCCATTCCGCCGCTACCGCTGGCGGCACAAATAGTAATGAAAAAAATGGTGCGCGGCTTTCACCACCTTGTTATGATTTGTTTGAGGAGAAGATATACTACAAAGCACGGTGAGGTG
>JBFMEU010000050.1:0-19782 GCA_040753155.1 Bacillota bacterium
TAAACCAGGTGGAGGCACGGCGTTATCGTTAGCGAACGACGCAGCATAGCCGGTAACATCACCCATTCAGGCATTCAGAATTCAGGAGTCAGAATTCAGAATGCCCCGAGAATATGGAATGTTTTCGATGGTATAATAAGGAAGCGGGATTAATCCTAATTCTGCGAATATCAGGATATCCGGCCAATACTGGCAGTTCAACATGAACACATGCTAAAACGCCTGGCTGGGAGTATTAAAGTGGAGGAAAAATAATGGTTTATAAATAAATACCTTGACTAAACCGGGAGCTCCAACCTGCTCATCTTGTCAACAATACAGAAACCTGCCGGATAAAAGTCTCAAAATCCCCCAACTCCTGCTCCGCAATCTCATACACCCGCTCCGGTGCAACCTCCTGATAACCATGCACTACCCTGTTCCGAAAGCCTATCATTGCCCCGTAAACGGGCAGATCCTTACGGGATACCAGGCCATTGTCCACCAAAACCCTTATTGCCTCCCTTGCTTCGGACGGCGCATGATTGTATTCTTTAGCAGCTATATGGTAAGCAATGTCAATCATCGCCTCCACCGATGTCTGCAATGCATATTTTAGCCCTTTTATCAGCCACGGGTCGGAAAGAACTTCCTCCTTGCTCTTATCAGCAAGAAGCTTCCTGATGCCGACAATCTGTTCCCTGATATATCCTATTTTTGCCATAATGCGTTCACGGTCTTTTCCCACCGGAAATTACCTCACTAATTATTTCCTCCAGGGCATCTCTATACCTGGGATATACTTCTGCATAACACCTGCTGACGTACTCTATTACATCGGTAACCCGACCGATATTTTTCGTGTAGATCAGTTGCCCTTCTTTGATAACCCGAAAGCAAAATATTGTATTTCCGGGGTCCAACAATACAACATCATAAACATGGCCATTTAACGGGCTAAGGGAATTTGCAATACCAGCCTCCAGTTGAGCCTTATCTTTATCAGCCATAGCAATGTCTTCCAGAATCAGACCTATGTCTATATCGCTATCGCGCCTTAAAGCTCCTAGAGCTGAACCAAAAAGGTAAGCGCCTGCAACCTGGGGGAAGTCCTTCAGAACACTGGCAACTTGTTGGGTTATAACATTTTTATCGACGTTAACCAGGCCACCAGAATTGCTATCGCACACAATACCATCCCACCTGAATTATTCATCGCCTTGACCCATTATATAAACTTCCCAGGAAATTTTAATCCATCTAACAGTATTATACAGGTCAACTTCCTCAAGAACAATTGTTTTGTTTTCCTCCAGGGGACAGACCCCATAATGGCGCCATTGGCATTTACACAGTTCCTGGCCCAATTGAGCGCCCAGATCCAGGAGGGGTGTTATTGCCATTTTAAACTCATGATCACAGACGCCTATATCAATACCCATAGTATTCCTTGAACCATTCGGCGAATCTCATCAATCCATCCTCAATACTGATGCTTGGCTTAAATCCGACGGCCTGCTCCAACTTGGCAGTCGAAGCATAAGTCCCCGGAACATCGCCCGGCTGCATGGGCAGGTATTCCTTCTTTGCCACTATACTTTTGCCAGTGACCTTGCTCAGCGCCTTTTCCAAAGTCTCAATAAAGTACATTAGCTGCTCCGGTTTGTTATTGCCGATATTATATACCTTGTGCCGCACTCCATCTTCATCAGGCGGATTGCATAATATCCTCTCCGCCCCGGTCACGATATCGTCAATGCAGGTAAAATCCCGGTACAGATTGCCGTGGTTAAAAACCTTAACCGGCTCTCCGTCCATCATCTTACGGCTGAAAGAAAAATAAGCCATATCAGGGCGGCCCATGGGACCGTAAGCGGTGAAAAACCTTAAACCGGTAGCGGGTATCTTATAGAGATGGCTGTATGTATAGGCCATCAGCTCATTTGATTTTTTTGTTGCGGCGTAAAGCGAGACCGGGTTGTCTACGCAATCATCCTCCGAAAACGGGACCTTTTTATTTGCCCCGTAGACGGAACTTGATGAGGCGTAGACAAGGTGGTCTACACCTTTATAATCACCTTTGTGATTATTTGCTTCATTATACGAATGGCGGCAGGCTTCCAATATATTATAGAACCCTATGATATTACTCTGGATATAAGCGCCGGGATTCTCCATACTGTAACGCACTCCCGCCTGGGCAGCCAGATTCACCACAATGCCGGGCTTATACTCACTGAATGCAGCATCAACCGTATACTTGTCTGAAATGTCGCCCTTGATGAAGGTAAACTTACCGGCGCTGCCATCTGTTTTCTTGAGCTCCCCGAGCCTGGCGTATTTCAAAGCCACATCGTAATAGTTATTCAGATTATCAATGCCAATCACCCGGCAGCCCTGCTCCAGCAAGCGCTTGGCTAGAAAATATCCGATAAACCCTGCCGCTCCGGTGATCAGATAGGTCTTTGTTTTGTCCAGTTCTTTATAATCCGGTCTAACCTGGCTATCTCCCCTGCATATCATCCTATTGATACTCCACTCCTCCGCGATCATCATTCCCTGGTTATAACTTATGCCTATTTCTATGTCGCCGTGCACCTGCGGGGTCAGCGCCGGCGGCATTAAAGTAACGTAGTAAGGAACAGCTATTTAAGAAGCTATATTGACAAAAATGTATACAATAAAGTATACTTCTATGCAACAAAGTAAAATGCAGGAGGGTTATAAGGATGTCTGCTACAGTCAGAATTAGCCAAGCGTCTTGGCAAGCGCTGCGTCAAATCGCCGCCCAGGCAGGCGAGCCAATGCAGGCCGTTCTTGATAAGGCTATTGAAGCATACCGCAGACAGTGTTTTTTGCAAAAAGCAAATGAAGCATATGCGGCCTTAAGGGAGAATACTGCAGCATGGCAGGAAGAAATAGCGGAACGAGAGGCCTGGGATATTACCTTGGAGGATGGATTGAATAAATGATCCAAAAGCAACCTTCGCGTGGTGAAATTTGGTTTGTAGATCTTAACCCTGTCCGTGGACATGAACAGGCGGGCAAAAGGCCCGCTCTCGTTGTTTCGGTGGACTTGTTTAATAACGGTCCCGCTGGACTTGCAGTCGTCCTGCCGATAACGACTAAAGATAAAGGAATACCCTTCCACATGGAAATTTACCCGCCAGAAGGCGGTTTAGCTGAAAAAAGCTTTATCAAATGCGAGGATATAAGGTCTATATCTAGAGAGAGGCTTCTATCACCGGCCGGTAAAGTTTCTTCATTAACTATGGCGGCTGTTGAGGATAGGGTTCGCATATTATTAAACCTTTAATTTTCGTTTGCCCTGATCCTGCCCTCCCGGTAAAACCGGCGCCAGATCAAACATTTATCTGCTGGAACAAAACCACGCATAAGTCCCCGGAACATAGGGTTTTAATATAGTTGTCTTGTTTTTGGAAAATTGTAGACCGGGATTTGGATTATCTTTTTATCCGCAGGAGGAGCTTTACGAAGATGGTCTAACTCTTCACATACTTCAGGTTCAAAGTATTGTTCACCACAGTTATCGCATACCCAGGCTGGAACGTTTTCTATAAGGGTCAGCTCATCGCCCCACCAGTTCTCGGCAGTGACGAACTTCCTGGCTGCCTTACCACCGCATAGGAAGCACTTTTTAATCATCTTGGCAACTCCTCCCGCGTGTTTTGTGATCCTTCCATTTTGGCGGCTCAGGAAAATAGGCAGTTACTATAATTAGCTTACTGGAAGGGTCAAAAGCACATACCGAGTGGATCGGCTGGCCGTCCGTGGTGTGACCGAGTACCAGGCAACTGTGGCCGCGCTGGTCTTCCGGGTAATCTTCGAGAATCTCCCCGTTCGCTATTGCTATGACCAGGTCGAAGTCCCTTATTCTACGTTGCCCTGCCCTTATCCTGGCGTGGCGGCTGAGAACCCATTCACCAGTAAGTATCTTATTCCGGATGCGCTGGATATCCAATGTCTGATCCTCATTTTATTATACAAATAATCCTCATGTTTATACGGTTTGTCAGTTGCCGGATTTATAGTTATAAGCCTTGTTATCCCTCTTTGTTTGGCGTAATCACTTAATTTCATCATGCTTTTATTATAGCATAAGATATTGAAACATTTACTATTATTTTCTGACTGGCAGCAGGGAGCAGACGCAGAGAAACGCTGCCAAAAAATGGGATGCACAGGACGCTTGCTGCCTTGCGCAGTATTTATAAGCCCCGAACAAACAAAAGGAAGTCCGGTGTTTACCCACATGGACGGCGACGAAGTAATGAGTACCGCATTTCAGGTTACTTTGCCCGCTTTTATTCGCGAAAGGGCGAGGCTTAACGTGGGTGATATATTGTTATGGGAATTTGACGAAAACAGTAAAACCCTGACGGTAATCAAAAAACCCTCCCATTTTACCAGCCAGCTGGCAGGGTTGGGGAAACACCTGTGGGAAAATGGGTTAACGAGGACTCCCGCCTCTATAAAGAACACAAATCCCTAAAGAATTATCCTTTATTGTATGCGTTTTTGTCCTGCACGGCAAACCAGTGTTATGCTTGATTAGTAAGGAGGGAGGCATTATAATGAAAAGTAAGAAATTATTACAGGAGTGTTATTAATGACTATTGAATTTTTTATCGCCAGAATAACTACCAAGGGGCAGATCACAGTCCCTCTGGAATTGAGAAAATCGCTTGATATTAAAGAAGGAGATTACATCCTTTTTGAAAAAAAAGGCTCACGTGTAGAGATTAAGAAAATGGTACCACCTAACGATTTTGAAGAGTTTGCGAAGCCTATAAGGGAACGGTTTCAAAGGGAAGGGATTACCCCTGCTGATGTTGAAGCAGCAATTAAGTGGGTCCGGGGAGAAAGCAGTAAATGCGAATAACTGTAGATACCAACGTCCTCATATCTGCGCTGGGTTGGAACGGTGCAGAAGCGGCCGTTATCGAGATGGTTTTAGATTCCAGTCTGGAGCTTTGCCTTTCTGCACAGATTTTAAGCGAATTCTATCGAGTTGTTAAATATCCCAAGTTTGGCTTTACAGACCAGGAAATTGACGGTTTTATAGGACGCTTGTTGCCTTACGTAGTATTTATAAGCCCCGAACAAACCATTAATATTGTTACAGCAGATCCGGAAGATAATAAGATTATCGAATGTGCCATTGCTGGAAAATCAAATTATATAATTTCCGGAGATAAGCACCTTTTGCAACTCTGTGAGTATGAAGGTATTAAAATACTAAGAGCATCTGAGTTTTTACGGACAACGGCACACTTTTAACGCAATCGCGAAACTTGCCCATGAAAAAACCAGGAAACCTATTCAGTACAAGGAATGCCGTTGATTCGGCGGCGACATGGCCCCAATCCGGACTAAAACCCGGCCCAGCCCGGAACTCCGGTCATGGAACAGCGCTTTGTCAACAAAGTACCAGGCCGCAGCCACCCCCGCGGTATTCTTGATTAAATCAATGACCGTGGCAGACCTGGACGGAACAAAATATTGATGAGCTTCATCAACAAACCCGTACAGCACCGCCAAAGCCGCGGCCAGCAAGTTCAACTTGCGGCTCAAATTGCCCCGGGCCATAAAAAACAAAACCCATAACAGATAAAGGAAGGCAAACTCAACCAGGTGCAAAGTTTCCTTCAGCAAAGCATCAAAAGGAAGTCCGGTGTTTATTACGGCATCACTGGGGCAGCTTGAAAGATACCAGATGAAGCCCATGTAAGCAAAGGGCATTCCATAAATAACTGCGCGCAGCAAAGCTCTCATACGCAAAACCTTCTTTCATCACCATTAGCCCATTTTGCCCATCAGCGTTCTTCCGATTGAATGTGCCACTGCCCTCGCGTTTAACAAACTGCCGCTTAAAACCCGCCCGGCGCCTTTTGCCGCCCCCCCCGGACGGCCCAGGCGCCGTTTGTTGCTGCAGCCACGGAGTATCATTTTATCATAAACTATGCATCTGCCATTTACAATGCGCGGCTGGCAGGCACCTCCAAAAACTTCTAAAAAAAAGCATATCTGGTTAGGTAAAAAAGGCCTCTTGGGAAGGAGAATTGTAAGATCATGTAGAATCTAAGGACTTGTCCCAATCATAAAGATGATAAGAATTTTTTGCAAGAGGAGCTACATATAGTGCCCAAGGTTGTTGCAAGTGACAAAAAGAAGCCTGCAGCGGTTAAGAGCAAATACAGCGCGCCAAGCTACGCCAATTTAACCAGCCTGCATTTTAACGGAAGGAAAGATAATAAGGGGACGGCTGACCAGGAGGCGCAGAAGCTGTCGCCTGAACAGGCCAAGGCTTATCAGGAGCTGCTGAGGCTGGAGGTGTTCAATTGAACCCTCATCAAGCTCGCTCAGCTATGCCTTTGGCCATGATCACCAGCCTCTGGCGCAACCGCCTGCTCATCCGGCAAATGACCCGTCGCGACATCGTGGGCCGTTACCGCGGCTCGGTCCTGGGATTGGCCTGGTCGTTTTTTAACCCGGTGCTGATGCTTTTAGTCTACACTTTCGTCTTCTCCGTCGTGTTCAAAGCCCGCTGGAACGTGGGCGGGGAAGAAAGCAGGGCCGACTTTGCTATCATACTATTCGTGGGCATGATCGTGCACGGTCTCTTTGCCGAATGCGTCAACCGGGCGCCGGGGCTGATCCTTTCCAATGTCAATTACGTCAAAAAGGTGGTCTTTCCCCTGGAAATCCTGCCCTGGGTGGCCATGGGGTCGGCGCTCTTTAACGGTCTGGTTAGCACGGTTGTATTATTGCTGGCGCAACTTCTCATCAACCAGACTTTACCCTGGACCAGCGTGTTTTTTCCGCTGGTACTGCTGCCCCTCGTCTTTGCCGGCATGGGCTTTGCCTGGTTTCTGGCGGCGCTGGGGGTCTTCGTGCGCGACATAGGACAGGTTACTGGTATATTTACCACGGTGCTCTTGTTCCTGTCACCCGTGTTTTATCCAATTACAGCATTGCCGGAGAAATACCAGGTTTGGCTGCAGCTTAACCCGCTCACGCTCATCATCGAAGAAAGCCGCAAGGTGCTGATCTTCGGCAACCTGCCCGATTGGCCCTCGATGGGTGTCGCCTTGCTGGCGGGCCTGGCCATCGCCTCCGCCGGCTTCTGGTGGTTCCAGAAAACTCGAAAGGGGTTCGCGGATGTCCTCTGACGATATAGCAATCCGGGTTAGCAATCTTTCCAAGTGTTACTTTATCTATGACCGTTCACAGGACCGGCTCAAGCAGTATATCTACCCACGCCTGCAACGGATTGTGGGCAGGCAGCCCAAGAACTACTTCCGGGAGTTTTGGGCTTTGCGGGATGTAAATATAGAAATACAAAAGGGTGAAATTGTCGGTATTATTGGTCCTAATGGTGCTGGCAAATCTACCATTCTGCAGATCATATGTGGCACTCTTTCACCGACTATTGGTAGTGTGGAAACGCGCGGCCGGATATCTGCATTGCTCGAATTAGGCTCAGGTTTCAATCCGGATTTCACCGGAATTGAGAATATCTATATGAACGCTAGTATCCTCGGTATTAAAAAAATTGAGATAGACCGAAAAATTATTGATATAGCAGATTTTGCTGATATTGGCGACTTTATTTATCAACCTGTCAAGACATACTCTAGTGGTATGTATGCGCGGCTCGCTTTTGCCGTAGCAGTGTGTATTGAACCTGAAATTTTAATTGTTGATGAAACATTGTCTGTTGGGGATCTGCTTTTCCAGTCAAAAGCTGTACAGCGTATGCGTGAGCTAATGAATCGCTGTACAGTGTTATTCGTTTCCCATTCTTTAGCGACAATAAAGAGTTTTTGTAGTCGTGTTATCTATATTGATGGGGGAATGATTATTAAAGATGGTACTCCTTCTGAAGTTTGTGATCACTACGAGATGGTGATGCAGGATAGATTGCTGGCCCGTGAACGGCTAAAGGAGAAAGTACGAACTCAATTATATGCAAATGACATAGGTGACAATATCAAGGAGTTAATTTATACACCAGATCCGACTTTCCCGGAATCAGGAGAAGAATTTCGCAGTGGTAGTGGTTCGATGAAGGTAGTACGGGCAGATTTAATGGTGAATGATCGGCAAAGTAAAATAGCTGAGTTTGGATCAATTATAACTTTAAGATTGCTCATTGTTGCTGAGCGGGAAATAAAGCCCGGGGCAATTGTTGGATATATGGTTCGCAACTCAAATGCGGTTGATGTGTTTGGTAGAAATCTATTCAACGAGCGCATGTCATTACCCGCCTTGTCACCGAAACAAATGGTGGAAGTAACATTTCGATTTCCCTGTTTGCTTACGGCTGGTTGCTATTCAATTAGTATTGGTGTTAAGAGCGAGCCCCATTTTCCCGAATTTTTCGACCTAATTCATGTCGCAAGGACTTTTGAGGTGGCTAACATTCCTGGTAACTATGTGCCTGGAATGATCTATGTTGAGAATGACATTAACATTTGTGTACTTGAAGAGGGGATGTAAATGAAGGCAGTAATACTCTCTGCTGGTTGTGGTTCAAGGTTAAAGGCGCCAATACCTAAGTGTCTAATTCGGTTTTCAAATGGCATGTGCCTTCTGGATTATCAACTCGCTGCTTTGAGTAGCGTTCTGCCAATTGAACAGGTTTTTATCGTAGTCGGATTCAAAAAGGAACTTATTATGGAGGCGGCCCCCAAATGTTCTTTCCTTTACAATCATCGATTTGATCGTACAAACACAGCCAAAAGTTTGGCATTGGCACTAGAACGACTTGATGATGAGGTGCTTTGGATGAATGGTGATGTCTACGTAGAACCTGAAGTGCTCCGTTCTGTCATCGACGCACCTGGCAACGTTATTCTGGTAAATCGATCACACGTTTTCGATGAAGAGGTATGTTATATATCTGATGCTACCGGCCATGTGGTCAAGCTTGCGAAGGGGATTTCAGATGCACATGGGGAGGCTTTAGGTGTCAATAAAGTATGTGGTCAAGACGTGCGTGCACTCGCTAGGCTTTTGGCAAAAGTAGATGATGGTGATTACTTCGAACGTGCGATTGAGATAGGCGTAGAGCGAGGCATGTTTTCCTTTCGAACAATTGAAGTATCAAAACAGTTCGTTAAGGAAATGGATTTTCAGACTGATTTTGAGGCAATTGAGAACTATCTCATTAATCGGGGGGAGAAATGAAAACGCGGAATTTAGCGATTGAGTATGCTAACAAAGTTCAAGCATATTATCCAGGCCAAGAGTATAATACGCCAGCAATTATGGAATTTGCCAGCTTGATTCATGAACCGAATGGAAAAATTCTTGATATTGGTTGTGGCGATGGACAGCTTTTACGTATCCTGTCTGAAAGATATAATGACCTTTCATTATCTGGTTTGACTGTTTCAAAAGAAGAGAGCGAAGCATGCGGCCCGGCATTTGACGTGCGGGTTGGAGACATGCATCAGCTTCCATGGGATGATGCCAGTTTTGATATTGTTACGGCCCGCCACAGCCTTGAGCATTCAATTTCGCCTTTGGTTGCACTATTTGAAATCAATCGTGTACTTAAATTAGGTGGGAGAGTCTACGTTGTTGTTCCGGCTCCTGCATCTGATTGGGTAATAAAATGGGCCGATCATTTTTCAGTTTTACCCAGGCAAATGTGGGAGAAACTTTTTGCTGATGCGGGATTTGAAATAGAAAATTACTGTGAAGGTACATGGATAGCTTCTTATTCAATGGTTGCTGAGCCCGAGTATCGCTTTTCGTTACGTAAGATAAGGGATCTGGGGAATAAACGCATATTTGATGATCGCTCTGAAGATGGTTTCGAACCATCCCAGTCTATAACTGGAGCAGATTTAATTGCTAGCAAGCGGATTGTTGCTGTTCTCCATAACCTGGTTCTATTTGACACGATTCGACCTTTGCTAGAGCGATTCCGCCAAGAGGTTAAAATCATAGTCCCCGAAATCGAAGCAATTGGTTTCCAAGAAATGGCCAAACATACCGTTGCGGAGATTACGAAGCATGGTTTTGAGGTAGAAATTTCTAATCTGCCTGCGGAAATTAGTTGCGATATTGAACTCAGCCCGTATCCTTATGCAAGTCCTAATGTATCTGAAGCACGATGGCGCGTTCGCTATATGTATGGACTGGCCAAAGAAGCTTGGAACTTTTCGCTTCATAATACCATTTATTATGATTTTGCAATGTCGTTTGGAGAGTACGATACGTCAATTCTATCGGCGTTGACTTCGGCTTATCCAATCGGCAATATGAAAATCAGGCCGGTGCTTCCTCGTAGTAAAGGAAAGCGCCCTACATTGTTGTATTTGCCTACATATGGGCCGGTTTCTTCGATCGAAAAAGCCTTTGAGGCATTGATGGAATTGAGGATACACTACATGATAGTAAGCAAATCACACCACGGCACGAGTTTTCTGGAACCCGAACGAGTAGCTATGCTTCGGGAATTGTCAGATGAATATTATGATCATGCCACTCCACTTGCAGATCTGCTTGAAACCGCCGATGTAGTTCTGTCAGACGGATCGGGTGCAATTTTCGATGCAATTGCTGCGGGTGTTCCGGTGGCGGTTTTTCAACCCAAAGTATTTTCTGGGCTAGGTGGGACTGAATCTCTTGAGGAGCGTTTGTGTAGAGAAAGAATCATTCCCAGCACAAACGATCCTGTTGAGATTGGAAAAGTCATCGGTATGGCTCTAGAACAAGGAGTACAGTATCATAATGATTTGCGCAATATGTTGTTTATTAGTCTTGGCAGCGATGCTGTCGATCGTGCAGAGGTCTTCCTAGGAGGGTTGTTAAGCAAAAATTGCTGTGTACCACCTGCTTTCTTAGCTGCACGTGAAAACTTACGGAAATGTGTTGAGCGTAGTTCAGTTGAGTCAAAAGCTCGTAAGTTTGCAGAGCAACAATTGCATGAGACGTATCAAAGACTAACAATGCAACTACTTACAGATGTAAAACGTAATGCGTTGGCTATAGTTGAGCGGGAGGGGCAGATAGCCGGACTCAACCAGGCTTTAGCAGAGCGGGAGAAGCAAATTACCGGGCTCAACCAGACTGTAACCGAACGCGGGTGGCAGATCGCCAGCCTAAACCAAGGCATAACTAAAACGGAACGCCAGCTTGCAGAGCGAGACCAAAGGCTCCAAACCCTGACCAACCAACTGATGGAGAAGGAACAGGCAATGCGACAATTGCAGCAAAGGATGTACTGGAAGCGCCACCGAATCGCTGATAAGTTAGCCATCTTGTTCTGGTATGTTTGTCACCCTAAGCAGCTATTACAGTTTGTCAAGGACCGCGCAAGGCAGCTTGCACAGAAGTGGCTTCCCACATCTCTCAAGGACTGGATCAAACGTGTAATTTTCCGCCAAGGCTTGCGGAACGCCTTATCGAAATCCAGATCTCGGTTATATCGAGAAGATGAACAGCAAATGACTGTGCAGAAATTAACACTTTCTAATCAAGAGCGTTATCTAATAGAAAAAACGGCTCAAAATAGCTATTTAACCAACTATATTGCAATTGGGTTGGATCCAGCTCATTTCGATTTTATTCATGAGAATTTAGCGTCGAAAGCTGTAAAGTGGGATAAAGTTGTTATTTATCCTCTTTCCTATCCGATGGAGTTGACTCAGCGTCCAGATCACATACTTCGTAATTTTGCAGAAAATGGTTATCAATGCGTCGTCTTATCGATTGATAGTAACACGCCTTTTTTTAAAGAAATAGCCCGCAATATTTACTTGACAAATCTGTTTGCTGGTGTTATAAGCTATTTTTCTAATAAAAAAATCATCTTTTACATAACATACCCATTTTATTCTTACATACTAAACCATCTACAGCGGCCCACAGTCGTATATGATGTATTGGATGATTTGAGCGTTTTTTCACTGAATTGCGAAGCCATGAGAACAGATCACATGGAACTGCTTGGGAGATCTGACATCACTCTCTTTTCATCGGAGGAATTGTTCAATGCAAACTGCAATGATGTAAAGGGTCATGCCTATCTGGTCAGTAATGGAGTGTGGGCCAATGACTTTGTGCTTGAATTTGGGCATGCCCAAAAGAACATTAATTTCAGGAGACATCCTAATGAGTACGTGATCGGATACCACGGAGCAATTACTGAATTGCTTGACTGGGAGCTTCTGGTGAAGTTAATTGAGATCCCTGATGTAAGGCTTGTCCTAATAGGGCCCCTTGCTCACTTTGACAGTTCGGTTTCGGATAATATTCAAGCATTACAACAGAGAGTGTTAGCCTCTAATCAGGTGACCCATATTCAGCCAGTGCCGTATTTGGAGCTTAAGTATCATTTGAATGGATTTGATGCTGCAATAATTCCTTTTGTGGTTAATGAAAAAACTCATCCAGTATCGCCTTTAAAACTTTTTGAATACATGGCAATGGGGCTAAAGGTCTTTGCGACACCAACAAAAACACTTTCCAGATATTCTCAGTTTATTAGCGTTGGTGACAGCAGTACAATACCTGCACGAGTTAGAGAAATGATAGGTAGTTCTAGTAATATCCTGAACAAGATAGACTATTCGGCAGTTTTAAGTGATGTCGATTGGGGTAAGCAGCTGGCACCAGTTATTTCATTATTAGAAGAAGAAATAGCTATTTTTAAGTACAGTGTCAGAAGTGCGAAAACTGTAGATATTATTAACGTCAATTTCTACGACTGGGATGGTGTAACCCTATACAAGGGTGGAGCTGAGCGCTATGTGTATGACCTTGCACGTATGCTCAAAGAAGACGGCTGGTCCCCTCGTATTTTGCAAAATGCTAACAACCCCTTCGAGGTCGATTTCCGAGGTATTCCAGTAATTGGCATACAAACTGCCAGTGGGCACGACCTCCGCGGCATGTCAAAAAAATATCGTGAAGTATGCCGCGATTCTGACCTAGTCATAGCCTCACCGGTTGACTTGGCCTGCGAACTATGGGGATTGAACGTAATTGGAATAAATCACGGCATCCACTGGGATCACAAATACAAAAAACTTGAGACTACTACTCTGAACGAGTACAGGAACATTTTTGATGCCTTGAAAACGTCATCTGCGGTCGTAGCCGTCGACACCAATTTTATTAATTGGGTGAGAACGTATGACTACGATCTTGGACGCAAGCTGACATATATTCCAAATTACTTTGAAGGCAAAGTGTTCTCTCCAAATCCAAAGAGTTTCAGCGGCAATCTCAGAATTCTGTATCCGCGAAGGTTATATGAGGCAAGAGGTATCTTCATTACTCTCAAGGCTTTTGATTATTTGTTTAATAGGCATGAGGGAATCGAGCTTCATCTGGTGGGTCAAGCTGAACCTGAGGATGGAAAAATTGTTTCCAAATTCATAGAAAAGCACAAAAACCGCGTAATATGGGAAGAGTTCGATCTGGATGATATGTATAAAGCATATCAAACTAGCCACATTACTCTGGTGCCGACGATTTATTCGGAAGGGACATCTCTATCGTGTCTGGAGGCTATGGCTACAAATAATGCTATCATTGCAACTAATATTGGGGGACTCCCAAATCTTGTTATTGATGGATTTAATGGATTATTGATAGAACCTACAGTAGAGGCATTGATTCAATCATTGGAATCTCTTTTTGCGGACAGGGTATTAATGCAGAATATGGCTTCAAATGGGATTGAAATGGCTGCTGCTTTTGAAAAGAACCGATGGGTTCGACGTTGGAGGAACGTAATTATGGAGATATCAAGATGAAAAATATCTTTCGTGGTAAGCACTCGCCCCAAAGCACACAAAATGGCGCAGTTTTACTGGCACTAAAGAACGAGTCTTGGGCTGAAGATTGCGTACTCGGAACCGCCTAACGCTACCACATTCAACTAGCTAGTAATTATAAATTTATAATTGATTTGATGAGATACTAAAAGGAGTTAGTCCTATAAGTGAATAACGAAAAAGGCTTGCTTGGTGAAAGAATTGAAAATCTAAAAATGCAATTGAATACTCTACAGTTTGAGCTCAGAAAGCAAATTAAAACCAATAAGTTACTCCGCCAGCGAATAATGGATTTTAAAAATTCTAGACTCTGGAAGATTGCTACCTTAATTAGGCGATTCCGCATGGAGTTTTTTAATGGCGGTACAGAAGGAAAGAAAAGATTTGCGCGGTGGGTTCTTTTTAAGTTCATTGGAAAACCCCGAACAGGGCATTTTCCCCTCTCTGCGTTTGATGTAATCCCTATCCACGACCTGCCGGTTGAAGATTTTGTGCCTACACTAGATTTTTCCTCTTCTGCGTGTCCTCGGGCGAAATTGCACATTCACATATTTACCTCAATGCCTTTCGAGGATACGGGAGCGGGACAGCGCGCTGCCCAGCTTGCCAAAACCTTTGCTCTTCAGGGCTACGATCTTACTTATGTGTACGCTTTTCCTCGCTCGGAAAGCAGAGATCTAGAAATCAGGGTACCGTTTAAGGATCACTATTGTATCAGTGAGATTTCTGATGAATTTCTTTTGAAAAATATCAGAGGCAGGCCGTTATTTATTTTTGAAATTCCCTATAAGAATTATCTCCCGTATTTGAACCTTGCCAGACGTATCAGGTCGAAAGTTATTTACGATCACATCGACAACTGGGAGACCTCTTTGGGGGCGGCCTTTTTCTCCCCCAACGTTTTTCACGAATTTATCTCAGGTGCAGACCTGTTAGTTGGCTCGGCGAGGTTACTTGTACAACAAATTACTGAAAATATTAATGAGAAGAATAAATCAATTGTCTACGTCCCCAATGCCTATGATGAAGATCTGTTTGAACCGGCCAGAGCCTATGATAAACCTCTAGACATGCCGGCAGGGGAAAAGGTATTTCTTTATTTCGGCTCACTGTGGGGGGAGTGGTTCTACTGGGAATGGCTAATCAAAGCGGCTGAGACCTACCCTCATTATAAATTTGTCCTTATCGGCGATTACGCAGAAAAAAGGACTTTACCTAAAAACATCGTGCTTTTGGGTTTAAAAGCACATACTGAGCTTCCGGCATATCTCGTACATAGTAATGCTGGAATAGTCCCTTTCAAACCTGGACCCATTGTAGATGCCGTTTCCCCCATCAAAGTGTTCGAATACCTTGGTATGCACAAGCCAGTTATCTCCACACGCATGCCTGAAACAAAAGATTATCCAGGTGTTTATCAGGCTGAAAATTTAGAAGAATGGTTGTCTTTGTTTAGAAAAAGCCTTTCCGTACCACAGGATATTAAGACATTTAACATGGATAACAACTGGAATCGCTGCTGTGAGCGGTTCCTCAACCTAATCGGGCGGGAAAAAATCACGGTGATAATCCTTTGCCATAACAATTCGAGTATTATCGAAAGATGCCTTGATAGTTTGCTTAAATATAACTCCTACTATTATGAGATTATTGTCGTAGACAATCAAAGTACGGATGGTTCGGTAGATTATATAGTGAAAAACTATGGGGAAAAAATTAGAATCATTATGAATTCTAAGAATGGATGCTCGTCCGGCAGAAACTTGGGTGTATCAGAGGCCGCAGGGGAGATCCTGGTTTTTCTTGACAGTGACCAGTGGGCGACAAACTCCCGCTGGCTAGATCCAGCGCTTGAGGTGTTGGCGCTTGACCGCCGGATCGGTGCGGTTGGTTGGGCTTCAGGATGGTTTACCCCTGGCAAAGTAACCGGACCTACGGCTGATTTTCTGCCGGCGAGGGGGCGCGCCTGGCTTACTTCTTTGAAGTACCGTTGTGATGTCGCCTATTTAGGCGCAGGGGGCATGGCGATACCTAGATATATCTGGGAACAAACAGGGGGATTTGACGAGGCTTACGATCCCACATGCTTTGAAGACACAGATCTTTCTCTGAGTATCAAATTTCTGGGTTACAGCCTTGCTTACAGCCCGTTCATAGGTTTGGGGCATCTTGGCAACCAGACTACGCATTCTGGGAGCTTGAAGCACCGCGAACTGTTTACGCGCAATTCTGCTTATTTTTATAATAAATGGCGTTTAAAAGCGCCGGAATTACTAGAGGTGTACCTTAATGACTGAACTTAGACCCATTTTACCATTAAGGGAGGACAGGTGGTTTGCCTATTGATGTAGTTTTTACCCGCTCAAATCCTGTTGATCCAGATCCACGTGTGGAAAAGGCTGCTAAATGCCTGCAAAAGGCAGGATACAAATGCCTGGTTTTAGCTTGGCACCGGCTGCTGCGTGAAAAGTGCCGGCATAATCAGGACTTAGCTATTAAGCGGTTATTACTCCCTGGCAAGTTCGGCGGTGGAATTACGAACTTTTTGGGGTTATTTGTTTTTAACTTATGGCTTTTTTTTAACCACTTGATGATACGCCCGAGAATAATTCATGCCTTCGATTTGGATACCGTTTTGCCAGCTTTAATATCTAGGTTATTTCTAAAAAATAAAGTTGTTTATGATATTGCCGACTGGTATGCAGATTCCAGGAAAGTCGGTTTTTTAAAGTATTTCGTTGCTAAGCTTGAGCGCTGGGTTTGCTCCAAAGTTGATGTTGTTATCTTGGCTCATGAAAACAGGCTGCAACAACTCGGTTTCCGGCCACGAAAGTGGGTTGTGATCAACAATATCCCTGAGGATCTAGTGGTAATTGAAGATTCTTGCAATGATGCGAATCAATTCTTTGAGTCGCATTTCGTATACGTGGGAGTTCTGCAGCCAGACCGGGGCATCGAGCAGATAATCTCTGCCGTGCTTGCAGTAGGTGCTAAGTTAACCATCGCTGGATTTGGACCATTGGATAAAATATGTGCTTCGGAAAGCGAAAAAGGAAACCTCGTTACTTTCCGCGGCCGCGTCTCCTACGAGGATGCCCTGATGCTGCAGCGAAACGCCATCGCCATACTGGCCTTGTACGATCCCACTGTGCCTAATAACCGTTTTGCCGCGCCAAATAAACTCTATGAAGCTATGATGCTGGGCCGACCCATCATTACGTCTGGCGGGACCTTAGCGGGAGAGATCGTGGAGCGCGAAGGTATAGGTCTCGTGGTGCCGTACGATGATATACAATGCCTTGAAGAGGCCATGAAATTTCTAGTGTCGCATCCAGAAGAGCGCGAACGGATGGGGCGGAATGGCCGGCAGTTGTACGAACAACGATACTCTTTTGCGCAGCAATGCCAGACTATCCAAGAGGTCTATAGCACTCTTCTAGAACAAACGAAACCGGGCACTTAATTTTGCAGGTGTCTGCAAATTTTTCCACAAATGATTAGCAACAATTCAGATGAATTTTATTTTCCCATTCAAAAGGAACCATTAAGCATTGTAAAATTATTTTTAAGGGCAATGTAATATTAACGGAGGCCAATGTGTCCAGGAAAAAAGTTTTGCTGCTGGTCACCCTGTCCGAGACGGGCGGGGCGCAGAAGGTGGTCTACCATCTGGCGACCGGGCTTGACAGGGAAAAGTTCGATGTTACCGTGGGCTGCGCCCCGGGCGGGGAACTAGTGGACTGGCTTAAGAAGGCACCAGGCGTGAAGGTGATTGAGTTGGGCCGCCTTAAGCGGGACATCTCCCCGCTGCAGGACATCTTATGCTTGTTACAATTATACTGCCTGATTAAGTCCGGCGGCTACGACATTGTGCACTGCCACAGTTCCAAGGCCGGTATTGTCGGGCGGCTGGCCGCTTACCTGGCCGGTACGCCGAAGATTTTCTTTACCGTACATGGCTGGGGGATTGATGAGAGGCAGCCCTTCCCCTTGTGCCGGATGTACATTCTGGCGGAACGTCTGGCCGGGCTGGTGAGCACCCGGGTGGTCTGCGTGTCGGAATACGACCGGAAAAAGGGAATGGCCTTGAAATTGGTTGATGCCGCTAAAATGGCCGTCATCAATAATGGGGTACCGGATGAAGCCGCCCCCGATAAGGTTAATGGCACCACAGTCCGGGAGGAGCTGGACTTAAGCGCCGGTAATATTGTTATAGGTACTGTAATGCGCCTGGCCCCCCCGAAGCAGCCGCTTTTTTTCTTGGAGGCGGCCAAAAAGCTGCTTGAAAAAGACAACAGCGGCTGTCGCTTTATCATTATCGGGGACGGGCCCCTTCGCTCCCCGTGCGAGGAATACATTGCCGGCAACAATCTTGGAGGCAAGGTTTTACTGACGGGCACAAGGGAGGATGTTCCCAGGCTGTTGTCGGTCTTTGATATTTTCACACTCTTTTCCAGCCACGAGGGGCTTCCCCTTACCATTATCGAGGCCATGCTGGCCGGCGTACCGGTGGTGGCCAACGCTGTAGGCGGGGTTGGCGAACTGGTGATACACCAAAAGACCGGATATTTAATAAATAACCTTAACGTAAGTGAAGCGGAGAAAGCGTTATGGGATTTGATCTCTGATTATGATAAGCGTATTTCAATGGGTGAAGCCGGCCGGCGGAGAGCCCTGGATTTATTCAGCATAGATAAGATGGTTAATCAGTATAAGGACCTTTATCTTTCATGAAAAGCGAAGATGGGCCTGGCCGGAAGAAGCCGGGCACTGGAGATGTTCAGCCTGGGCGGGATGATTGACCGGTACGAACAGCTTTATCTGGGCCGGCTGTAGAACTTTACCTCAGGTCTCAACTGTTATAAAGTTTGAAAAAACCAGGATACCTGTTAAATAAGCCGTCCAAATAATGGTAATTTATGCTAAAGCACAAGGACTATTGTTGATTTTATTGTGGAATCTAAGGTATAATTTTTTAACAAATCAAATCTAAAGATTGTTGTGAAATCGGTTTATTTTAGAGGAGGTCGGAAAAATGAAGCCTGGTTTTAACGACCTTATACTTGCCAAAGAGCAAAGAGAAGCTGTATTGGAAGCAAAGAACCGGTTAATGAAGCAGTTTCCTGTGGAGATGCTGGTAGTATTCGGTTCAGTGGCCCGGGGTGAAGATGATGAGGAATCGGATCTTGACCTGCTGGTGATTACCAGGGAAGTAATGACCCACCGGGATAGAAATACCATATCGGATATTATTTTTGAGGTTAATTACTCTTATGGCACCAATTTGAGCGTTGTAGTGGTTGATGCATTTTCCTGGAACAAAGGAGTTTACTCTCTGATACCCCTTTACTCAGAAGTCCAGCGAGATGGTGTGGTAGTATGACCAAGAACCGGAACCTGAAAGATCTTGTTCATCACTGGCTGGGGAGAGCGGCGGAGAGCCTGGAGTCTGCCAGAAGCGAACTTGAAGCAGGAAGACTGGCTTTTGTCGTTAATCGGTTGTACTATGCGTTGTTTTATTTGGTTACAGCGGCCTTGGCTGTAAAAGGAGAAAAATATGGTAAACACTCCGCCGTACGGTCTTCTTTTCACCGGGAATATGTCCGGACAGGCAAAGTAGATAAAACCTTCGGCAAGTTGTATGACGAATTGTTTCATGCGCGTCATCAAGGGGATTACATGCCTATGGTAGCTTTTGACGAGACGGTTATTCGGCAACAGTTACAGGACGTGGAGAAATTTATCAGCGAGTTCTCCGGCAAGATAAAACAGATGTTCGAAATGTAGAGCTGACGGCGCCGGTTGTTGAATTGTTGAGTTGTTGAAGAAAGCCTCATTCCTCCAACATATACCACCTTTTATCTTCGCACAGCCTGTAAGACCCCGCCCTCGCATAAGGAAAGGGGACACACCTGCTGAAGCTTGGGTATTTCTCTGGGGACAGGAATGTCCCCAACTAATGGGATTAACAGGCTGTAAACTC
>JBFMEU010000051.1:0-19568 GCA_040753155.1 Bacillota bacterium
ATAGATTAAACGTATACATTCATTGAACGAGACTTCATTCAGAGGGGGATTCAACCCCCTCTGAATGTTAGCCGAGTCCATACTGGACTTAACCGCCCTTTGAAACCCGCCGCCTACAGAGGCGGGGATCTTAGGGCGGATTAGTTCAGTGGTGAAACCGGTGTTAAGACACGGCGTTATCACCGCTCACCCCGGTGCTCCGCGCCGGCAGCACCCCGGCTTGTTTCGGACCGGCCCCGGCGCTGCGCCAAATCACTGCGCTGGCAAGCATCCGTCCCCTTCCCTTTTCATCCTCTGCCGGCGCCGCTTCAGCGGTATGGACGTCTAACTCTGCTGCTGTTCTTCCGGGGGTATGCATTCCCGGGGGGATTTATCCTCCCGCAACCCCAGATAACTGGGGTGCCTGAGCATTCCTTCCCCGGTAAGGGCCAGATATTTCACCGAGCAAACCAGAGCAGGCCTGGCCCAGCGGGTGTGCCGCATTTCGGGGACCGGTAAAGTCATAACCGGCTCAGCCACAGCCAGCTCCCCCAGGCGCCGCAAAAGCAGCCCTTCCTCGGCCCGGTCAAAGCCCGTGCCCACTTTGCCGGCATATACCAGGCGGCCATCCCGGTAGCAGCCCAGCACCAGCGCCCCCAGGCGCCGGCTGCCCTGGCCGGCCTGATAGCCGCAGATTACCAGGTCGGCTTCCAGGTTGTGGCGGATCTTTTGCCAGTAGCGGGAGCGCCGGCCGGGCAGGTAGGGACTGTCAATTTTCTTCGCCATTACCCCCTCCAGACCCCTGGCGGCACAGGCCCGGGCAAATTCAACTCCCTGGCCGGAGATATATTGGGAAATCACCGCTCCCCTGGCAGGCGGAAAGATCCTGGCTAAAATTTCTTTTCGCTCCAAGAGAGGCTTTTCCATAACGTTTTGGCCGCCCGCGTATAAAAGGTCAAAAGCCACAAACAGGGCGGGGCTGGAACTGGCGGCGGCCTGGATCCGCCCCCGGTCCTCCAGCCGCCCCCTGGCCTGCAGCCGGTTGAAGGAAGGCTGCCCATTGTCCAGGACTACGATTTCACCGTCCACAAGGGCCGGAGTTTCCCGGCAGTCTTCATGGAGCCCGGCCAGCTCAGGAAAAACATGGCTCAAATCCTTCAGGTTGCGGGAACGCAGTTGGGTGACATCCCCCAGGTAGGCCAGGCAGCGGTAGCCATCCCACTTTACTTCAAATATATACTCTTCGTTGTTAAAGGGCCGGCCGGCCACGGCCAGCATTGGCCGCAAAAGGGGCAGCCCGAACAGCAGGCCCAGCTTTTCCATACCCTACACCGATTTGGCCGCCGGGGTTTTGGCAGGCGGCTTTTTCCTGGCCGCGGCGGCCGGGCTTTTTGCGGCGGCCTTCTTTTTCCGGGCCCCCGGGGCGGCCCGTTCCTCCCGGGCCAGGTCGATGCTGGCCTTCAGGGCGGCCATCAGGTCCACCACCTTATCCAGCTCGGCCGGCGCCGGGGCCTCCACCTCGGTGCCGGCAATCCGCGCCCGGATCATCTCCAAAAGTTCCTCCCGGCAGCGGTTGGCGTATTTGTCCGGCTGAAAGGGCGCGGTGAGGCTCTCCACCAGACTGGTGGCCATTTTAACCTCGTTATCAGACAACTCCACCCGGTAATTCATTTCTTCAATTAAGTCCACCTGACGCACCTCATCCGGGTAAAACATGGTGTTCATAATCAGCGCCGGGCCGGCCACCCGGAGTACGGCCAGGGCCTCCTTACTGCGTATCACCACCCGGCCCACGGCTACCTTGCCGGTTTCGGCCATGGCCCGGCGCAGCAGCTCAAAGACCTTTTGCCCGCCCTCACCGGGGACCAGATAATAGGCCCGGTCATAGTACACCGGGTCAATTTCCGGCAAATCAACAAAGTCCAGCAGCTCAATGCTGCGGCTCTTCTCACCGGGCAGCCGTTCCAGGTCCTCCTCCCGGATGATTACATAGCGGCCCTTTTCATACTGGTACCCCCGGACAATCTCCTCCATGGGCACCTCAGTTTCGCACTTGGGACAAATTTTCTGATACTGGATTGGCGATTTACATTTTTCGTGCAAATAATTGAACTTCACGTCTTTATTTTCTGTTGCCGCATACATTTTAACGGGCACGTACACCAGACCGAAGCTGACGGCACCTTTCCACAAAGGACGCATGGCCATCCCCCTGCTTTTTTCTTGTATTATCCCCGGCAGTTGGATGGCCATGTAAAAGCGCTTATTTAATTGACAGCCTTCATGGATAAGGCAATCCTGGATCGGCCTATATCCACAGAGAGTACCCGGACAGTGACATTATCTCCCACCGACAGCACATCCAGAGGGTGTTTGACATACTTGTCACCCAGCTCGGAAATATGGATCAGGCCGTCATTTTTTATTCCGATGTCCACAAAGGCCCCGAAATCCACCACGTTTCGCACCGTGCCCTTTAACACCATGCCCGGCTTTAAGTCCTCGATTTGCAGCACATCGGTCCGGAACAGCGGAGGCGGCAATTCATCCCGGGGGTCCCGCCCGGGGCGGGCCAGGCTTTCAATAATGTCCTGCAGGGTGGGCGCCCCGGCCTCCAATTGGGCCGCCACCTCCCGGACTTTCAGCTGCCCGAGCCTGCGGCGCAGTTCCTGGTCACCAATTTCCCCGGGCCCGGCCCCGAGCAATTCCAGCACCCGGTGGGCCAGATCGTAGGACTCCGGGTGAATGGGCGTGGCATCCAGGGGATTGACCCCTTCAGCCACGCGCAAAAAGCCCGCACACTGCTCAAAGGTTTTGGGTCCCAGCCGCGGAACTTTAGACAGCTGGCGCCGGTCGGTAAAGCGGCCGATTTCTTCCCGGTAGCGGACAATGTTTTCGGACACCGTGGCGTTAATCCCGGCCACATAGCCCAAAAGAGGCGCCGAGGCGGTGTTCAAATCAACCCCCACATAGTTGACCGCCGACTCCACCACCGTGGTCAGACTTTGGTTCAGCAACCCGGAGGCGACATCATGCTGGTACAGGCCGACCCCCACCGCCCGGGGCTCAATTTTAACCAGCTCGGCCAGGGGGTCCAGCAGGCGCCGGGCAATGGACACGGCGCTGCGCTCGGACACATCCAGCCCGGGAAACTCCCTGGCGGCCAGCCCGGAGGCCGAGTAAACGCTGGCCCCAGCCTCATTGACAATGGTATAGGCCAGATCCCCCTGCCCCCGGGCACCGTTGAACGAGACTTCATTCAGAGGGGGATTCAACCCCCTCTGAATGTTAGCCGAGTCCATACTGGACTTAACCGCCCTTTGAAACCCGCCGCCTACAGAGGCGGGGGTCTTAGGGCGGATTAGTTCAGTGATAAAATCAGCGACAAACTGCTCGGTCTCCCGGGAGGCCGTCCCGTTGCCAATGGCAATCACCTGCACCCCGTACTGCCCCACAACCCGGCCCAGTTCCTGCTCCGCCTCCCTAACCCTCTTCTGGGGGGGCGTGGGGTAGAAAACCCCCACCTCCAGGAGCTTGCCCGTCCCGTCAACCACCGCCCACTTGCAGCCGGTACGGTAGGCCGGGTCGATGCCCATAACCACCTTGTTCCGCACCGGCGGCTGCAGCAGCAGGCTGCGCAGGTTGCGGGCAAAAACATCCACCGCCCGGGCCTCCGCCGCCTCGGTCAGCAGATTGCGGATGTCCCGCTCCACAGCGGGCGCCACCAGACGCTTGTAGGCGTCTGCCACGGCCCGGACAACCCAGCCGGTGGTCACCGCCCCCTCCACCACATAACGCCGGCGCAGCCAGTCCATGATAGCCTCCTGATCAATCTCAACGGAAACTTTGAGGAACCCTTCCCGCTCCCCCCGGTTAAGGGCCATAACCCGGTGCGGGGCAACGGTTTTCAAGGGCTCCCGGTAGTCATAATACATAAGGTAAACCGATTCGGCATTTTCAGCCGAAGCCCCGGACACCAGCCAGCCCTGCTTGCGGGTATGATTACGCACCCAGCCCCGGGTGTCCGGGTCATCGGCCACCCGCTCGGCCACAATATCCGCCGCCCCCTGCAGCGCCTCCTCCACCGAAGGCACAGCCCCGGACAAAAAGCCCCGGGCCGCCTCCTCAAGGCTGCCGGACCGGGGGAAGGACTGAAGATAATCGGCCAGGGGCTCCAGCCCCTTCTCCTTAGCCGCCCCGGCCCTGGTTTTCCGCTTGGGCCGGAAGGGCCGGTAGAGGTCCTCCACCTCCGTCACCCTGGCCACCCCGGTAATTCTTTCCCGCAGCTCATCCGTCAGCTTACCTTGCTCCCCAATCAGCCGCAGCACTTCCTCCTTGCGCTGCTGCAGATTGCGGTGGTATTTCAGCAACTCCTCAACCCGCCGGATTTGGACCTCATCAAGCTCGCCGGTAACCTCTTTACGGTACCGGGCAATAAAGGGCACCGTGTTCCCCTCATCCAGCAGCCGGACAGTTTTCTCCACCTTGCTGCCGGGGATTTCCGCCTCCCGGGCAATCATCTCCAGGATATCAGAATCAGCCTTACTCAAATGACTCCGCCTCCCATGTTGATCTGAGCTATTATCTTTATTGCCTTTCGACATACCGGCAATAACTCCTGCTCTGTCTGGCCAAGTTGGTATGATTAAAAAAGTCGAGTGTTGGTACCTTCTACTTACTGAGTCGGCCTTATAAATGGACGAGCTCGTTCACCCCCGGGCTCAGTCAAAATCGGCGCTTCGCGCCTCAAACAGTTCCTTCGCTTATCCTCGGGCTCACTCGCTCTTTGAATTAGGGCTCAAAATCGCCGCTAACGTAAGCCCACAGGTCACTTATCCACAGTTTTCAAAAGGTATAACTTCCTTAACAATAAAAAAAACCGGGACTGAACACAGCCCCGGCCCCCTAGATAAATTTTTTGCTAATCTTATCCCCATTATAACTGAACAGTATTTTCTTGTTGTCAATCACTGTTTCCAGGTGTACCGGCCGGCCCCACAGGGTTTGGACATGGGGCAGGGTTCTTTCCAGGTAGTAAACATCCAGCTCAATGCCCTCAAAGAGATGCTTTAAGAGCAGCTCGGCCCGCAGGTTGAAGTCACCGTCCTCCACCACGATATAAGGGAAGCCGCTGTTGGCAAGGTTTTGCACCAGGGTGTCCCTGATGCTCTCCCAGTTTTTGTCCACTACTTTCCACTCATAGCCGACTTTTTTATAAACATACAGATCCAGCTCTTCAATCAGCTCTTTGGTCAGATAGTTCCTGATGAAGGAGATGTCATTATCCAACTCCCGGACCTCAAAGATCTTCTCCCGCCCTTCCCCACCCGGGCGGGCATACTTTTTCCGCTCCTCCCCGGTTGGCGAGTCCCACCTTTTTTCAATGTCTTCAAATATTTTAAGGCCCAGGAAGTAAGGGTTAAGCCGTATTTTTGAGGTCTGGATAACCCCGGCATGCATTTTCGCAAACTCCAGGGTCTCTTCCCCGGTTAGGTCCAATTCCCTCATAATGCGCAGGTGCCAGTAGCTGGCCCAGCCCTCATTAATGATTTTAGTCTGCATCTGGGGCAAGAAATATAGCATTTCGTCCCGCACCGTGGAGATGATGTCCCTTTGCCACTCCTCCAGGTTCCGGGCCTCATTCATAATAAACAAAAGCACATCCTTTTCCGGCTCCGCCGGGAAGCGCTTTTTTTTCTCCTTACACTTGCCGGCGCACTGGTGGGGCTTCTTATCCAGAGCCCACAGGTCGTCATAGGGAGTTTCCCGGTGCTGCTGGTCATGACTGTCACAGCCTCCGACGCCGCAACTGCTGCCGCAGTCCCCCTTACCCCGGATTTTTTTGCTGTCCGGGGCGACAACCTGCTCCCGGCGGTAAAAATCAACATGTTCCTGAATGGCTGTAACGGCATCTATAAAGGATTCCACCTTGTCTTTGCCGTAGCGAAACTCATACCCCCGAAAACGGTCTGCCGACGACGCCATGGTCTCCACCATCTTGCGGGAAGTGCGACTAAAATACCTGTTGTTTTTAAAGAAATCACAGTGCCCCAGCACGTGGGCGATGACCATTTTGTTTTGGATGATGGAGTTGCCTTCCAGCAAGAAGGCATAGCAGGGGTCTGAATTAATCACCATTTCATAAATCCGGCTCAGATTATAGTCATACTGGGTCTTCATTTTGTGGTAGTTTTTGCCGAAGGACCAGTGGGAAAACCTTGTGGGCATGCCATAAGCGCCAAATGTATAAATTATCTCAGCCGGGCAAACCTCAAAATACATGTCATAAAAATCCAACCCGAAACCCCTGGCCACCCGGGTAATTTCCTCCAGCGCCGCTTCCAGGATTTTTAATTCATCCTTCATCATTTCCCCACCTAAACATGATTTTTCTCCGGCCCGTCACTGAAAAAGCTCCTCAGGGCATTATACACTCCGCTTTTATCACGAATACTGACGCTGGTAAACAGGGGGTCGGTAATCTTTTTCAGGGCGGAGCGTAAAGTGCTGGTGTAATAGTAAGGACCCTCTATTTCACCGTAACCCACCAGATTGCATTGATTGATTAATTCCTTGACTAATTTAACACACTTCTCATTATCGGAAACCAGGTTGTCGCCATCTGAAAAGTGGAAGGCATAAATGTTGTAATCCCGGGGGCTAAATCTGGCGCCGATAATGTCCAGGGCCAGCTGATAAACTGAAGAACAGCGGGTACCGCCACTGGCCCCCTTGGTAAAGAACTCCTCCTCGGTGGTTTCTTTGGCCTCGGTATGGTGGGCCAAAAACAGGATTTGCACGTTTTGGTACTTTGTTCTCAGAAAGCGCACCATCCAGAAAAAGAAACTCCTGGCAATGTACTTTTCAAAGGGCCCCATGGACCCGGAGGTATCCATCATGGCCAGTACAACGGCATTGCTTTCATACTTGTAAGTTTTCTCCCAGGTCTTATAGCGCAGATCATCCGGGATTATGCTTTTTAATCCCGCATCTCCCGCCCGGGCATTACGTTTAATTGCCTCCAAGATGGTGCGCTTGCGGTCAATATTGCTGGACAGCCCTTTTTTGCGAATATCCTTAAACTCCACCGACTCTGAGGTTAGCTCATGCTTTTTCTTTTCTTTTAAATTGGGCAGGCCCAAATCCTCAAAAATAAGTTCAGCCAGCTCATCAATGGTTATCTCAGCCTCGTAATAATCCACCCCCGGCTCCTCACCGGCCCCCTTGTCCTTGCCAGGCTTATTGCCACTGGGCTCTGTGTGCAAAATATCGCCAACCTTGCTTTTTCCATCCCCCTGGCCGGCATGCTTGCGCTTGCCCTGGTCATAGCGAAAGCTGAATTCATCCAGGGATCGAACAGGTATTTTAATTACCTTCTGGCCGTCGGACATGATAATACTTTCTTCACTTACAATATCTGCCAGATTCTTTTTAATAGCTTCTTTAACCTTTTCCTGGTGCCTTTGCCGGTCAATCTCACCCTTACGGTGCAAGGACCAGTTTTCTCTGGAGATAATGTGTTTCGTCTGCATTTGAATAGCCTCCCGGAACCTTCATTAGCCAAATATCATCCGTTAAGTAACCTGCCGTTTATTATTGCCTGGATTGGCAGGGCGCCACATTAATATGATATGTTTCAGCAGGAAAAAGATGAATCCCAGGTTTGTGAATTGGACTTCAACAAGTCCATTGCCCGGTACATCCGTCCCGGAATAAAAACTATCATTTTCGGACATTTATAGCATCGGAATATATACCGATAGGAGGGATGCAGATGACCGTTGCCACCCAAGTGAAGCAAACCCTGGCCAGCCTGAAGAGCGCCCAGGCTAGCCTGGAGACCTTTGCCATGCAGACCCAAAACCAGCAGGCCAAGCAACTCTATACCCAGGCTGCCCGGCAAACCAAGTCCATTGTAGATTCCCTGGAGCCAAGGGTTTCCCAAATTGAGCAGGAGGAGCCCCAGTACAAAGAGTTTTAGCGCCTATCCAAAAACCGGATCTTGAGGTCCGGTTTTTTTATTACATAAAAAACAGTCTGCAAATGCAAAATATGTTAAGCAAGGGGTGATTTAAGGATGACCGTTGCCGCCCAGGTTAAACAAACCATAGCCAGCCTGAAGGGTGTTAAAGCGACCCTGGATACCTTTGCCTCTTATGAGGGCAACGAAACATCAAAGCAGTTGCTGGCCGGGAACGCCCGGCTGGTTGATGACGTAATCAAAGAGATGGAAAACCGTCTCGGCACCCTGGAATTTGAGGAGCCGCAATACAAGGGCTTCTAGCGCCATTAATACAAAGGAGAATCAGCCATGCCCGAGTGGTTAAACATTTTAATCAGGTCTGCTTTGTTATTTGTCTTAGCCTTGGCCCTGATCCGCTTGATGGGGAAAAGACTGACCTCTCCACTGACTTTTTTTGACCTGGTTACCGGCATTGTTATTGGAGTCATTGCCGCAGCCATTTCCCTGAACCTGGTCCCCAATTTGGCCCACGGAGTCGTGGCCCTGGTAGTGTGGACCGTCTTTCCGGCGCTAATCTATCTTCTGGCCATTAAGTACAAGTCAGTAAGGGACATTGTCCAGGGTAGAGAAACTATCTTGATCAATCACGGCAAGGTTTTGGAAGACAAGTTACTGGAAGTCCGCTACACCCCGGAAGATTTATTAAGCCAATTGCGCAAAAAAAATGTGTTTAATTTTGCTGATGTTGAATTTGCCATTCTGGAGCCCACCGGTGATGTCAGCGTGCTTTTGAAAAAAGACAGGCAGCCTGTCACCGCCAAAACCATGGGCCTGCAGGTGGGTCTGGAAAGTGTGCCGCAAACGGTGATGCTGGACGGAATAATGCTGGATGAGCCCCTTGCCGCCATGGGACTGAACCGGCGCTGGCTGCATACGGAGCTGGAAAAGGCGGGGGTAGCGCCGGAGAATGTGTTCATGGCCCAGGTAGACTCCGGGGGGCAGCTCTACCTGGACCTGTTTGATGATGCCCTGCAGTTGCCGGCGCCCAAAACCAGGGAGCTGGCCTATGCAACATTAAAAAAATGCCAGGCCGACTGCGAGCTCTACGCCCTGGGCACAAAAAACCAGGTGGCCAAAGAAATGTACACTGACTGTTCAAAAATATTATCAGCAGTTGTTAAGGACCTTGAACCCTGGCTAAAGAGATAAGGGGGTAGCATATCATGTCTAACAAAAAGAAAAAGAAATTAACGCCAACCCAGCAGGAATACCAGGATTTTGCCAGGGCCAGGGAACCCCGGCGCCCGGTTCTCACCAATGTCCTGAAAGCTTTCCTGGCAGGGGGCGCCATTTGCCTGATTGGTCAGGGTGTTGCCGATTTTTTTGTCTGGAATTTTGATTTTACCGAAAAAACAGCAGGCAACCCCACCGTGGCGGTAATGATTTTACTTGGCGTCATTCTGACCGTGCTGGGGGTGTATGATCACATCGCTCAGTGGGCCGGGGCCGGAACCGCGGTCCCCGTGACTGGATTTGCCAATTCCATGGCCTCGGCGGCCATTGAGCACCGGACCGAGGGCTTTGTGCTGGGTGTTGGCGGTAAAATGTTCAAGCTGGCGGGGTCGGTTATTGTGTTCGGAGTGGTTTCGGCCTTTGTTATTGCCCTGATCAGGACCATTATCACTGCGCTGGGGGGTTCCTGAGATGCTGCAAGGACACCAGACCTGGATTTTCCCCAGCCGCCCGACCATTATCGCCACAGCCACCGTGGTGGGGCCCCATGAGGCGGAGGGCCCCCTGGCCGAAGATTTTGACCTTGTCCACGGAGATTTATGGCTGGGCCAGGACAGCTATGAAAAAGCTGAAAAAAAGATGCTGGAAGAGGCCTGTGAAGTTGCTATCCGCAAGGCGGGCCTGCAAAAGCAGGATATCCAGTTCTTCTTGGCCGGTGATTTGCTGAGCCAGATTATTTCCAGCAGCTTTGCCGCCAGAACCATGGCCGTTCCCTTTCTGGGGCTTTACGGGGCCTGCTCCACCGCCATGGAGAGCCTGGCCCTGGGCGCCCTGATCGTGGACAGCAATTCCGGCAACAATGTTATTTGCGGGGCTGTCAGCCACAACGCGGCGGCTGAGAAGCAATACCGCTACCCCACCGAATACGGGTCCCAGAAGCCGCCCACCGCCCAATGGACCGTAACCGGGGCCGGGGTGGCCCTCCTCAGCTCCGGCGGCAGCGGCCCCAGGGTCACCTCCGCCACCATCGGCCGGGTGGTGGACATGGGGCTTAGTGATCCCTTCAACATGGGCGGGGCCATGGCCCCGGCGGCGGCGGATACCATCACCGCCCATTTCAGGGACTTGGGCCTAACCCACCGGGAATACGACCTGATTGCCACCGGCGACTTGGGGCGGGTAGGCCATAAAATTGCCGCCGACCTGCTACAAAAGCATGATCTGGAAATCCCGGCAGACAAATTCACCGACTGCGGCATCCTGATTTACCGGGAAGACCAGCCGGCGGTACTGGCCGGCGGAAGCGGCTGCGGCTGCGCGGCCACGGTTACCTACGGCCATATATTTAACCGTATGAAAAAGAGGGAGCTTAAAAGAGTTTTGATTGTTGCCACCGGCGCTCTTTTATCGCCCCTGTCCTACCAGCAAAAGGAAAGCATTCCCTGTATTGCGCACGCCGTTTCCATAGAGTTCAGCCAGAAGGAGTGATCTGAGTGGAGATGTATTTCTGGGCCTTTGTGGTTGGCGGGCTGATCTGTGTTATCGGGCAGATCCTGATGGACGTGGGGAAATACACCCCGGCCCACACCATAAGCATTCTGGTGGTAATGGGGGCTGTTTTGTCCGGGCTGGAGCTGTACGAACCCCTGATTGATTTTGCCGGGGCCGGGGCAACAGTTCCCATCACCAGTTTTGGCAACGCCCTGGTCAAAGGCGCCCTGAGCGAGGCCGAAAGAACAGGCCTGGTGGGAATTCTTACCGGTATCTTTGAGGTCACCAGCGCAGGTATCTCATCAGCTATTATCTTTGCCTTTATTGCTTCTTTATTGTTCAAGCCAAAAGGGTAGCAGAAAGGTGATTTAATGAAAGCAAATGCGAAAGCTATTATTCTGTTAATAATTGCCGGTGTTATCCTGGCTGCTGGCGTAACAGGCTGCAACATGCAAAACTCCCCGCCCAGGAAGCCTCAGTCACAACAGGAACAAAGCAGCCGGAAACAGGTTCAGTTAAACCCGGAACTGGCCAAAGCAGTGGTGCAGGTGGTAAAAACCATTGACGGGGTAGAAGAAAGCACAGCCGTGGTAATTGACCGGGAGATTTCCGTAGCCGCAAAGGTAACCGGCTTTGACCGCCTGAGGTTAAAAAGTATCCGTAAAGAGATGACCGGCAAGGTGGGAAAAATAGCCCCGAGGTATAAAGTACATGTGAGTACGGACAAGAAAATCTTTGCTGAGCTGCAAAAAGTGGAAAACCAGATTAAGCAATCCCGGGGAATGCCAATAGCTGGACTAAAAAATAAAATTGAGAAACTGAACAAGGATATGCACGGCTAGCCCCGGCCTTGAACGAGACTTCATTCAGAGGGGGATTCAACCCCCTCTGAATGTTAGCCGAGTCCATACTGGACTTAACCGCCCTTTGAAACCCGCCGCCCCTAAGCCAAAAAAGAGGCGGCGGACTTAGAGTCCACCAGCCTCTTCTTCTGCAGCAAATACTTAATATGCGCCTATCTATTCAACAGGCTGCCCACATACTTGAGCAACTCATTGGCGCAAATAGGACAGTACCCATACTCATCCATTAGTTTGGCACTGACATCGTTCATTTTTCTAAGCTGTTCGGCATCGGGGGTTTTGCTGGAAGTGGTGATTTTAACCACGTCCTTGAGGTCTGCAAACAGCTTTTTCTCCACAGCCTCCCGCAGGCGCTCGTGGGAGGTGTAATCAAAAGTTTTGTTCTTGCGGGCGTAACTGGACAGGCGGATTAAAATCTCCTCGCGAAAACTCTTCTTGGCGCTTTCGGCCACACCAATCTGCTCTTCAATAGAGCGCATCAGTTTTTCGTCCGGATCCATTTCCTCATCGGTAATCGGGTCCTTGATTTTTACCTTGTTGCAAAACGCCTCAACATTGTCCAGGTAATTGTTGAACAACACTCTGGCCGACTCTTCGTAAGAGTATACAAAGGCCTTTTGCACTTCCCGCTTGGCAATTTCATCATACTCCTTGCGGGCCACTGAGATGAAATTCAACAGGCGCTCACGCTCCTCCTTGGTAATGGAAGGATGCTGGTCCAGCCCTTCCTTCATGGCCCGCAGTACATCCAGGGGATTAATGCACTTGGTTTCGGTCCGAATCAGGGCGGAACTCAGCCGGTTAATCACATAGCGGGGGTCAACACCGCTCATGCCTTCATCAGGAGATTCGTTGCGCAATTCCTGAATATCCTTTTGCTTAAATCCTTCTACATCTTCACCATCATATAGCTTCATTTTCTTAACTGCATCCATGCCCTGCTTTTTACTTTCCTTGAGCCGGCTCAGCACAGAAAAAATACTGGCCACCCGCATGGCGTGGGGGGCAATGTGAATATCCAGTAAATCACTTTGCTTGATTAACTTTTCATAAATTCTAATTTCTGAGCTGACCTTCAGGTTATAAGGTATCTTCATCACAATGATGCGGGACTGCAGGGCCTCATTTTTTTTGTTGGCAATGAATGTCTTGTACTCGTTCTCGTTAGTGTGGGCTATAATCATCTCATCGGCATAAATCAAGGCAAACCGACCGGCCTTAAAATTACCCTCCTGGGATAAGCTTAGCAGGTTCCACAGAAACTTCTCATCGCACTTCAACATCTCCTGAAATTCCATGAGGCCGCGGTTGGCGATATTCAATTCGCCATCAAAGCGGTAAGCCCGGGGATCGGACTCCGAGCCAAACTCGGCAATGGTGCTGAAATCGACACTGCCTGTTAAGTCGGCGATATCCTGGGATTTGGGATCGGAGGGGGTAAAGGTGCCTATTCCGATGCGGTTTTCCTCCGAGAGAAAAATCCGCTCAACAGATATCTTTTCAATATTTCCCCCGTACTCATTTTGCACCATGGAGCGGCAGGAAGGGCACAGTTCACCCTCAATATACACGCCATATTCCTTTTCAAAATCAGCCCGCAATTCCCGGGGTATCAGGTGCAGCGGTTCCTCATGCATGGGGCAGCCCCGGATACCGTACAGGGCTCCCCCGGGGGCACGGCTGTATTTCTCCAGCCCCTTTTTCAACATGGCCACCAGGGTCGATTTACCGCCGCTCACCGGGCCCATCAGCAGCAGTATGCGCTTGCGGACATCCAACCGCCGGGCGGCCGGGTGAAAGTATTCCTCCACCAGGGTTTCCAGTGCATGGTCCAGCCCAAACAGCTCATTGCTAAAAAATTTATACCTCTTTCTTCCCTCGGGCAGCATTTCCACACCGGCATCGTTAATCATGTTATAAATCCTGGCATGGGACAGCTGGCTAATCCATGGGTTTTCCTTTACAAGATCCAGGTATTCTTGAAAAGTGCCCTCCCAGAACAATTGCTTTTCCTCGGAACGAAAGGCCTCCAATCGTTTAATAAATTCCATCATACCACCCCTCAGTAACTTAACCTTAGAATCTTGACAGATGAATCATACTCTTCAATCCCCGGACACTGACAGGTTAACACCTCTCCAATATATGCGGGAGAGGTACTATATTATATGCACCGGGGCCGAAAAGAAGAATGCCCCGGGCAGCCAGATTATGACATTTATTTACTTTTAATGAGAGATGCTAGCAATTATTTGCTAAAAATCCCGGATTCTAATTAATCCGGGATTTATCTTTTATTCATGATTCTTTTTAGCATGACCTCGTTGGCCGTATTTTCCAGAGTATCGTCCAGGCTGCCCAGCCCTTTCCAGCCCTCTTCCCGGCCCAGGGCCAGACTGAGCAAATAATCCGCCAGGGCCGGGTTTTTGGGCAGCAGCGGGCCATGCAGGTAGGAGCAAAACACATTTCGATAGCGGGCCCCCTCCAGGCCATCCTGACCGTTATTGCCATGCCCGGCCAGCACCCGGCCCAGGGGTTGCACCCGGCCAAGGAAAGTTCTCCCCGAATGATTCTCAAAGCCGGAACACAAAACCTTTTTCCCGTTCAATTCAATTTCAACCCCCACATTGCCAATCAGTCGGTCGGGGCCGGCCTCGGTGTAAAAGTCCAGCAGGCCCAAGCCGGTCACCTTGGCGCCGTCCGCAGCCAGGTAGTAACTCCCCAGTAACTGGTAGCCGCCGCAGATGGCCAGCATAACCAGGCCGCCTTCAATAGCCTGCCTGAGGTTTTCCAGCCTTTGCCCCAGGTCCTCCGCCAGCAAATTCTGCTCCCTGTCCGAGCCGCCACCCATGAACACGATATCGGCGCCGGAAAAATCAACAATATCACCTATTCTAATCTCCTTCACCTGCACGGGCAGATTCCGCCATTCACAACGCTTAACCAGCGCCATAACATTGCCCCGGTCACCATAAAGATCCAACAGGTCAGGATACAGATGGTAAATCTTGACCACCGGTCATCACCCTTTCCGCTTTATCCCGCAGGTATAGCTCAACCGGCCAGAGGGCGGTGTAGGTGGCCAGCAGAAAAACCCTTTCACCCCGGCCACCCAGAGCTCTGTCCACCGCCTGCTCCAAATTTCTCTCCACCTTGATCTTGTCCGCAGGAACACCGGCATATTTCAGCCGGACCGCCATATCCTCCCCCCGCCGGCCACTGCAGATAAAGAAGTTATAACCGGCGTTATTTTGGCCCAGTATTTCAAAGTCAACATCCCACAGCCAGGAAACGTCCCGGCCGTCGGCATCATTGTCGTTAATGGCAATCAGCACGTCCCGGCTGCCCGGGGCCTTATCAAGAATCGCCAGCCCGCGGTTAAAGCCGGCCGGATTTTTGACCAGATTTAAAAGCACCAAGCGTCCCCGGTGCCTAAAGCGGTCCATGCGCCCGGTGGCCGCGTGATACCCCCTGAGGTAACCTATGCCCGCCCGGGGGCTTATCCCCGCCACCGTGGCCGCGGCCAGGGCGGCCACGGCATTATAAAGGTTGTGCAGGCCGCCGGTGGGTAACGTCAGTTCCAGTTGTTCTTGTTCATAAATAACAGTTCCCCGGACAAACTCCAGCCCATCTTCAGCATTTATGGCTTCCAGCGCCGGCACAGGCCGGGCAAAACCGCACCGGGGACAACTGTAGGCGCCCAGCTGACTGTAATGGTAGTAGGCGTAGTTCAGCTCCTGGCTGCAGTGAGGGCAAAACCTGGCCTCCTTCACCCCAACACCCCGGGCGCATGTCTCCCGGTGCTCGCCCAGACCGTAATATACCGGCTGTTTTTCGGCAACGGCGGCAAGACCTGCCACCAGAGGGTCATCGGCGTTAAGGATCAGTTGTGCATGACCGCGATCAAGCAGGGACTTCTTAATCAAATCCACGGTGGCGTCAAGTTCCCCGTACCGGTCCAGCTGATCCCTGAAAAAATTAGTGACCACCACGGCCTGCGGCTTAACCTGGCTGTAAACAAAGGGGAAAGCTGCCTCATCCACTTCCAGCACCGCCCATTCGTAGTCCAGGCGACCCAATACAGTTGCGCTTTGCAAGAATGCGGAAGCAACCCCGGTGGCCAGATTGGCACCCTTGCGGTTGGTTACCACCCTTTGACCCTCACTGCTCAGTATATCAGCCAGCATATTGCTGGTTGTTGTTTTGCCGTTGGTTCCTGTTACCACAATAATGCCCTCTTTGATTTGCCGCGCTAGTATCTCCAGTAAGCCGGGGCAAATACGCAAAGCCACCATGCCGGGCAGGGATGAGCCGCTGCCCTGGCCCAGAGACCGGCTTAGCCACATAACAAATTTTCCTGCCATAATGGCAATAAACAAGCGAACTAGCAACTGCCGCGCCTCCTAAATCTTAATACCAAGTCCAAGCCAGGATGGGCCTTAATTATTGGTCTGCCGCATAAAATATCAATTTTCTGCCCGGGCTTGAACGAGACTTCATTCAGAGGGGGATTCAACCCCCTCTGAATGTTAGCCGAGTCCATACTGGACTTAACCGCCCTTTGAAACCCGCCGCCTACAGAGGCGGGGGTCTTAGGGCGGATTAGTTCAGTGATAAAAAACAGCTTTTCCCCTTCGCTCAGCTTTGATCATACACCTGCCCGCCAGGAAGTCAAGGTTTGACTGCACCTCTGAAATGCCTGAAAATATCTCCCACCCTTTCAGCCCGGGATATATCCTGCGGCTGATTTCAAAGGCGCAGGCCTCCCCTTTTTCCAGTATACCCATAATTTTAACCCACTGTCGTCTATAATGGGCCCGGCCCAGGCCAATCATCGACCTGTGGTCGTTAAACACCCCTCCAGGCCCCGGCCAGACAACTCTGACCAGGGCCTGGCCTTAACTAAATAGACATTCACCGGGCCTACCGGATAAGGGGTGGGGATGGCTAGCTGATAAACTGGCAACATTTTCATTCCTCCTGGTCCAAGTATACCACGGGGAAAACAGGGTAACAACTTGTCTCCTGCCATGCCAAAGGGAACCCCCCTGAAAGACGGTTCCCTTATATCCAAGCTTTCCAGTTGTTCAACTGCCGGCCCCCGGCCGGCATGTTTTAGATGCCTCAGCCACCGCCACCAAAACCAACTCTGACCAATTTGTCGTCCTCTACAATTATCGGCACCTTGCTGGCCCCGTATTTTTCCTTTACTGTGGTCAGAGCTTCTTTATCCAAAGAAGTGTTGATTTCCGTAAATGGTATACCCTTGGATTGGTATTCCTCTACAGCCTTTTTGCAATAGGGGCAACCAGTCTTGGTGTAGATAATAAGACCGGCCATAAAATGCACTCCTTTCCCAATTTATTTTTTATTTTATAGCCTGGCCCTATCCTTCGTCATTTAATCTGAAAACCCTTTTTTTCGACTAGATCTTGAATTATGGATACTGCCCGGGCCACTGTGCAGGGGATTTCCCCTCCGTACAGACCGGGAAAACTGCGGAAAATCCTGGTCACAATGGGCAGGCGAAGATGGGCTTCCCTTACCAGTTCAGGATTGGTCAATAAGGAGGTATCCCCCTGGGCCAGGGTGATTCCCCCCTTGATAAGAATTACCTGATCAGCCCATTCTACCGCCATGTCCACGTCATGGGTGGCGATGATGATCGTCACGCCGGAGCGGTGCAGGTCTTCCAGGATGGTTAAAAGATCTTCCTTCCCCCGGGGGTCCAGGTAGGCCATGGGCTCATCCAGGACGATAATCCCCGGCCGCATGGCCAGCACACCGGCTATGGCGACTCTCTTTTTCTGCCCGTAACTCAGGTGGTAAGGCGCCTTTTCACGATACTGCGCCATGCCCACCGCCCTGAGGGACTCGTCCACCCGGGCTTGTATTTCCTGCCTGGACAGCCCCATGTTAACAGGGCCGAAGGCAACATCCTCCTCCACCGTGGCTGAAAATACCTGGTCATCGGGGTCCTGAAAAACCATGCCCACCTGACTGCGGGCCCAGGTCCCCTGCTTCTCGCCCAGTTCGCGGCCCATCAGAATTACCTGGCCTTTTTGTACCATATTAATGCCGTTCAGGTGCAGCAGCAAAGTTGATTTACCCGCCCCGTTGGGGCCCAGCAAGGCAACCCGGGCGCCCTGGGGAACGGAAAAAGAAAGGCCCTTGAGGGCTCTGGTTCCATCCTTATATTCATAATGTAAATCCTTGACCTCAATAATGTTTACCACTTGTATACCCCCGCTTCCGCCAGCCATAAACATACCGCAACTACGGCAATCAAAGCGCCCCAGCCCACGTCCCGGACGCAAATGTTCCTGCCGGCCCGGCTAACCGTCACTGACGAGAATCCCCGGGCCAGCATGGCCAGGTACACCCGCTCACCCCGCCCGCAGGAGCGCAGGAAAAGCACGCCAATCATCTGGCCCAGAGTTTTAACCGTATGATAATCAAGCAGGCTGCGGCCCTTTTTAAAGCACCTGGCCTGCCTGGCCACCCGCATCCGGTTGGCCTCGTCCACCAGTACCAGGATATACCTGACCATGAACTCAATTGTTTGCACAAACACCGCCGGAACCCGCAGGTCCCGGAAGGTCTGCATCAGCTCCCGGAAGGAGGTCGTTGCCGTAAGCAGGGTCAGGGCCAGCACCGCGTTGAGCACCCGCAGGGCCAGCACCAGCGCCCAGGACAGACCCTGGGCCGTGGCTGTAAGGGTAATCATGCCCACCCGGGCCTGCCAAACCGGATCACCCGGGGTTATAAAGGGAAAGATAACCACCAGAGCCCCGGCAAAGGGGAAAATCCAGAGCAGCCTTTTAATGATCATCACTAATTCAACCCTGGACAGCAGGGCCAGGGCCAGCAGAAATATTATCCCCAATGCCAGGGCAAAAAATGAGCTCAAGGTGGTTATGATCACAATATACCCCAGTATGGCCAGCAACTTGACCCTTGCGTCAAGCTTATGTAAGGGGGAATTTATCCTGGTGGTACAACCAAATAGATATTCCATAAATTGTACCCCTTTCCCAAAAGTATTTAAAACAGCAAAAGCCAAGAAGAACCACTGTCTACGAACAGTTGATTGCCTTCTTGGCTTTAATATTAATAGTTATAGTAGTTTTGGGGACGGTGAAGTCTTCGTGACTCCGGTTAGTTGTATTATAACTCAACAAAAAACAAGAAGCAACATTTTTGTATCTTTTCAGTAAAACCGGTGTTAGTAACTAATTTTACATTCGCCGGCCGGTGCCCATACCCATAGCCTGCACAAAGGAAACCACCACCACTGTGATCAGCCCCTCAACGACACCAATCACTGCATACCAGCCGGTCATAGCCGGCATAACCACCTTCAGCTGGACTGTTCCGGACAGGGCCAACTGCCCGGCCGCCACCACCGCGGCCATAACCACCGACAGCCAGGCGGCCAGGAATACCCCGGCTGTCCGGCCGGCCCGGCCCCGGACCAGCATGGTTATGCCCCTGTAAGTGCCGTAGGCCACCAGGGGAGCGACCACCGCCATATTCAGGATGTTTGCCCCCAGAGCGGTCACCCCGCCGCCCAGGAAAAAAAGACACTGCACCGCCACAACCGTGGTCATCACAATGATGGCCGTGGCCGGCCCCAGCAAAATTGCCGCTAGGGCACCCCCGGAAAGATGGGCTGTGGTTCCCCCCACCAGAGGGAAGTTGATTAACTGGGCTACAAATATAAATGCCGCCAGCATCCCCATAACCGGTATCTGCCGCTCGGCCTGCCCCTCCTTGCGGCGCATGGCCAGGGCCCCGGCCAGGGCAGCGGCGGAGATGGCGCTGGCGCCAATCCAGGTTTTGGGATCCAGGAAGCCGTCAGGTATATGCATGGCTATTCTCCTTTGTGCTAAATCCATATTTATTTTGTTACTATTCAGGTATTCAGAATTCAGGAGTCAGGATTCAGAATAACCGTATATCTCATACTTCGGAAACGCCATGGATAAACGTTGAACGAGACTTCATTCAGAGGGGGATTCAACCCCCTCTGAATGTTA
>JBFMEU010000052.1:0-19553 GCA_040753155.1 Bacillota bacterium
ATATTCTCGGGGCATTCTGAATTCTGACTCCTGAATTCTGAATGCCTGAATGGGTGATGTTACCGGCTATGCTGCGTCGTTCGCTAACGATAACGCCGTGCCTCCACCTGGTTTACTGAATGCTTACCAAAAAACCAAAATGCCTGGTATAATCCAGGCATTTGATGAGATACATAACTATGCGGCTATAACAGTGAACAGTTTTTTAAATATAGGGTTGCGCCAGAAGGCTGGTGAACATGGAAGTTGACCTGTATAATACTGTTAGATGGATTAAAATTTCCTGGGAAGTTCAAATAATGGGTCAAGGTGATGACTGGTAGATCATTAGGCTTATGGGGGTGGGAAATTAGTGCTTGATAGAATTAAACTGTCCGGTTATAAGTCGATCAAGGACATGGACCTGAAGCTTGGCAAGTTAAATGTATTAATAGGCGCAAACGGGGCTGGGAAATCAAATTTGATTAGTTTATTTAAGCTCTTCAATCACCTGCTGAGTAACAATCTTCAGCAGCATATTGCCGCATCGGGTTTCGCCGACGCGATACTCTATTATGGATCCAAAAGAACCCCTCAGATTAGTTCAACATTTTATTTTAGCACTTCATCGGGTAATAATGTTTATCATATGCGTCTGATTAATGCAGCACAGGATACTTTGATTTTTGCTGATGAAGCAATTTCTTATTCGCGCGATGGCATTGAGGGACATGCTCCTACTGTTTCACTGGGCGCCGGTCATCGCGAATCGAAGTTATTGGATGATGAATTCTTTGGCACGGGTAATTCTGGATTTAATCAAAAGACTGCCAAGGTTATTAAATCAATTATGCAAAGATGGCGAGTATACCATTTTCATGATACTTCTAGTGAGGCAAAGATTAAAAAACAAGGCTATATTTACGATAATCGATATTTGCGGAATGATGGGGGCAATCTGGCAGCTTTTTTATACCAAATGCAGCAAAAGGATCAAAAGTATTATAAACGTATCGTTGCGACGTTGAAATCAGTCATTCCCTTTTTTGGTGATTTTGTTTTAGCTCCTAATACTATTAATCCAGAATATATTATTTTAAATTGGAGAGAACAGGATATAGATCCTGATATTATATTTGGCCCCAATCACTTATCAGATGGAACCCTCAGGTTAATGGCCTTGATTACATTGTTGCTGCAACCGCAACCTCCTGAGCTTATAATTATTGACGAACCAGAACTAGGTCTTCATCCTTATGCGATCTTAGTGCTAACTGCCTTGTTGAAGAGCGTTTCCCGTCAGACACAAATCATTGTATCAACGCAATCAGTTACTCTGGTAGACCAACTTGAGCCCGAACACATTGTGGTAGTAGACCGGGTAGACGATCAATCAGTTTTTAGGCGGTTGAATGAAAAGGACCTGGGGTCCTGGTTGGAAGATTATAGCCTGGGTGAGCTATGGGAGAAGAATGTCCTGGGGGGGAGGCCGTCGCGTTGATTCGTTTAAACATTGTCGTAGAAGGTGCGACGGAAGAAACCTTTGTGCGCGATGTTCTGGCGCCTTACTGGGGGGCAAAGGGAATATTTGCTACAGCGCGCTCTGTTGAAACAAATAGAAAGAAAGGTTGTGTATTTCGGGGCGGGGGTCGCAATTATGAGAAAGTGCGCCGGGATGTTGTAAACTGGATAAATCAAGATCATGATGCTTATTGCACAACAATGTTTGATCTATATGGGTTACCGGCAAATTTCCCGGGTAAGAGCAGTATTGGTCCTATTTGGCCTGCTTATGATCGTGTACGTTACCTGGAAGATGCTTTTGCGGGCGATATTGACAGTAATCGATTTATACCTTACATACAGCTGCATGAGTTTGAAGCTTTGTTATTTGCTGACATTGACAAAATGAGGATTTTTTATTTGGAGGATAAAACCAATGCAATCCAACGTCTAAAAAATATTGTAAATGCTTTTGGTTCCCCGGAACTAATCAATGAAGGAAATGAAACTGCGCCATCTAAAAGGATAATAAAGGAAATACCTGAGTATAAAGATAATAAGGTTCTCATAGGGCCGACAGTTGCTAAAGAGATTGGTTTGCCAATATTAAGAGAACGGTGTGTTCACTTTAATGAGTGGATAAATAAAATTGAAAGTCTTAGTTAATTGTATCATATTTGGGGATTAACTTTGGCAAAAAAGAAAGAGGTGCATGTGCGCACGCTCCTTTTGTTTTGGGTTCATACCACCCCTGCTTTTTTCATGACGATATACATAGTCCGGCATGATTTAACGGACCGGCCCAGCTGGTTGGCAATCTGAGTATAGGAATCTTCCTCCCCGGCCAGGAGAGCCAGGCGTAAGAGGCTGTGCTCGTCCCAGGGGGCGCTGTTTTTACGCCGCTTTTTGTTGAAGGCGCAGATGCGCCGGAACAGGAACTGCTCTTGCAGCGCGCCGGCGGGCTGCTGGGGCTGGTGGATGGCCGGGTTATTGTGCCATACCGGGTCCGGGCGTCCCTCGCCCATGGCCTGCCGGGTATAATAGTTGTCCAGGTTGTCCTCCAGGGCCCGGCCGGTGGCGATGTCCACTTTCAGTAAAACTTTCATGAGCATCACCTGCCCGGGGTAAAGGGAGGGGATGAACTCCTTTTTTTTCTCCCGTCCCGCTTGGTGAAGCCGGTTGCCGGGCGTCCTGGTGAATTCAGTTTGCGTGTTGGCCATGGTAGGCTCAACTCCTTTCCAAAAGTGGATCTGCTGTGTTACGCCGGGAGGTAGTGTTGCGTGTTGCAACCAAATTGGGCAAAAAAATATCCCCCGGTGACAGCACTCTCTATGTTGTACTATGCAACCATATTTACTCTATTATAATGCTGCGTGATGCAACGCACAATCCGGATATAAATTATTAAGGCTCAAATGCCAGGGGTTACCTGGTATTTGAGCCTTTTTCTACGCAAAACCTCCAAATTAAACCCTTTAAGTCCGGACAGGCCAAGCTTGAATGACATTGTCACCGCTGAAGCGGCGCCGGCAGAGGATGAAAATACCCGATCAAGAAGAAATTCAGGCCAAAAGGCGGATACTTTTATTGTAATTTTCTGTTAGACCGGCCGCCCCCGTGGATTCCGCCCGGTTGATAAAAATGTTATGCCATAAGGAAAAGATAAATATGGTCCAGATTTTTCTGGCAAAGTCATCCTTGCCTTCAACATGTTGCTTGATCATTTTTTCCACTGCGTCCAGCTTGATGTAATCTTCAATGCCTCCGGCTTGAATCGTTTCATATACGCGGGAAGCCCAATGCCCCCGGAGCCAGTCTTGCAAAGGAACGGGAAAACCTAATTTTGGTCTGTCCACGATAGCATCTGGAATTAACCCTTTCATGGCTTGTCTAAGGATATACTTGGTAGTTCCATTGCTTATGCGGAATTTGGTGGGAATAGCCCGGGCTACTTCGAATACTTCCCGATCCAGAAAAGGGACCCGCAGTTCCAAAGAATGGGCCATGGTCATCTTATCCGCTTTCATTAAGATATTGCCCGGCAGCCACAGATTCAGGTCGATATATTGCATTTTGGTGACGCTATCCAGACTTTCGGCCTTGTGGTAGAAAGTTCTGGCTATATCCAAAGGATTTTGGTAGGATGCCAGTACATGGCGGTCAATTCTGGTCAGCTCCGACTTTAAGTCTTCAGTAAAAATTTTGGCATTGCCAAGGAAGCGTTCCTCTAAGGGTGTGGATCCTCTCAAAAGGTAATTCCGGCCTTTGAAGTTAACCGGCATCCTTGTTAATATACTGCGAACCGCGTCTTTCAGGCCGGCCGGCAGGTAGTCAAAAGGCTTTAAGGCCAAAGGCTCCCTGTAAATCACATATCCTCCAAACAGCTCGTCCGCTCCCTCTCCGGACAGGGCCACAATAACATGTTCCCGGGCCAGCCGGGCGACAAAATACAAGGCGATGGCTGAAGGATCGGCCACCGGTTCGTCCTGATGCCAAATGGCCCGGGGAACAGTCTCGAAAAATTCTTCAGCAGTGATAATTTTCTCGTAATGCTCCGATTTCAGAGCCGCTGCTGTTTCCCGGGAGATCAGGCACTCGTTGTTCGGGCCTTCAAACCCGACAGAAAAGGTTTTAACAGGTTCTTCTTTAATCATCAAAGCGGCAATGCTGGTTGAGTCTATTCCGCTGGATAAAAAGCAGCCGCGCTTTACATCGCTCTGGATGTGATATTTTACTGAACCGGCCAATGCCTCCCTCAGTTCTTCGATATAGGCTGACAGGGGCTTGTCCGCCGGTTCAAAAGTGGGGTCCCAATACTGCCCAATCCTCATCCTGTTATTGGAAACTTGCATCCAGTGCGCCGGAGGAAGTTTGTAAATCCCTTGAAACATGGTGTTGGGTTCCGGCACATACTGAAAGGTTAAAAAATTGAGCAAGCTTTCGGGAGAGACTTCCCGTTTAATTCCCCCCGCGGCCAAAATGCTTTTAATCTCTGAGCCAAATACAATTTTTTCATTATCGTGGTAATAGTAGAAGGGCTTAATGCCGAAGAAGTCACGGGAGGCAAATAGCCGCCTCTTTTCTTTATCCCATACAACAAAGGCAAACATACCCCTCAGGTAACGGACACAGTTTCTGCCATAGTCCTCATATAAGTGGACAATTACTTCGGTGTCGCTTTGGGTTCTAAACTGGTGGCCTTTCTTGACGAGCATTTCCCTTAGTTGTTTGTAGTTATAAATTTCACCATTAAAAACAATCCAGATCGTCTTGTTTTCGTTCGAAAGGGGCTGATGACCATCACGAAGGTCAATTATAGAAAGCCGGCGAAACCCCATGCCAAAGCCCTTGTCAGTTAGATAGCCCGAGTCATCCGGGCCGCGGTGATAGATCATGTCGGTCATTTTTTCCAAAATCTCTAGCTCCGGTTCCCTTTGATCAAAGTAGTATATTCCAGTTATTCCACACATAGGTTTTACCTCGCTATTTCTTTTGACTCAGGAGTCAGGAGTCAGGAGTCAGAATTCAGGAGTCAGAATTCAGGAGTCAGAATGAGAAAACCAGCGATCTGAATTCTGAATTCCTGAATAGTAACGACTCATTAATTTTTTCGGGCTGAGATCACATGTGGTAAGGGTTTGCAGTTGAATTATAGCAAAGGTAAGGAATGGGCGTAAAGAGCCAAATGTTAAAAGCCCTTGGCAATTAAGAAACTGTTGCCTCCGGCAACTGTTGAGGGTAAAATAAAGATGTGACTTAACTGCTCGGGAGTCGGAAGTCAGAAGTCAGGAGTCAGAAGTCGGGAGTCAGAATGAGAAAACCAGTGAATACCCGGGTAGTTACGATGTGACTATAATAAGAATGGGGCTTATACGATGGTTGATTTTTCCGCCCGCCTGAAAGAGCTGAGGGAGGAGTACGGTCTCACCCAGAAAGAGCTGGCCGGCAAAATAGGGGCCAAGCGGGGCACCATTGCGGCCTGGGAAGCGGGGCGCCTGCCGGAAAGGCAGGCTGTTGAAAGGCTGGCTGATTTTTTCGGCGCCACCACAGACTATCTGCTGGGAAGGTCGGACCAGCGGTACAGGCAAGATGACGCCCCATCCCCCGCGGATATCGAAAAGATCCTCAGGGAGTCCCATATCATGTTCGACGGGGCGCCCCTGGACGGTGAGGATAAGGAAGATGTGATTGAATTCGTAAAGATTGCCCTGAAGGCAATAAAAAAAAGAAGGAAGCAGCAAGAAAAAGCTACTGAGCAGAACCGGTAGCTTTAGCCTTTGCAGGCGACAATTTTCGAGGTGTTACGCATGCACTGGATTACCAGAGAGATAAAGCAGCTCTATGATCAGTACAAAACTACGGACCCCTTTGAATTGGTTGATTACCTGGATTATATTCTCCTGCCGTATGCTTTCCGTAAAATACGGGGGATGCTTCTGGTGAAGGATAATATAACCTGTATCGGTTACAATTCCAGCCTGCCCCGGTGCGTTCAAAGGGCCGTGGTTTATCATGAGATAGCGCACTGCTTGCTGCACCCTGGAAACAATTATTTCATGATTCTGGAAAACAGGCCGCTGGCCCGGGGGCGACTCGAATACGACGCCAACAGGTTCGCGGTGGAGTTGTTGCTGTCCGAGCGCCGGCTCAGGCCCGGGGAATCGGTGTATGAGTTTGCCGCTAAATACGAAGTGCCGGTGCACATTGTCAAGGCCTTGTGCCCGATTACCAAACCCCTGGCGCCCGACGAGGATTAGGCAGGCAAGAACAGTCCCCTTGTCGGCCCCTTTTTTTGTGGAACAATTTTCATCCTTTTGCGTCATTATATATAGCCTTCTGTGGCAGTATGGTCCCTGCTGTGGTAGAATGTCCTCGTCCGGATTTGAAGTCAGGAGTCAGGAGTCAGGAGTCAGGAGTCAGAATGAGAAAACCAGCGAAAACATTTGAAGATTTACTGGTATGGCAGAAGGCGCACCTGTTTGTACTTGCGGTTTATCGTTCAACCGGGGAGGTGCTTGTGTTGAGGCTGGAGCTTTTGGGGGCCGTGGTGGACGGCCTGCCGATGGATGAGTTTGAGCGGCGGGTGGCAGAGTTTGTGGAGTCTGGCCGCCCTTGCCGGATTATAACGCTGAACCCGGAGATGCTCTACAGCGCCCGGCATGACCGGGGCCTGCTGGATTTGGTCCGCGGCGCCGATCTGGTTACCGCGGACGGGGTGGGTATTGTGTGGGCCTGCCGGATGGCGGGCCGGCCGGTGCCGGAGCGGGTTACCGGCATTGATTTGATGCTGCGCCTGCTAGGGCGGGCGGCGGCTGAGGGGTGGGGGGTTTTTTTGCTGGGCGCGGCGCCGGGGGTGGCGGAGGAGGCCGCCCGGCGGCTGCGGCAAGATTATCCCGGTATCAGCATTGTGGGAACCCACCACGGTTATTTCCATGCGGACGAAGAGCCCGAGGTGGTTGAGAAAATTCGCCTGGCCGGGCCGCAGTTGCTTTTTGTAGCCATGGGCGCGCCGGCCCAGGAGCTGTTTGTCGCCCGGCGCCTGAAGTCCCTGGGGCCTGTGGTGGCCATGGGGGTGGGGGGGAGTCTGGATGTGATTTCCGGCCGGGTGCAACGGGTTGCACCGGCGCTGCAGAGGCTGAATTTGGAGTGGCTGGGGCGCCTGGTCCGGGAGCCGGCCCGCTGGCGCCGCATGACGGTGCTGCCCCGGTTTGTGCTGCTGGTGCTCCGGCGCTACGGCCTGAAAAGGTTAAGGGGCTGAAGTATTTTGTTAAACATGGCAGGAATAATACCTGTTCTGTCGAAAACAGTACCATTAAGGATCTGTAAAATTTGATGTTTCCAGGAGGTTTTTCGCATGGGTTCCAGGAGGCTTTCCATGATCATCGCCATTTTCCTGGCGGCCGCCCTGTTTTGCTTGGCTGCCTATAACGCGGGGCTGGCCTCCGCCGTTGGCGGCCAGCCGGGGTCCGGCAGTGACCCCCTGGTAACCAGAAGCTGGGTTGAGGCCTTTGTGCAGCAGAAGCTGGGATCCGCCCCGGCGGGCGGCGGTTTGGTATGGGAGGTCAAGGAGTTGGAGCCTGATGAGGTCTTCCTGGGCCGGGCCGGTACCGAGTTTGTGCTCCGGGGCGGCCGGGCCGTGATTGTGGACCCCACCGGCAGCGGCATTCCCGACTTGACAGCGGGAACTAATGTCGCGGCAGGCAAGGGGGTTGCGGCCAATCACTTGTTTGTGGTGCCCAAGTCGGACGGCCGGGGCATCCAGGCCCAGACCCGCGTGATTATTATGTTCCGGGGAGGATCGCTCTGAGCCGCTTCACCCCGGGCGGCTTGTTAGGTAAAAGAGGTGGTAAACTACTCAGGAGTCAGTAGTCAGTAGTCAGTAGTCAGAATGAGTCTTGGATACGGTGATATTTACGAAACAAAACTTCTCTTGCAAGAGGTTGGTAAATTGCTGGAAGCATATTCTTGGGGCATTCTGAATCCTGACTCCTGAATTCTGAATACCTGAATAGTAAAAGAGGTGTATTAAATGCCTGCAAGGAAAAGACTAAAGCGCAAGTGGCCCCTGGTGGCGCTTACCTTTGCCCTGATTGTCCTGCTGGCCGGCGGCTTTGCCCTGGGCCGGGAGCTGTGGAAGATGGGCCTGTTCGGGGAGCCGGGCGAGCCCGGTGAGGATGAGGTTGTTCAGCTGGACAGCTTCAACGTCCTGCTTTTGGGTGTTGATGAGCGGGAGGGTGAAACCAGGACCCGGACGGACACCATAATTTTGATGAATGTGGACAGCAAGAATAACCGGGTTTCCATGCTGTCAATACCCCGGGATACCTGGGTTGATATTCCCGGGCGGGGGATGGATAAGATTAATGCCGCCAATGTTTACGGCGGGCCGGAGTTAGCCGCCAGAACGGTGTCCGGACTGGTGGGCCTGCCGGTGAGAAATTACGTGGTGGCCGATTTTGGCGGGTTTGAAGGCGTTGTGGACGCCCTGGGGGGCGTGACCATTGATGTTGAGAAGGATATGAGATACAATGATCTGGTCGATCCGGAGCTTTCCATTAACCTGAAAAAGGGCGAGCAGCTCCTGGACGGGCATAAGGCGCTGCAGTATGTGCGCTACCGCAGTGACGCTATGGGGGATATTTCCCGCACCGAGCGGCAGCTTAACTTTCTGACGGCCCTGGGCAAGGAGGCGATGCAGCCGTCAACGGTTACCAAGCTGCATAAGCTGGCGCCCAGTGTATACAAGTGTGTAGACACCAACCTGAGTCTGAATCAAATGGCGAAGCTGGCCCTGGCGGCCCGGAATCTGGAAAGCATAAGTATTGTGACCCAGACTCTGCCCGGCCGCTTCCTGGACGCTGAGTACGGCAGTTACTGGCAGGTTGAGCCCTCCCAGGCCCGCCAGGTGGCCAGGGCGTTCTTTGAAAAGGGCCAGCGGTTTGACGTGGTGCAGGATTCCACCATTTCAGCCCGGCCCCAATCGCAGCTGACGGCCTCGGGAACCGGTGGAGCAGGCAGCGGCAGCGACCGGAGCGTCATTCCGCCGGCTGCCGCCGATCCGGTGCCGGAGGCCGGTGAGCAGGGCGGCGAGGTTGTTGATCCCAATGGCATCAGTGTTATTGTTATACCGGCGGAACCTCCGGCGGCGCCCTCTGAAGGCGGCGGCATGATTCCCATTCCCCCGGCTCCGCCGGCCGGCGGTGATGATGGCGCTACTTGAGTAGTCAGGAGTCACTCCTGACTACTGATTTTGGTTTGTTGCTGGTAATGTATTTTTTCCGGTAACACGGGCTTAAAATAGCGGGATGGGGTAGCTTGGCCCGATCCCGCTTTTCTGTGTGGAACAAATTGGCCTGGAGGGGGGTCTTATACAATGAAGCAGTGGTACAGGCGGGTTTTAGTTGCCGTTATAGGGGTATCCCTGGTGGTGTCGGGCTGCCTGGGGTACCAGCGCCACCTTCTGGAGCAGAAAAACCGCACTGTGGAGATCGCGGTGGTTTACGATGAGATGCGGGAGCTGGCCGCCGGCCGGGGTATGGCCACCGGTGAGCTGTTGGCGCTCCTGAAGGAGCGCGGGGTTACCTCGGTTCTGCTCAAGGAGCCGGTGGCCGATGATTCGCGCCGGCTGGGTGAGCTGGCCGTAATGAAGGGCCGGGAACTGTCCTTATACAGGGGCGATGACTTCGGCCCCCTGCTGCCGGACCACACCTACATCATTTCCGGCGACCGGGAGGTGGCGGACCGGGTGGCACGGCAGCTGCGGGCCAAGGGGGTTATGACGTATGAACTGCCCCCGGCCGGGGAATGGTACGGCCTGGGCACCCCCGCCGACTTGCTGTCACCCCGCCCGCCTCTGACGGGCCTGGGCTTTCCGGAGCGGGTGGTGCGGGAAATTGACGGCGCGGGCCTTAATATGATGGTTCAGCTGCGCTCCTGGCCCGGTGTAACACAGCAGGGGTTAAAAGAAGTATTTGAGCCGCTGCATGACATTCCCAACCTTACCGCCCTGCTGTTCAATGATGAGTCGGTGCCCGGATATCCTGAATATATTGAAGCCCTGGGGTATGAGGCGGACAAGCTGGGGGTTCCGGTGGCCCAGATTGAGTTCACCCCGCAGAAGGGCCTGAACCACCTGGGGCTGCTGCTGGATAAGCATATGGTGCGGCTGCACACCATGTCGTCAGGCGAAATGCTCAAGTATACCCCGGACCAGGCCCTGGACCGCTACCTGCTGGCCGTCACCGAGCGGAACATGCGGGTTTTGCTGGTGCGCCCGGTGAACAGCCCCGGGTCCCGGGATCCGGTTCAAGATAATTTGCTGTTTATCGAAAGGCTGGCGTCAGAGCTGGAGTCCGAGGGGCTGACGGTGGGCAAGGCGTCAACCTTCGGGCCCCTGGAATCATCCCGCCTGCTGTTATTCATTGCCGGGCTGGGGGTTGTGGCCGGGCTGATGCTGCTGCTGGACAGGCTGGGGGTGCGCCCCCGCTGCTGGCTGGCGGCGGGTCTGGCCCTGGCTGCCCTGTGGCTGTTGCTGCTGGTCGCCGGCCAGCCGGGCCCTGGCCGCAAGCTGATGGCCCTGGCGGCGGTGCTGGTGTTCCCGGTCCTGGCCATTATGCTCAACCTCAGGCGGGAGGGGGTTTCGGCCCCCGGCGCTATTCTGCTGCTGTTTAAGACCTCGCTGGTGTCTCTGGCCGGGGCGCTGCTGATGGTTGGCCTGCTGGCCGACACCGGCTTTATGCTGAAGCTTGATCAGTTTGCCGGGGTTAAGCTTGCTCATCTGCTGCCGCTCCTGGCGCTGGTGGGGTATGCTTTCTTTGTTTTCCGGCCCCGGGGGACGACCTGGGCGGCCCACGCCAGGGAGTTTTTAAACAGCCCCGTTACCGTTGTTTTGGGCGCCGTGGCCGGGGTGCTGGCGGTTATTGCCGCCCTGTACCTGGTCCGCACCGGCAACGAGGGGGTGGGGCTGGTTTCCGGCCTGGAGATGCAGATGCGCTCGGTCCTGGACACCTGGCTGGGGGTGCGGCCCCGGACCAAGGAGTTTTTACTGGGGCATCCCTTGCTCTTACTCTTGTTTTACACCGGCTGCCGGGACACCCGGTACATGCCGCTGCTTTTTCTGGGGGCCATCGGGCAGGTGTCGCTAATCAATACCTTTGCCCATATTCACACCCCCTTGCTGGTTTCCCTGGCCCGGGCCTTTAACGGGCTGTGGCTGGGCGTCCTGATGGGTCTGGCCCTGATTGCGGCCGTATTAACAGCGAAAAAGTTATGGGAGAAGTATATTGTTGAATAGGGTGGCTATATCCGGCTATTATGGTTTCCATAATCTGGGTGACGAGGCTGTGCTCTACAGTATCGTCACCGCCCTGCGGGAGCTGCGGCCCGGCCCGGGCATAACCGTGCTCTCCGCCGATCCGTCCTCCACGGCCCGGGCCTGCGGGGTGGAGGCGGTGAACCGCTGGCGGCCCGGGGAGGTGGCCAAAGCCCTGCGGGGCTGCGACCTGCTGATCAGCGGCGGGGGCAGCCTGCTGCAGGATGTCACCGGCTTTAAGAGCCTGGCCTACTACCTGGGGGTCATCAACATGGCCCTGGTCCTGGGCCGCCCGGTGATGTTTTACGCCCAGGGCATCGGGCCGGTGCGCTCGGCGGCGGGCCGGCGTTTGGTGGGGTTTGCCGCCCGGCGGGCCCGGGCCGTCACCGTGCGGGACCAGGCCTCCAAGGATGATCTGGCGGGCATGGGGGTTCCCCCGGCAGCTATAACAGTGGCCGCCGATCCGGTGCTGGGTCTCTCCCCGGCGGCCGTGGACCCGGCCCCGGGCCGGGCCGTCCTGGCCGGGGCCGGCCTCAGCCCGGGTCAATCCGGCAGCCCCCTGGTGGGCATTTCGGTGCGCCCCTGGCCGGGACTGGAGAGAACCCGGGAGGCCCTGCTTGCCGCCTGCCGGCAGCTGTCCGCTAACGGGGCCCGGCTGGTGTTCCTGCCCCTGCACCACCCCGGGGATCTGAAACTTTCCCTGGAGCTGGCCGGGGCCCTGGGTGACGCCGCAGTGCTGCGGCAGCCCCTGAGCGTGCCTGAAACCCTGTCGGTAATCGGCCGCCTGGACGCCCTTATAGGGATGCGCCTGCATTCCCTGATCATGGCGGCGGTAATGGGCGTGCCCCCGGTGGGCGTCTCCTACGACCCCAAAATAGACCGCTTCCTGGGCCAGCTGGGCCTTAAGGCGGCCGGCGCCGTGGACAACCTGACCGCCGCTTCTCTGGGCGCCGCCCTGGACCAGGCCCTGAGCCGGGACAGGTCGTGGCTGATCCGGGCCGTCGCCCCCCTGCGGGAGCAGGCCCTCCTCAGCGCCCGCCTGGTTGGGCGGTTAGGTTAGGTGCTGCTAAGAAAGGTTTTGAATTGGGGACATTCCCCGCAGGGGTGTGTCCCCATACCTTAGCCAGACATTCCCCGCAGGGGTGTGTCCCCATACCTTAATCGAAGGTGGTGAACCTGTCCCATGGGCTGGATGCGGGTAAATGTTCACTTAAGGTGCTTTTTCTGCAGCAGGCACCCTATCCCTTGGGCTCAGAGCTGCGTGCCGGTTAGGTGCTGCTAAGAAAGGTTTTGGGTGGCAGGAGCAAACCCTCCAAGTTCAGGGGCTTCGCGTCGAAAAGACTATAGCTTGTCGTTAAGCGGAGCTAAAGGCCCTGCAAATTGTGCGCAAAATGATTTTTAGCTAACCATTGTTGCCACGGGATTCCCTGTATATATTTAGCTAAGGTAGGCTACCTGCACGTTTCGGGCCTTAAGCTCCGCTAAACTCCTGCGCTAAGTCTTTTTGCGACGCTCCGCCACATCACTTGTCGGGAATGCGCCTGCCACTTGTACAACACACCATTCTCCCGACTAAGCAATCAAAGCTCCTTCCTACCCCTGTATACAAGTTTGGTTATTAGACATTGGGCGTCGGATTTTTGTTAACCTGAGTTGTTAGCCGTTTTTTAGCAATAAGTGTTCGCACAGCAGGTAACCCTATCCCTGCAGGCGATTTAGCGGAGTGCCGACAAAAGACTCGGCGACGGAGTTTAGCGGGGCTAAGGCCCGAAACGTGCGAGAACCAGTCGCTAAGCACAGCGCAAAAATGAATATGGTTTAGCCTTTCTAAACACGAATAACATATCGCGCACAATTTGCAGGGCCTGTAGCCCCGCTTAACGACGAGCCGCAAGTCTTTTCGGCACGCAGCTCTGAGCCCAGGGGATAGGGTACCTGCTGCAGTAACAGTATCATCATAGAGCAAAACGGGACTTTCTGTTTAAACTTCGTTTTGCAATTAAGGTGGGGAGCATCATTCGGGCAAGAAGGCCTGCAGCCCAGGTTAATGACTTCAGGAGTCAGGAGTCAGTAGTCAGGAGTCAGAATGAGTCTTGGATACGGTGATATTTACGAAACAAAACTTCTCTTGTAAGAGGTTGGTAAATTGCTGGAAGCATATTCTCGGGGCATTCTGAATTCTGACTCCTGAATTCTGAATACCTGAATAGTAACCTAAAAACTACATAACACCTCACGTAAGCGCCAAAACAAAAGTAAATTTCCCCTTGAAAGGAAGATCACTTTGTATATCGTTATCTTACTGATTACCTTGCTAGCCTTCACCCCGGCCGCCTTGGCCGCCGACCAGCGGCCCGTGCTGCAGGAAACCACTCCCATCACCGCCGGGGCGGTCATGAAAAACTACCATTGGGAAACCGCCGACGGCCCGGCTAAAATCCACGTCGTGGAAATTGACCTGAACAATCCCTATGTCCAGCTGGGTGTAATTCCGGGAGCGGGCAAACTCACCCAGCGCCTGAACGTGTCCGCCATGGCCAAAAATACCGGCGCTGTGGCCGCCATCAATGGCGACTTCTATAACACCCGGGCCGAAGGCTCCCCCATCGGGCCCACGGTGATCGACCGGCGGTGGGTAACCTCCCCGTCCAAACTGGAAGGGATCTATGCCCTGGGCATAACCGGGGACAGAATGGCCCACATCGAGCCCTTTACCTTTGAAGGTAAAGTAACCGCCCCCAACGGCAAAGAGTTAGAGCTGGCGGGGCTGAACAAAACCATCTACTGGGAAGAGCCCCACGGCGCCCACAGCCACGCTCATAAACTGCACCTGTACAATGATATGTGGGGCGGTAAAACCCGGGGCAACGACAGCTACACTATTCCCACCGAAATGCTGGTCGACCAGGGGCGGGTTGTAAGCATCGTCAAGGGGCAGTATATTGACTCCCCGGTGCCCCAGGGTATGTATATTCTGAGGGGACACGGCCTGGCGGCCGGCTTCCTGCTGGATAATTTCAAGCCCGGGGACCCGGCGGACATTACCTACGCCTGCCAGCCCCAGCGGGATTGGAGCATGGTCATCGGCGGCCACGCCCTGCTGGTGGACCTGGGGGCGGCTGTGCCGTACACCAAGGACATTTCCGCCCTGGGGGGCGTCAGGGCGCGGACCGCGGCGGGCATTTCCCGGGACGGCAAAAAGCTCTGGCTGGTGGGCGTGGAGGGAAGAACGGCGGCCAGCAAGGGGCTGACCCCGGGCAACCTGTCCCGTTTCTTGGTGGAAATCGGCACCTGGCGGGCCCTGAACCTGGACGGCGGGGGCTCCTCCACCATGGTGGCCCGGCCCCTGGGCGAGTGGGAAACCCGCCGGGTGTTTACCCCGGAGCAAACCACCGAGCGCCTGGTGGTGAATGCCCTGGGGGTGTTCACCAGCGCGCCCGAGGGTTCCCTGAAGGGCCTGGCCCTGCCGGGTGTGGACCTGCTGCTGGTCAATGAGCAAGTTCCCTTGAACCTGCGGGCCTACGACGAATATTACAATCCCGTTGACGTCAGTGCACTGCCCGTAGAGTGGCAGATTAGCGGCGGGACCGGCAAGGTCGAGGGCGGCGTATTCGTGGCCGGAAATCCCGGACAGTTTGAAATCAGGGCCGGCGCCGGGTCCATGAGCTCGGCGGTCACCGCCAAAGTATTGGGCAAAACCGATGTTGCCGCAATGAAACTCACCGGCAATGTTGGGCAGGTACTCAATGGGGAACAGATTCCCCTCAGCTTGACCCTGACCACCACCTCCGGCAAGACCCGCCAGGTTCCGGCCTCCCTGGCGGACTGGCAGTTTTACGGTTTGGAGGGCGCGGTGTCCCCCGAGGGGGTGCTGACCGTGCAAAGCGGCAGCGGTCAGGAGGCGGCCTTTGTGGTGGCCCGGTACCAGGGCTTCAGTGCCCCCCTGCCCGTTAAAGCCGGAAATGAGCCGGCGGCGCCCTCCGGCCTGTCCATGGAACTGACCGTGGGGCAAAAGCAAATGCTGGTGAACGGAACCGTCTGGGAGATGGATGTGGCCCCGGTGATTATGGACGGGCGCACCCTGGTGCCGGTGAGATTTATCTCCCAGGCCATGAACGCCCCGGTATTATGGGAAGGTGCCGCCAAAAACGCAACCGTGGTCCGGGGCGGCAACTGGATTGACCTGTGGCTGGGTGAGCGGTTGATGGTTGTGGACGGCCAGGCGGTTGAGCTGGATGTGCCGCCCCTGGCGCTGCAGGGCCGCACCATGCTGCCCCTGGGGGCGGTGGCCCGGGCCATGGGCCTGACTGTGGACTGGGACCCCGGGACCAAGAAGATATATTTGAACTAGCGCCCGAAGAAAGTAGTTGGGGCCTTGTAAGGGGATTTTTGCAAGGTGCCGGTAATGGCTGTGGTGCTATAGCGGAGGGTATGCGTATGAGCCTCATTCAAAGAGCGAGTGAGCCCGAGGAAAAGCGCCGGTGCATGTTTGAGCTCCCGCAGGGAGCGAGTTCACCGGCGCCCGAGGGCGAACGAGCTCGTACAATTGTAAGGGCGAATCAGCAACCCGGAGCTATACACCACAGCAAACCCATCTAGAAACTACTACTAACGGAGGCAATTAATGAAAAAACCCTACATTATATTAGTGACAGCTTTAGTAGCAGGCATCCTTGGTTTCGGCTTCTACTCCTGGCAAAAGCACCGCTACGTAATGCCCGCCGGCTATACCACAGCCGTGGCCACCTGGCAGGCCAAGGGCCTGCCGGACCCGGCGGGCCGGACAGCTGACGGGAGCCGGGAGCGCCCCTACGACGTCATTGTCTGGGGCGCCGAACCGGAGGGGATTACCGCTGCCGTGGCCGCATCCCGCAACGGCCTGCACACCCTGCTGGTGGACCACCGGGACAGTGTGGGGGGCCTGTTTATCCTGGGACAGTTAAATTTCATCGACATGAACGACAACGACAAGGGCCGCCTGGTTACCCGGGGGATTTTTGAGGAGTATTACAAAAAAGTGGGCGGCATGGTGTTTGACCTGGAGGACGGCCGGCGGGTTTTTGAAGAAATGATTGCCGGCGAGCCCCTGCTCACCCTGGAGCTGAATACCCGGCTGCAAAAGCCCGTGGTTGCCGGCGGCCGGGTGACTTCTTTGCTGCTGGAAAGGGAGGGAGCCGCCCGGGAGGTGTACGGCAAGGTGTTTATTGACGCCTCCCAGGACGCGGATCTGGCCTGGCTGGCCGGGGTTCCCTTTACCGAGGGTTTTGAGGACATCGGACTGCCCGGGGTTTACCAGGCCTGCACCCTGGTGTTCAGTGTCCGGGGGATTAACTGGCCCCGGGTGATGTGGGAAACCCTGGTGGCGTACCGGCGCGGCAGCTCCGGGGCCACCCTCAATGCCGCCTGGGGCTACGACAAATATATCCGGGGCTATACCCCGGAAAGCGAGGTCATCGGCTTCCGGGGCTTCAACATGGCCCGCCAGAAGGACGGCCAGGTGCTGCTCAACGGCCTGCTGATTTACGGGGCGGACTTTGATGACCCCGGGTCCCTGGCTGCGGCCCGGCAGGAGGCGGAAAAAGAGGCCCGCCGGTTTATTGCGTACGCCCGGGAAAACATTCCCGGCTTTAAAGAGGCGGAGGTGTCCGGTTTTGCGCCGGAGCTTTACGTGCGCCAGAGCAGGCATATGGTGGCCCTGTACCGTTTGACCATTGACGATGTTTTGGAAAACCGCGACCAGTGGGACCGCATCGGCTACGGCAGCTACCCGGTGGATATTCAGTCCATCGCCAGGGGGCAGCCGGGCTTTGTGGTGGGCAGCCCGCTGAAATATGCCCTGCCCTTCCGCAGCCTGGTACCCCCCAATTTTAACAACCTGCTGGTGGTGGGCCGCTCGGCGGGCTATGACTCCCTGGCCCACGGCAGTGTCAGGGTGGTACCCCCGGGCATGGTGGCGGCCCAGGCGGCGGGGGTGGCCTCGGCTTACGCCCTGGCCACGGGGAAAACCTTCCACCAGGTGGCGGCCGGCCCGGAGGACATTACCTTTATCAGGGATATGCTGGAGCGGCAGGGCGCCTTTGTGGCTCCCCAGGACTCCCGGCCGGGGCCGGAAACGCAGCACCCCGGCTACCGGACGTTGCGGGAACTGAGGCGGCTGGGCCTGGCCCCGGGCGGCTATGATAACGACTATAAACTGGACCAGCCCATGTCCCGGCAGGCCTTCCTGAACCTGCTGTACAACGGCGGCTTCCGCCGGCTGAATCTGGCCGGAAGAGAAGATTTGGCCGGCAAGCTGTATTTTGTCATTACCAAGGAGGAAGGTATGGTGACCCCGGACAACATCGGCGACATATTCTATGAGTTTGAGCGGTTCAACCCGCACTTGAAGCAGTTATATAAACCGGAAGAATTGGCGCAAACTTATAGTGTACTGGCTGACACTTCCGGCAGCGATCCGGCGGCCCGGGCCGTGTTGTATGAAGTTACCCGTTCCTACCTGGAATTGCTGGCCAGGGCAGATTAAACTGATTGCACTGTTAAGTAAAATGGCATATGATTGAAGTGCTGATTATTTAGAAAGAAGGGCGCCGATGTCTACGGGACAAGTTATCGCCAGGGCGGCCATGGTCATTATAGCCATGTCCTTGTTATCCCGCTTGCTGGGCTTTGGCCGGGAGGTGGCCATTGCTCACCAGTTCGGGGCCACGGCGGCCACCGATGCCTATGTGCTGGCTTTTACCATTCCCTATTTGTTCCTGGGGGTGGTGGGGGGGGCTATGGCGGCCACGGTGGTGCCGGTGTTCACCGAGTATGCCGCCGCCGGGCGGCGGGATGAGGCCTGGCGGTTGTTCAGCAGCGTGATTAACGCCCTGACCCTGGCCCTGCTGGCCGTTACCGCCCTGGGGATCATGCTTTCCCCGTACCTCGTGCGGGTGATGGCCCCGGGCTTTCCGGGGGAGACCGAAAAGCTGGCCGTGCTGCTGTTGCAGATTATGCTGCCTTCGGTGCTGTTTTTGGTCATGGGCAACGTGTTCATGGGCCTGTTAAACGCCAATAACGTTTTTGGCCCCTCGGCCTTTGGGCCGGGAGCCATGAACATCGGGATCATCTTTTCGGCCCTGGTGCTGGGCCGGCTGTACGGGATTGAGGGCCTGGCCGCCGGTACCGTGGGCGGGGCCGCCCTGTCGGCTTTAATCCAGGTTCCCTTTTTGTATAAGGCCGGGTTTCGCTGGCATCCGTCCCTGGACCTGCGCCATCCCGGGGCGCGCAAGCTCTTTGGGCTGATGCTGCCGGTGCTGGCCGCCATCGGCTTGGCCCAGGGGTATATCCTCATCGAGCGGATGTTGGCCTCAGGTTTGGCCGAGGGGAGCATTGCCGCCCTGAACTATGCCTTCAAGCTGCTTTTGCTGCCCCAGGGTCTGTTCGTGGTGGCCATCAGCATGGCTGTTTTCCCCACCCTGTCCCGCCTGGCGGCCGAGGGTAAGGTGGAGGAAATGGCCGGCATTCTGGTCAAGGGCATCAAGTTCATTTTCCTGATCTCCATCCCCGCCGGGGTGGGTATGATGATTTTGCGGGAGCCGGTAATCACCCTGTTGTTCCAGCGGGGCGCCTTTGACGAAAGGGCCTCGGCGATGACGGCCACGGCGCTGTTGTTTTACTCCGCCGGCCTGGTGGGGCAGTCCCTGAGCCCGCTTTTAATCAGGGGCTTTTACGCCTTGCAGGATGTGTACACGCCCTTGAAGGTTACCCTGGCCATGGTGACGGTCAACGTGGTTTCGGCGCTGCTACTTATCGGGCCGCTGCAGCACGGGGGGCTGGCCCTGGCCAACTCGATCGGCATAACCTTCAACATGGTGGTCCTGGTCTGGCTCCTGCAAAGGCGGATGCCCGGCATCGTGGACTGGTCCTTGCTGCGCTTCTGCGCCGGCGCGCTGGTTTCCGCCGGGGTAATGGCGGTGGCGGTTTACGGGTTTGACACCTTTTTAGCCAGCCAGATTACCGGCGGGGGCATGGCCCTGGCTGTCCGGGTGGCGGCGAACATCCTGGTGGGGGCGGCGGTTTACTTTATCATGGCCTTCCTGCTGCGCCTGGATGAGCTAACCATGGTGGCGGACATGGGCCGGCAGCTGCTCCAGAAAGTCCGGGGCTAAGCTGAGTCAGGGGGGACGGTTCCTGGTGACTCACGTGAGTCACCAGGAACCGTCCCCCCAGACACGCTGAAAGAACTCACGTTCAAGCCGCAAGATACGTGTTACCTGAA
>JBFMEU010000053.1:0-19518 GCA_040753155.1 Bacillota bacterium
CTTCATTCAGAGGGGGATTCAACCCCCTCTGAATGTTAGCCGAGTCCATACTGGACTTAACCGCCCTTTGAAACCCGCCGCCTACAGAGGCGGGGGTCTTAGGGCGGATTAGTTCAGTGATAAACAGGCTCGGAATACTTGCGGCAGAACAGTCCCCTTGACTGCCCCAAACAGCAAAGAAACCAGGGTTCCGCCAAGTCAGGCAGAACCCTTTGTGGTAAGGAGACAATGCTTCACGATGATAAAACAGGTAAGTAGACATGGTTGGCTTTGAGCAGTAACCGTTCTAATTTTGAGCAGTCTTGATATCATCTGCTCCAATTAAGATCGTTTTTTGTATCAAAATTTGACTTGTGTGTTATCTAAATGCATTGGTGCGCATTCGCGACCTAAAGCCTTAAGGTTAAATATAAATGAGAGAGGGGGTCTTATAAATATAGGGTAGTTTATTAGTAATGTATTTAAAATGGAAACTGACCTGTTGTTAAAACCGAAAAGGCTGGAATCCACAAGCCCACAAAGGCCCAAATAATCAGCGACCAGGCTAACAGGTTCCCGGAAAATTTGCCATAGGCGTTGAGCCAGACTTCTACGGTTAAAACGGTATACCCCGCACACATTAGTGCTAAATAGGCATTGGCCGGTACTAATGAGGTTCCGTAGACGTAAACAAGAAAATAGATCAGTGAAATTATAGCAACTGTTAGACTTACATTTCCCACCGACCTCATGTCAGATAATCCGGTCAAAAGTGCGTACGATACCACAATGTAAAGTATTCCGTGCGCAAAAAGCAATCCCGACCCAAACACATCCTGTCCAAAAGCGGGTGTAGCCTGTACTAAAGCCCCTATCACCACAAGAATACCGACAACACCCGTTGCAAAACCAGTTCCTTTGGCCTCACCTTTTCCAAGGAAAAGAAGGGCTACCGGAATCCACATAACTGCTATAAAAATAAGGATCGCCAGTGTTAATGGCATTATGCCACCTCCGCTTTCTATTAAATGTAAATCCTAAAACCGCCCTCTCTCAATAATGAAAAGGTTAATCCTATCCCCCCTCCATAATAAGTAAATTTTCTTAAAATCTTAATATTCTTAATTTTGCAAAATTTGTGCCAACTGTCCTTCCCGTTCAAGCAAAAAAATAACAGAGCGAACCCGGTGTCCGCCCTGTCCAAACCTCCAGTAGTTTAACACAGTTTATCTAATGCTTCCTCAATGGTATCTATCCCTTCATGCAGTTGCTCATCTGTAATGATTAGGGATGTCAAGGTCCTGATTACGTTACTGTATAGACCCGCAGAAAAGATAAGCACTCCGTTGCGCCGGCATTCTTTGACCAAGTGGCTGGTACGGCTTCAGTCCTTGAGGCCCCGGCGCAGGGCGCTGCCGTTGAGGTAATTGAACAGCCGCCCCTGGTAAGTCCCGGCCTCCTCCAGGCGGGCCTCAATTAACTGTTTCACCTTCCACCAGCTCAATCCCCAGTTGCAGGACAGCAGGTTCTCCTTGGGGCCCTTGCCCACCAGCCGCTGAATCACGATCTCCGGGTCCAGGTGCTCCAGGAAATCAACCACCCGCCGGATGTACTCCTCCAGAGGCGTGACTTCGAATTCCCCGCGCTGGTACATTTCCCCCAGCCTGGTTCCGGCCACTATGTACAGCGAGTGCAGCTTAACGTACTGCACGTCCATGGCTGAGATGATCTTGGCGTTTTCAACGGCATCAAGCCTATTGTCCCCCGGCAGGTTCAGGATCAGGTGCACGCATACGTCAAATTCCCTGGACCTGATTCGCCGCACGGCATCCAAAAATTCAGCCAGGGAATGCCCCCGGTTGATGGCGGCCAGGGTATGGTAATTCACCGTTTGCAGCCCCAGTTCAATGTTAATATGCAGGCCGCGGCCCTGCTGCGCCTCCCGGAGAAAGTCCAGGTAACGGTCATTGATGCAGTCCGGCCGGGTTGAAATGGAGAGGCCCACAAAGTCCTCATCGGGACAGGCCTCCAGGATATAACCCTTGAACTCTTCGAAGGGCAGGTAAGTGTTGGTGAAGGCCTGGAAATAAGTAATGAATTTTTCGGCCTTAAACCGCCGGCGGAAGAACTCCTTGTTTTCCAGAACCTGCTTGCCCACGGCCATGGAGTTAGGCAGGCACTCAAAGCCGGCCCCCTGCTCATCGCAAAAAATACAGCCCCCCCGGCCCAGGGCGCCGTCCCGGTTGGGGCAGGTGCCCGGCAAATTGATAGGCAGTTTATAGACCTTGGCGCCAAATTTATTTTTCAGGTGGGTAGAATATACGTTATAGCGGGGAGTCCGGCTCATGGCAACACCTCAATCAGGTTAGTCCTCCTTAGGATAAAAGCCCTTCCGCCCAAAGTCAAGCCAGTTTGCAGAATGCCGATATTACTTGATACTTACGAAGGATCTTGGATACGGTGATATTTACGAAACAAAACTTCTCTAATTGCTGGAAGCATATTCTCGGGGCATTCTGAATACCTGAATAGTAACGATATTTACGAAACAAAACGGTCCGAAACAAGCCGAGGCGCTGTCGGCACGGAGCACTGGAGTGAGCGGTGATAACGCCGTGCCTTAACACCGGTTTCACTGAATATATACGAACCGGGAGAAAAAGCAAGGCCGTGGAAAAATATGGCCCCCGGGTATATTTGAACTCCATAGCAATTAAACAAATAAGACAGCGCCATAGGTGGCAAAATAACTTGAGATTAAACCAGTTATTAACTCATAACCTATGGGGGTCGTCTTATGTATTTTTTTCGTACCGTATCGGTAAATCCCCGATTGCCTGACCGTATCAGCCGGCTCAGGGACATTGCCTACAACGTCTGGTTCAGCTGGAACCCGCGGGCCCAAGCTCTGTTTGAGGGGATCAACCAGGAACTGTGGGAGCATGTGAATCACAATCCGGTTAAGTTCTTGCTCCAGGTACAGCAAGATGAGCTGGAGCGTGTTGCCGCCACTGAGGGTTATTTAACTGCTTACGATTTTGTGATGGCTGAATTTGACCGCTACATGGGGGGGGTTAAGTGGTACCAGCATAAATACCCGGGCTATACCGGCCAGCCGGTGGCCTATTTTTCAGCTGAATTTGGCCTGCATGAGTCGCTGCCCATTTACTCCGGGGGCCTGGGGCTGCTCTCCGGTGATCATGCCAAGGCCGCCAGTGACTCGGGCATTCCCTTTGTGGGTGTAGGCCTGCTTTACAGGAACGGCTATTTCACCCAGCGCCTCAGCCGGGACGGCTGGCAGGAGGCGGTGTATCCCCAGTTAAAGTTTTGCGAGATGCCGGTTACCCCGGCCACCCATGACAATGGCCGGGAGATAGTAGTTCAGGTTCCGCTGCCCGGCCGGGTGGCGCACCTCAAGGTTTGGCGGATGAAGATCGGCCTGGTAAACATTTACTTCCTGGACTCCGACCTGGCTATTAACCGGACTGAGGACCGTAAAATAACCGGCCAGCTGTACGGCGGCGACGGGGAAAACAGGCTGTCCCAAGAAATGGCGCTGGGTATTGGCGGGGTGCGGGCCCTGCGGGCGTTGAACATCAACCCGGGTTTCTGGCACATTAACGAGGGGCACTCGGCCTTCCTGTGCGTTGAGCGGGTGCGTGAGCTGGTGCGGGACGGTATCTGCGTGAGCACTGCCCTGGAAGTGGTCCGCTCCACCACCTTATTTACAACCCATACCCCGGTGCCGGCGGGCCATGACGTGTTCAGCGCGGAGCTGATTGAACGCTACCTCGAGCCCTATTACCGGGAAGTGGGGCTGGAGCAGGAATCCTTCCTGAAGCTGGCCTGGGACCCCGGGCGCAAGGGTTTCAACATGACGGTGCTGGCCATGCGCATGTCCGGCTTCTGCAACGGTGTAAGCCGCCTACACCGGCGGGTAACCTGTAACATGTTCCAGCCCTTCTTTGGCCATGTTCCCGCCGAGGAGGTGCCCGTCAATTCGGTAACCAACGGTATCCACACGGAAACGTTTTTGTCCCAGGAGTTCAAAGAACTATTTAACGCCTATGTGGGCACGGGCTGGCGGGAAAACATCTCCGAGCGGGAGCAGTGGGAGCAGGTTGAAGATATTCCCGGCCAGCGCCTGTGGGATGTGCGCCAGCAGTTAAAGCGGGAGGCCATTGACCTGGCCCGGGCCAATGTGGCGCGCCAGAGGGTAAGGCAGCAGGAGCCGGTGGAGCGGATTGCCGAGGCCGGGCACTACTTGAATCCTGATGCCCTCACCATCGGCTTTGCCAGGCGTTTTGCCACCTACAAGCGGGCCTACCTGCTATTCTCAGACCGGTTGCGCCTGGCCAGGCTGGTAAATGATCCCCAGCGCCCGGTGCAGTTTATCTTTGCCGGCAAGGCCCACCCGGCGGACCAGCACGGCAAGGAAATGATTAAAAAAATTTATGAATTATGTAATGAGGATCCGTTCCGGGGCAAAATCGTGTTCCTGGAAAACTATGACATTAATATAGCCCGCAGCCTGGTCCAGGGTGTCGACGTCTGGCTCAACACTCCCCGCTGGCCGATGGAGGCCAGCGGCACCAGCGGCATGAAGGCCGCCATCAACGGGGTATTGAACTTTAGCGTCATGGACGGCTGGTGGCCCGAGGCCTATAACGGTGAAAACGGTTTTGCCATTGGAACGGAGGAGAATGACCGGCTGACAGAGGATGAGCAGGACCGGGATGACAGCTACCACCTGTATGCAGTGCTGGAAAACATCATCATTCCCATGTATTATAACAGGGAGAACGGCCTGTCCGCAGAGTGGATCAGATATATGAAGGAGTCCATTAAAACAATCTTGCCGGTGTTCAGCACTGAAAGGATGGTCAGGGAGTACACCGAGAAGTTCTACGTGCCGGGCTTGGCCCGGGGCCGGGAATTTTCCGCGGAGCACTATGCCCTGGCGGAAAGAATTGAGGGCTTCAAGCGGTTTCTAAAGGAAAACTGGCACCATGTGGATATCCTTGAAGTTGAAGGCACCGGTTACCGGGACATGAATGTGGGGGACCCGCTTTATTTAACCGCCACAGTTAAGCTGGGGCCAATCCGGCATCATGATGTGGCCGTGGAGGTTGTGGTGGGCGAGGACGACCGCGACTCCCTGCAGCGCCTGCGGGCGGCACCCATGGATCTACTGGAGCGAACAGCCGAGGGGGTATACCGCTTTGCCGGGGAAATTGACCTGGACCAGGGTACCCTGGGCTACACGGTGCGCATCCGGCCCCAAAGCGAGCACTTCATTGATAAATTCGAAGTTCCGTTGGTAACCTGGGCCAGGAACTTTTAAAGGCAAAAAGGGACGGGCGATCTTGAGTCAGTGGGGACGGTTCCGGGTGACTCCCATGAGTCACCCGGAACCGTCCCCACTGACTCAAGTATTCAGCTCCACAATGTCCCCGTCGGCCAACACATAATCCCGCTGCACCGTTTGGCCCTCGAATTTGGCCGAGCCCCACAGCCGGGCGCTTTTCAGATTCCTGGCAATATCCTTGTGCACTGTTTCGGCCATATCCAGAACGGTGCTGCCCCGGCTCAGGACAAAAGGCGCCGACATGTCCGGCTCCTTACCCGGTATTTTGCTGTACACCCTGATGATGTCCAGCATCAGAAAGGTCCTTTCCTTAAGCAGCTCTAGATTAAGGCCGGTTTCGGCGGACACCCGGAACAGGCTCAAACCGGGGGGGCCCAATTCCTTGATAATTTCCAGGTTTTCCACGCTTCCCGGCAGGTCGGCCTTGTTGGCCAAAACCAGAAAGCGGTCCGGGGTAATGCCCCTGCTCCGGGGGGTGGCATCCTCCCGCAGGATGCGTCGCTCCCGCAGGATGCTGAAGGCGCCCTCCAGCTGGTCCAGGCACTCCCCGGAACCAATGTCAATCACCAGCAGCAGGGCGTCGGCGTTATACAAGGTTCCCGCCAGGCCCGGGGGCAGCCCGTCCGGCGAGGCCGGGGGCGTGTCAACCATTTGAATTAATATATCCTTATAGGGCATCATCCCTGCCTGGGGCACAGTGGTGGTAAAGGGATAATCGGCCACCTTTGGTTTGGCCCTGGTCAGGGCGGCCACCAGCGCTGATTTCCCCGTGTTGGGGTAGCCGTACAAAGCCACCTGGCCCGCCCCCTGCTTTTCCACGTTGAAAGGGTCAAACCGGGCTACCCTGGCCTTCTTTTTGCCTTCCTCCTTGAGTCTGGAAAGCCGCTTTTTAAGGTCGGCCTGGATTTTTTCCGTGCCCTTGTGCTTGGGAATCACGGCCAGCATTTCTTCCAGGGCAGCTATCTTTTCCTCCGGTGTAACAGCCTTTTTATAGGTTTCCTCAGCCTCATAATACTGGGGTGTAAGATTTGCCGGCAAGTCAATCCCTCCCGCGGCGGTTTTTTTGTTCCCGGCAGGCGGCCAGTTCTTTCAGTTCCTCGATGGTCAAATCATCTACGCCGGCCAGTGCTTCCAGATGATGCCTCAGTTCATGCCAGACGGTTTCCCGCAGTTCCTCCTCCCACTTTGTCCGGGGGGCCATGCCCAGGATGGCGGCAAAGGAACCGTAGTAAAAAACTATAAACCTCCCCAGGGAGGGGTCTTCCACAAACTCCCCCATGATGTACATATCCCGGTCCCGGCGGGTGGCGGGGATCACCATAAACCCGCCGTTTAGCTCAGTACAAAGCCTGGGCGGCACCTTGTCCACCAGCTGGTCAGCCAAGCCGGCAAACTCCTCAAAGCTCAGGGCGGCCCGCCATTTGATGCGGTACACTACGGTCATTTTTCGGCGCCTCCCGGATGTTACTGTTAACCGCTGGTTAATACCTTGATCTTATAAGCAGGTTTGTGGCTAGTCAATAAAGTCTGCTACTTTTTCAGGAATATTTTTAACTACTCAGGTATTCAGAATTCAGGAAACGTCCTGGATAAACGTTGAACAGCAAGTACAAACCGGTGCGCCTTCCGCCATACCAGTAAATCTTCAAATGTTTTCGCTGGTTTTCTCATTCTGACTCCTGACTCCTGAGTAGTTACGAATATTTTTAACAATGGCGGGGTTGCCAGGGTAGTGATCAGGATCATAATAATTACCGGGGTGAAGGGTTCCAGCTCCAGCAGGCCCCCGGCCAGGAACATTAAAAAAATAACCCCCACGGTGGCAATGGCCTCAACGAGGTGGGAGTAGCGTACCAGGTCCAGAACTGCCGGCCCGATAATGATGTCCGCCAGCAACTGACCGAGAACCGTAGGCTGCTTAAATTTGGCCGCCAGCTGGGCCCCGGCCATGGTTACCGCCAGGAGCTGGACCAGCTGGGTTAAAATGGTCATGATTTCCATCTCGTCGCTAAACCTGCATTAGTTTTTTTAAGCACATAGGGCATTATGCCCCTGTTTAGCGACAGGCATTCCAGGCAGGAGGCGGGGGAGGGTTCCCCCGTAAAGACTCACTATTTCTAAGCTGACTTAACATTAAACCCGGCCACCGCCATCTTCCGGCGCACAAAGGCCAGCTGCATCTGCAGGGGCAGCTCCATGGGGCAGTTGTCATCACAGGCCATCAGGCCCATGCAGCCAAAGGCCCCCTCGTCCGAGCCCACGATTTCGTAATACTCCTCCTGGGACCGCTTATCCCTGGGGTCGACCATGAACCGGGCCACCCGGTTCAGGCCGGCGGCGCCCAGGAAATCTTCCCGGATATTGGCCGTGGCGCAGCCTGCAATACAACAGCCGCACTCAATGCAGCGCTCCGCCTCATAAATCTGCAGGGCTGTTTCATTATCCATGGGCTCTTCCAGGGCCTTGGGGTCAAATTCCTTGTCCGGGTGGACCCAGGACTCGGTTTTCAGTGACAGGCGCCGGAACCAGACGCCGGTATCCACGGCCAGATCGCCGATTAACTTGAACACCGGCAGGGGGAACAGGGTTATCTTGCGGGGCAGGTCCTTGGTCAGGGTTTTGCAGGCCAGCTTGGGGCGGCCGTTGATTACCATGGCGCAGGAACCGCAAATGGCGGCCCGGCAGACAAAGTCAAACATCAGGGAGGGATCCTGCCCGGATCTGATTTTGTTCAGGGCCACGAATATGGTCATGCCCATGGCCTCTTCCAGGTTATAGTCCTGCATTCTGGGCTTTGCCTGGGGATCATTGGGATTGTACCGGAAAATACTGAATGTAAGTTGGCGGCTCATATAAACCTCCTTATCTTTGTCTGGCAGAGTTGCTCCAATTAGTTGGCAGTGGCCTCGCCATAGCCGCGGTCGCCGGGCGGCAGCTCGGTTATGGTAACCGGCTCGTATTTCAGGTCCGGCAGATCGGCGCCTTCCGGCCAGTAGGCCAGGGTGCGCTTAAGCCAGTTCTGATCGTCCCGCTTCGGGAAGTCCTCCCGGAAGTGGCTGCCCCGGCTTTCGGTCCGTGTCAGGGCGCCATAAGAAATGCATAATGCCAGCTTAAGCATACCGGGCATGCGCAGGGCCAGGGAGAGTTCAGGGTTGGCCCACATGCCGCTGGATCTGAGACTGATGTTGAGCGACCGGCGGTATAATTCTTGGAGTTTATTAACAGCCTCCTGCAGGTCGGGCCCCTTTCTGAAGATGCCCACCTTGGCCATCAGGGTTTCTTCCATTTCCTGCCTTAACTCGTATACATTTTCCTTGCCGCCCCCGTAAATGAGTCTGGTAATTCTTTCCTTTTGACGGGTAACATGGCTTTGGACTGTCCGTTCGGAGTACTCCAGGGAGGCCCCCAGGGTGTACTCGGCTAATTTTTTCCCGATGATCATGCCGGCCACCACGGTTTCGGCCAGAGAGTTGCCTCCCAGGCGGTTGAACCCGTGCAGGTCCCAGCAGGCCGCTTCGCCCACCGCAAATAAACCCTTGAGGCCGTAGGCTGCGCCGTCAATGTTGGTGCGTATCCCGCCCATGCTGTAGTGCTGGGTGGGACGGACCGGGATCAGGTTGCGCACCGGGTCGATACCGTTAAAGTTCTTGCATATATTGGCAATTTCCCGCAAGTTGGTGTTAATGTGCCTGGCCCCCAGGTGCCTGATGTCAAGCCACAGGTGCGGTCCGTAGGGGCTGTCCGCCCCGAAACCCTTGCGGATATGCTGCATCATGCGCCGGGAAACCACGTCCCGGGAGGCCAGTTCTTTTTTATTGGGCTCGTAGTCGGGCATAAAGCGGTATAAATTCTTATCCAGCAGGTGGCCGCCGTCACCCCGGGCGCCCTCGGTAATCAGGATCCATACCGGTACCATGCCGGTGGGGTGAAACTGCACCGCTTCCATGTTCCCCAGGGGCACCAGGGATGTGTCCAGGGCCAGGAACATGCCGTTGCCCTCATTAATAATGGCGTTGGTGGAGGCGCCGTAAAGACGTCCGTAGCCGCCGGTGGCAATAACCGTGGAGCGGGCCGCGTACACGTGGAGGTTACCAGTACGCAGGCACCTGGCCACCACGCCCAGGCAGGTGTCGCCGTCATGGATTATGGAGATGGCCTCCATCCGGTCGTGCACGGTGATGCCCATCTTGATGACCACACTGTCGATGGCATACTGCATGGTGTGGCCGGCGCCGTCGGAGGTGTAGCAGGTGCGCCACTTGGCCGTGCCGCCGAAGTCCCGGGCGGTGATATACCCTTCCTTTTCCTTCAGATCACATATTTGCGTACCGCAGGGCAGGGTCTTGTCCCCGGCCACAACCCGGTTCCAGGGTACGCCCCAATATGCCAGCTGTCTAACGGCAATGGGCGCGGTTTCCACAAAGAGCCGGGCCACATCCTGCTCGCAGCCCCAGTCGGAACCCTTGACGGTGTCGGCAAAGTGGACATCGGAATTATCCCCCAGGCCCTTGGCGCAGTTGCCCAAAGACGCCTGCATGCCCCCCTGAGCGGCGGTGCTGTGAGAACGGCGGGGCGGCACCAGACTGAGAATAATTACCTTCAGTCCCCGGGCCGCTGCCTCAATGGCGGCCCTCTCCCCGGCCAGACCGGCCCCTACTACCAGAATGTCACTGATGTGCGTGTTTGTGTTGCTCATAGGGCACCTCCCAATTGCCTGAAGATGTATAGCGCTCCCAGGCCAAGGCCGACAATAATCAGGGTGATTACATTGAGCACATAGCTGATGGAGCGCCGCTTGAACCAGCCCCATTTCACAAACTGGCGGTAGATTCCCATGCCGGCGTGGTACTCGCCCAGGAGTAAAAGCACAAAGTAAAAGTACAGGTAGAAGGATTCAATGCGCATGGCGCTTTTAATGGCCGAAATGGGCCAATCAGTTAAAACAACCCAGACGTGGATGCCGGCCAGAACCAGGATGGCCATACCGGTTACAACCTGAAACACCCAAGTCCAGGTGTCGGTGTGCTTAATCATTTTAGCGTGCCGCCAGATAATTTTTTGCTCCCGGAAGCGGTTGGGAATCCGGCGCCCGGCGGTGATGATGTGGATAAAAGCCACCAGAAGGATAAAAGGGATACCTACGTAGGACAGATAATACTCGTCAAGAAAGTGCGCCAATTTGTCAAAAACTTCAGGCCCCAGGAAAATTGCGCTCACAAAGAGCATGTGTGTCCACAGGAAGCCCACCAGTAATACGCCGCTGATTAGCTCGGCCAAGTCGGCGTATAGCTCGGTCCGGGGACTTTTAGTCAGTGTCCTTTGCAGAAACATGGTTTTCCCCCTTTTTCCTTTTCAGTTATTTGTATCCCAACCTGTCCTGAAAATACATTTGTCCGGGGACGGATGCTTACTGCTTGTTCATAAGCTGCGCTGGCAAGCATCCGTCCCCTTCCCTTTTCATCCTCTGCCGGCGCAGTCTCAACGGCATGGACGTCTCACTAGTAATTTAACTAATTAGCAAGGGTTGTGCCAGTAAAGTACACACCTGACTTTTGATTGTACAAACAGCTAATTGCAGTGCTTATTTGCCAACGAGATTTGATTAGTATGCTGAAATTTAAAAATTAAAGTTCCTTGAATACACTTAGAAATTCTAAAATTTATAAAGATATCTTTGTAGATTTTAGAAATATCCTGTTGGCCAACACCTGGCCAACAGCCGCCTGAAGAGGGCGGGGTCTTACAGGCTGTGCGAAGATAAAGAAGGAGCACGCTGATTCTTATTAACGTGCTCCTTTTTTATGCCCGTATGGACAATATCTATTGGACGTCGGTAATATCCGAATGGTACTCTTGTAGAGATCTTAAACCGGCTTCCTGGAAATTGTTTTCTTTATATGCCGCGATGCCTCTTGCACTGGCTAAGGCTGCAGCCATGGTGGTGATATACGGCACTTTATATTTGATTGCCGCCTTGCGGATATAAGAGTCATCGTGTTGGCTGCGTTTTCCGTACGGAGTGTTGATAACCAGATTGATCTCCTTATTGGTAATACCATCGACTATATTGGGACGGCCCTGATATAGTTTTTTAATTTCTTGGGAGATGATCCCATTTTCCTTGAGGTAATTGTGGGTTCCTTCCGTTGCTTTGATGCGAAAGCCCAAATTGCTAAACACCTTGGCCGCTTCCAGCGCAGCCGGTTTATCTTGATCGGTTACACTGATCAGAACGGTTCCGGATGTGGGAAGGGGAGACTGGGTTGCTTCCTGGGCCTTGTAATACGCTAACCCAAATGAATCCGCAAGGCCTAATACTTCTCCGGTGGAGCGCATTTCCGGCCCCAGAACCGGATCAACTTCCTGGAACATATTAAACGGGAAGACTGCCTCTTTTACGCCAAAGTGTGGAATATTTTTAGGGGCAAAGGTCTTAACAGGGGATTCTTTACCAGTTATATCCGCCATCATTATTTCCGTGGCAATCCGGGCCATTGAGATATTACAAACCTTAGACACAAGGGGAACGGTCCGTGAAGCTCTTGGATTGGCTTCCAATACATAGACCTTATCATCAGAGATGGCGTATTGCATATTCATCAGGCCAACCACCTTAAGTTCTTTGGCTATCTTTTTGGTGTATTCAGTAATGGTTTGAATATGTTTGGCCGGAATACTTATAGGCGGAATCACACAGGCTGAGTCTCCAGAATGGATGCCTGCCAGTTCAATGTGCTCCATTACCGCCGGTACAAAGGCTTCAGTTCCATCTGCGATGGCGTCGGCTTCTGCTTCAATGGCGTTACTAAGGTATCTATCGATTAGAATTGGTCTTTCCGGAGTAACCCCGACTGCAGCAGCCAGGTACTGACGGAGCATTTCCTCATCGTAAATGACTTCCATCCCGCGGCCGCCCAAAACATATGAAGGCCGAACCATCAAAGGATAACCAATCCGGTTGGCGATGGCCAGGGCTTCCTCAAGATTTACCGCCATACCGGATTCCGGCATGGGAATATCAAGTTTCTTCATGATCCGGCGGAAACGGTCGCGGTCTTCGGCCAGGTCTATTGTGTCAGGAGAAGCGCCGAAAATTTTTACCCCGGCTTCCGCCAGTTCACCGGCGATATTCAAGGGGGTTTGCCCGCCGAACTGAACGATTACCCCCAGGGGCTTTTCCTTTTCGTATATGCTTAACACATCTTCTACTGTGAGTGGTTCAAAGTACAGCTTATGAGAAGTGTCATAATCGGTGGAAACTGTTTCCGGGTTGCAGTTGACAATTACTGTCTCAAAGCCCATATCCCGCAGGGCAAAGGCAGCATGGACGCAGCAGTAGTCAAACTCGATGCCCTGCCCGATCCGGTTGGGGCCGCCGCCCAGGATCATCACTTTTTGCCGGTCACTTGAGGTAGTCTGGTCAGGGGCGTTGTAGGTGGAATAATAGTAGGCCGCATTATCAACACCACTTACCGGGACGGCTTCCCACCCTTCCACTGCCCCTAATGCAATTCTACGCTCACGGATTTCTTTTTCCGGCAGGTTTAATAGCAGCGCCAAATAACGGTCAGCAAAACCGTCCCTTTTAGCCTGGACCAGTAGTTCATCAGGCAGGCGCCCATGCTTATGCTTTAGAATCTCTTCTTCAAGCAAAACAAGTTCCTTCATTTGCTGAATAAACCATGGTTTAATATGGGTCAACCGGTTAAGCTGATCGATACCAGCGCCTTTGCGTAATGCCTCGTACATTATAAACTGACGTTCACTTGATGGCTCTGCCAGCAACGGCAGTAATTCTTCCAGGGAGCGCCGGTTGAAGTCCTTGGCGAATCCCAACCCATAACGACCGATTTCCAGGGAGCGGATTGCTTTTTGAAAGGCTTCTTTGTAGTTTTTGCCGATGCTCATAGCTTCACCGACGGCCCGCATTTGTGTCCCCAGTTTGTCCTGGGCATTGGGAAACTTCTCAAAGGCCCAGCGGGCAAATTTTATGACCACATAATCACCTGAGGGGGTGTATTTATCCAGGGTGCCATCCCGCCAGTAAGGAATTTCATCAAGGGTTAAGCCGGCGGCCAACATGGCTGAGACTAAAGCGATGGGAAAGCCGGTGGCTTTTGAAGCTAATGCAGACGAGCGGGATGTTCGCGGATTTATTTCAATAATAACAACCCGGCCGGTTTTGGGGTCGTGGGCAAACTGAACATTGGTTCCACCAATTACTTCTATGGCTTCCACAATTGCATAAGCGTATTTTTGCAACCGTTGTTGAAGTTCCGGGCTGATTGTAAGCATAGGTGCGGAACAAAAGGAGTCGCCGGTATGCACACCCATGGCATCGATGTTTTCAATAAAGCAGACTGTCAGCATTTGATTTTTAGCATCCCGGACAATTTCCAACTCCAGTTCTTCCCAACCAAGCACTGATTCTTCAACAAGGATTTGTCCAACCAAACTGGCGGTGATTCCCCGGTTGGCGACAGTTCTTAGTTCCTCCACATTATAAACCAGGCCACCGCCGGTTCCTCCCATAGTGTAAGCCGGGCGGATAACTACCGGGTATCCAAGCTCCTGGGCAATTTTTTCTGCTTCTTCAACACTGTAGGCCGGTTTGCTGCGGGGCATTTCGATACCCAACCGGTTCATCGTTTCCTTGAAGACTATACGGTCTTCACCACGTTCAATAGCATCGAGTTGGACACCGATTACTTTGACTTCGTATTGTTCCAAAACCCCGGCTTTGGCCAGTTCAGAACACAGGTTTAGGGCCGACTGGCCACCCAAATTCGGCAGCAAAGCGTCAGGTCGTTCTTTAGCTATTATATCGGTCAATCTTTTTAGATTTAGTGGCTCAATGTAGATTGCATCAGCGATTTCCGGGTCAGTCATAATTGTAGCCGGATTTGAATTGACCAAAACAATCTGGTAACCAAGTTTTCGCAGGGCTTTACAGGCCTGGGTTCCGGAATAGTCAAATTCACAAGCTTGTCCAATTACAATCGGGCCTGAACCAATAATGAGAATTTTGTTGATGTCGCTTCGTTTTGGCATATGTCCCTCCTGCATTAGCTTATAATTATTTATTGCCTTTTTGCTGGAAATGGTTCATCAAATAACTATTATATCAAAAAATCTTATCCTGTAGAATGCTCCGGATTGAGTATTCGGTGAACCACCCGTCGGTTGTTCTCGCGTAACGTTAAGCCGGGATTTTTTTCATTAGGGACTGGACACAGAAATTGCCAGTTGCAATATGGTGCTGTACCTATAAATAACCATTAGATCTCAAAGGAAAGGAAGTAATCACCACCTTATACAAGGGCAAAAAAAATGTCTTGACAAAGTTGTTCACCTTTTAATGCTCAATGCAAATTACCTTGACTATATGTAAAAAAAGACCCGGGTTTGTCTTATTCCGATAGGCAAATCCCGGGTTAATGCTTAGTTTTCCTGTGACACAAGGTAGTCCAAAACTTTATTGAACTGCATGGTAACAAGCTCGTTTACCGGCACATTGACTTCCTCGGCCCTTTTCTCCAGCATGTGGATTTGATTGCGCAAGAATTCAAAGATAATAAACTCCACCACCTCATCCTCCGAGCGGCCGGTTTTTTCGGCAAAGCTCTGCACTTTGGCCATGGTTTCTTCGGACAGCTCCAGCTCGTAACCTTTATTTTTTGACACAGCGCAACACTCCTTAAAAATTTTCCTATTAATAGATTTCGGCGCCGGCCCCTTAATACCTGCAAAAAATTAAGCCGTTATGATTCAGCTTATTGTTTGCCGGGAAGGTAAAAAATACTCCGGGAAGCAGACAGAATTTTACACAATTTGGTTATCCTTTTTAGGTAAGCAGGAATTCCATTTTATATGTGGAAGAAAAGTAAAAACTACAAGATAAGGGAGAGGGATAAGGTGGGGTTCGATACTGATTTTGAAAAAGTAAAACAGAACCTGATCAAAGATTTTTGCCTGGCCAAGGAATCAAAAGATTTTGAGACCAGGCAGAAGGGATATGCCTTTGTGATTGACATTTTCAATAAAAACCCTCAGCTGGCGCTGTACAAGGTATCCAAATACAGCAGCAGCTGCGACATACTGAACCGGCAACCACCCCGGGAGATGCTGGTCAAGGCCGTGGAGGAGCAGGGGGGAACCCTGGACAACAGCGCCGTGTTCGACATTAACGGGGAGTTGCGCCAGTGGGTCGAGGACAACCTGCTGTGTGATTAGTATCTTGAGTCAACGGGGACGGTTCCTGGTGACTCCCGGGAGTCACCAGGAACCGTCCCCGTTGACTCATTTATTTAAGAGAGGGCTCCGGTGATCCTTTGAAGAATCACCGGAGCCCTCTTGGGTCATAACCACCCTGATACCGTCTCACGCATAGCTCTTCTGTGTGGTACGGAACTTGAGTTTAAGAAGATATGCTGGACCAATTTTTACTTCCGACGCCCGACGCCCGACGACTAAACAGTCAGACTGTCTCCTTCAACCCCCACCCGGATGGTGTCTCCGGGCTTATATTTGCCATCCAGGATGGCGGAGGAGAGGGGGTTCTCCAGCATCTTTTGAATGGCCCGCTTCAGCGGCCGGGCGCCGTATACCGGGTCAAAGCCCCGGTCGGCCAGCAAAGCCTTGGCCCTTTCACTGACTTCCAGACTGTAGTTCATTTTCTCCAGCCGCCCGGCCAGCAATTTCAGCTGAATGTCCACAATGTCGATGATGTGCTCCTTGGCCAGCTGGCGGAAGATGATAATCTCATCCACCCGGTTCAAAAACTCGGGCCGGAAGTGACCCCGCACCACATCCATAATTTTTTCCCGCAAGACCTCCTCGTTGGAGGTCTGGGCAAAGTAGTGGCTGCCCAGGTTGGAGGTCATAATCACCACGGTGTTGCGGAAGTTCACCGTGCGCCCCTGGCCGTCGGTCAGGCGGCCGTCGTCCAGCATTTGCAGCAGCACGTTGAACACATCCGGGTGGGCCTTTTCAATTTCGTCAAACAAGATTACCGAGTAGGGCCGCCGGCGCACCGCCTCGGTGAGCTGACCCCCCTCGTCGTAGCCGACGTAGCCCGGGGGCGCCCCGATGAGCCGGGAAACGGTGTGCTTCTCCATATACTCACTCATGTCAAACCGCAGCATGGCCCGCTCGTCGTTGAAGAGCAGGAAGGCCAGAGCCCGGGCCAGCTCGGTTTTACCCACCCCGGTGGGGCCCAGGAAGATGAAGGAGCCCTGGGGGCGGTTGGGGTCGGCCACCCCGGCCCGGGAGCGCCTGATGGCGTCGGCCACCGCCCGCACCGCGTGGTCCTGGCCCACCACCCGCTGCTTGAGGAGTTCCTCCATTTGCAGCAGCTTTTGCACCTCACCCTGCAGCATACGGCTGACGGGAATCCCGGTCCACTTGGCCACCACGGTGGCAATATCCTCTTCGTCCACTTCTTCCTTCAGCATCTTCCGGCCGTCCTGCCACTGCACCAGCTTCCCGTTGGCTTCCTTTAGCTGCCTTTCCAGGTCCGGCAGCACGCCATAGCGGATTTTGGCCAGGCTCTCCAGGTTGTTTTCCCGCTCCGCCGCCGCTTCCTGGGAGCGGGCAACGTCAATTTGCTCCTTGATGCCGCGGATTCTTTCAATAAGGTCCTTTTCCTCCTGCCAGTGGGCCTGCAGATTTTCCAGCTCGGCCTTGAGACCGCCCATTTCCTGCTCCAGCTTGACCAGACGCTCTTTACTGGCCTCGTCTTCTTCCTTCTTCAGAGCCTGGGCCTCAACCTCCAGCTGGCGCAGCCGCCGGGTCACAGTGTCAATTTCCACCGGCTTGCTGTCAATTTCGATGCGCAGGCGGGAGGCTGCCTCGTCTACCAGGTCAATGGCCTTGTCCGGGAGAAAGCGTTCGGTGATGTAGCGGTTGGACAGGATTGCGGCGGAAACCAGGGCCGAGTCCTTGATCCGCACCCCGTGGTGCACCTCGTATTTTTCCTTCAAACCCCGGAGGATGCCGATGGTGTCCTCCACCGTGGGCTCGCCCACGTAAACCTGCTGGAAGCGCCGCTCCAGGGCGGCATCCTTCTCAATATGCTTGCGGTACTCATCCAGGGTGGTAGCGCCAACGCACCTTAGCTCGCCCCGGGCCAGGGCCGGTTTGAGCATGTTGGCCGCATCCACGGCCCCCTCCGCCGCCCCGGCGCCCACCAGGGTGTGCAGCTCATCAATGAACATGACAATCTCACCATGAGCGCCGGCAATCTCCTTGAGTACTGCCTTGAGGCGGTCCTCAAATTCGCCCCGGTACTTGGAACCCGCCACCATAGAGCCGATGTCCAGAGCAATCAGGCGCTTATCTTTAAGGGATTCAGGCACGTCGCCGTCCACGATGCGCTGGGCCAGGCCCTCCACAATGGCGGTTTTACCAACACCGGGCTCCCCGATGAGAACAGGGTTGTTTTTGGTGCGCCGGGACAGCACCTGGATCACCCGGCGGATTTCCTCGTCCCGCCCGATAACAGGGTCCAGCTTGCCCTGGGCGGCAATTTCCGTCAAGTCCCGGCCAAATTTCTGCAGCGCCTGGTACTTATCCTCGGGATTCTGGTCGGTGACCCGCTGGCTGCCCCTGATTTGCTGCAGAGCCTTGTAAATTTTATCGGCGGTGACGCCGTGCCCGGCCAGCAAAGCGCCGGCCTCGCCCAGGGATTTTGACGTCAGGGCCAGCAGCAGGTGCTCTGTGCTGAGGTATTCGTCCTTCAGCTGGCCGGCCTCCTTCCAGGCCAGGTCCACCATCTTTTTAAACTCCTGGCTGGGGTAGACGCCGGTCTGGCCAAATATTTTGGGCTGGCGCTCCAGGTAGGCGTGGACTTCTCCGGCCAGTTTTGAAGCGGTGACCTCCAGCCTGGTCAGGACCTGGCCCACAACCCCCTCGGGCTGCTGACAGAGGGTGAACAGGATGTGTTCCGGGGTCAGTTGCTGGTGACCCCGGTCCTCTGCCAAATTCTGGGCCGCTTGTATGGCTTCTTGGGTTTTAACCGTTAATTTATCAAGTCGCATGATTCGCCCTCCTTTTGGTGAAAAGACCCGCCCTGGGGTCAAAGTTGCTGATTTTGTTTAATTCTTCGTAAAGTTCCCTTTCCCGTCCCGCTGCCGCTGCCGGCACCGTTACCTGCAGGGTGACCAGCATGTTGCCCTGGCCGTCTTTGGCCGGCAGGCCCAGCCCTTTCAAGCGCAGAACCCGTCCGCTGGTGGAGTTGGGCGGAACGGTAATCGTAACCTGTCCCTTGGGTGTGGGGACGTCAACTTTGGCCCCCAGTACCGCCTCGGAGGGGGTAACCGGCAGGTTCAGGTGAATGTCCTTGCCCTCCAGCTTATAGTAGGGGTGCTCCAGCAGGTTAATCACCAGGTACAGGTCGCCCGGACGACCTCCGTTAAGTCCAGGCTCGCCCTGCCCGGCCACCCGGAGCCGGAAGCCGTCTGTCACCCCGGCCGGCACCTTGACGTTAATCCTGCGCCCACTGACGCTGACCTCGACCTCGGTGCCCCGGCAGGCGTCCTCCAGATCCAGATCCAGATCTGCTATATAATCATTGCCCTGCAGGGGCCTATTTTGCTGCCGTTGGCTATGCCGGCGCTCACCGGCGTCCGGGCCGCCAAAACCCTTAAAAATATGACGGAAAAAGTCGCTGTAGCCGCTGAAATCTTGCCCGTCACTGCTGTAAAACTCATAGTGGATGTTGCCGTTGTTGAACCCGTAGCCAGTCCCGCTGCCATTTGGCTGGCGCTGCCCGCCGTATTTCATATGCTGTTCCCAGTTGGCCCCCAGTTCATCATAATGCTGGCGCTTTTCCGCATCCTTTAAGACCTCGTAAGCCTCGGCGACCTCCTTGAATTTCTGCTCCGACTCCTTGTCGCCGGGGTTTTTATCGGGGTGGTACCGGCTGGCCAGCTTGCGGTAGGCCTTCTTGATTTCCTTGTCCGTGGCGTTCTTTTTTACGCCCAGTGTTTGGTAATAGTCCTTGTATTGCATTATTGGTCACCTCCCCGTGACTTCTAAATTTTTTGTAAGCATTCAGTAAACCAGGTGGAGGCACGGCGTTATCGTTAGCGAACGACGCAGCATAGCCGGTAACAGCACCCATTCAGGCATTCAGAATTCAGGAGTCAGAATTCAGAATGCCCCGAGAATAT
>JBFMEU010000054.1:0-19479 GCA_040753155.1 Bacillota bacterium
AACTAATCCGCCCTAAGACCCCCGCCTCTGTAGGCGGCGGGTTTCAAAGGGCGGTTAAGTCCAGTATGGACTCGGCTAACATTCAGAGGGGGTTGAATCCCCCTCTGAATGAAGTCTCGTTCAAGAGTCTGCATGGTGAGTACCTGGAACTGTGCGGTGACCTGGCTGATCAGGTCTACCGGTGGCTCCTGGATAAGGGTCACCTGAAGGAGGAATTTGAGGACGAGACCGACCTGGAGATCCTCCGGTTTATTGAGTACGCCGGCCCCGAGTATGCCTGGCGGCTGAGCATAAACGTCAACATCAGCTGGGAGGAGGCCCGGGAACGCCTGGATAATCTGCTGAACAAGGGCTTACTGGAGAAAGTCCAAGGCACGATGCTGGAAAACTACCACCGGGCCAGGGACTGGACCAAGCACATGAACCATACCTATTACCGGCTGTCCCGGGAGGGCAAGCATTATCTGAGACGCCTTAGAAATGAGCAATTAGACCAGCAGTCAGACCCTTAGGCTGTGCCCCAGCAGCTCCAGCAGGTTGAGGGCCGGTACCTTTTCGCGCTCTTTGCCGGAAAACACCCGTTCCACTTTGTATCGTTCATCACTGAACTAATCCGCCCTAAGACCCCCGCCTCTGTAGGCGGCGGGTTTCAAAGGGCGGTTAAGTCCAGTATGGACTCGGCTAACATTCAGAGGGGGTTGAATCCCCCTCTGAATGAAGTCTCGTTCAATATCATTCGTGAAGGCTACTTCTCCAGGTTTCTGGAAATTGTGCCCAGGGCCTTGATTAAACATTCCTCGTTGCCCTCAAGGCTTTGTCTCAGACGCCGGTTAAACTCAACCCCCGCAGCATGGACCCGCTCTCCCAGTTCCCGGCCCCGGTCCGTCAGAAAAAGCCGGACGATTCTGCGGTTATGGGTGTCCGCCCGGCGCTCCACCAGACCTTCCTTTTCCAGTTTATCCACCATGGTGGTAAGGGAGGAATTCTCTATCTGGGCCCGGCTGCCGATCTCCGACAGAGAGCAGCCATCATTTTCCAGCAGGCAAAAGAGAATTAAAGACTGGGAAAAGTTGATGCCATATTCCTCAAGCCTCTGGGACAGGTATTTTTCCATTTTTTTCATGGTTATTTTAAGCTCGTAACAAATAAAAGTGGTAAAGTCCTCCATTTATACAATCCCCTTATTGCGATAATTAGTTATTTTTTTGAGTCTAATCCCTCCGCTCTGACTTGTCAATATATACTTAATATTAGAAATATTCGATTCGTAATTCTTATATTATTTAAGAATCGAAATATTCGACTCGAAAGGAGTTTACAAAAAGATGTCGAATAATTATAAACATTAAAAAAATAGAAGTGAGGATCATGACATGCAGACTAATCAATTATCTACCATTAGTGAATTTTTCTATGCTACCTGTAACAGGTTTCCCTCCCGTCAGGCCCAGCTGTTTAACCCCAACATGTTCGGTAATGATAATAACGGCAGCTTTACCTACCAGGAGGTGCTGGACCGGGTGGAGGCCATGGCCTGCGGCCTTCTGGCCCTTGGCCTGGAAAAGGGTGAACGGGCCGCCATTATGGCCGCCAACAGCCCCTACTGGGTGCATGCTGATTTTGCCATAATCAATTGCGGCGGGGTTACGGTGACCATTTACCCCACCCTTTCCGCCAACGAGGCCTCGTACATAATTAACGACTCGTCAAGCCGCTATTTATTTGTGGGCAGTGAAGACATTCTAGCCAGGATCAGGCCCGAACCGGGGAATATGCCCTCACTCAAAAAAATTATTGTTCTGGATTTGACTTACCGGGGCGGTGATGATCTAACCTTGGGGCTGAACCAGTTCCTGGACCTGGGCAGGGAGTTCAAGGCCTCCGGCGGCCAGCTTTATACCGGGCGCTGGCAGGGCAATACCCTGGAAGACTGGGCCAGTATCATTTATACCTCGGGGACCACCGGCAAGGGCAAGGGGGCAATCCTGACCCACTATACCTTTTCGTCCCGGCTGGCGCACACTATGGAAACCTTTGCCCGGGTGGGGGTTTCCGTTACTGAAGAAGACTTGTGCCTTTCTTTCCTGCCCCTCTCCCATATTTACGAGCGCGGGTGCGGTGAAATGCTGGCGGTGTATACCGGGGCCTGTACCGCCTTTGCGGATAAGCCGGCCACCATCATGCAGGATATGCAAAAGTACAATCCCACCTGGTTTAATTGTGTGCCCCGGCTTTATGAGCGGGTGTACCTGGGGATTCAGGAGCAGATGGCCTCCAGTAAGGTAAAAAAGGCTTTATTCAACTGGGCCCTGGATGTAGGGCAAGAGGTGCTGGCCTACCGTACAGACAGTCATGGCCGGATTAACATGGCCCTTGATTTTGACATCAAGCAAAGGCTGCCCCTGGGCCTGCGCCTGAAGTTTACCCTGGCAGACAAACTTTTTGCCCGCATTCGGGCCCTTTTCGGCAGCCGCTTTAAACAATCGTTTTCAGCCAGCGCCAGCCTGGCCCCGGAGTTGTCCACCATGTTTTACATTATGGGTATCCGGGTAATCGAGGGCTACGGGCTTACCGAAACCTGCACCGCCTGCAACTTTAATCCGCCCGCCGGCCTCAAGCCGGGCAAGGTGGGTCCTGCGGCCAACGGCTCCACGGGCCGGCTGGCGGAAGACGGCGAGTATTTAGTGGGCGGGGCGGGCTTGTTTATCGGGTACCTGAACCAGCCCGGGGAAACAGAGGCCGCCTTTACCCCGGACGGGTGGTTTCGAACCGGGGACCTGGGAGAGATAGACAAGGACGGCTATTTACGCATTGTCGACCGGAAAAAGGCCATTATCTGCCTGAACACGGGCAAAAACGTGGCCCCGGCCAAGATCGAGAACCTTTACTCCACCAGCGGCGTTATTGAGCAGGTTTTCATTGTCGGTGATGAGCGCAAGTATATCACAGCCCTGCTGGTGCCCAATTTTAACCACTTTATTCAACTGTTCGACCGGGAAAACATACCCTATGACCAGGATAAGCTGGTTTATTCCCATGCCACCGGGATGCCCATTTGCGTAGAGGTGGGTGAGGACTTCGTTGCCCAGCCCCTGCTCAGGGAGATGATCGCCAAAGAGGTGGCGGCGGCCAACAATAATCTGGAAAGCTTTGAGCAAGTGAAGAGGTATGCGGTTTTGTCCAAGCGTTTTACAGAGGAACGTGGTGAAATAACCCCCACCATGAAAACCAAAAAACGGGTTATTCTGGAGAACTATCAAGATGTTATTGAGGGCCTGTATAAATAATTGCCGGCGTTACTAAAAAAGGGTAAGTACCAAGTAATATCGGCATTCTTCAACAGAACCTTGGTTTTCTCATTCTGACTCCTGACTTCTGAATACTTACATAAATTTTCTATACTCCAGGATACTATACAAAAAATCCAGGGGTGTTGTATGGGGGTTTTTCTGGGCTTGATTAAACAAAACCTGCTTCTGGCAGGCATAATGACCGCCCTTGCGCTGGCCTGGGCCAGGCCCGGCCCCGGCATCATACTGGAGGGCTATAAGCTGTCCAGTTACTTCATCATTCTTATTTTCCTTTTCCAGGGGGCGGGCCTGACCGGAAGGCAGTTGCTGAGCAAAAAACAATTGCTGGGCCTGCTTGTCTGGGGGGCCGTGGTTTCCCAGCTGCTGGGCCCGGTGACAGGGTATGCGGTGGTTAAGCTGCTTGGCTGGGAGGCGGACCTGTACGTGGGGTTTTTGCTGATCTGCTGTATGGCCCCCACCCTGGTCTCGGGCATTGTTATGGCCACCAGGGCCGGCGGGGACGCGCAAAGCGCCATATTTATCACGGTGGCCCTAAATTTGCTGGCGATTTTCATCATCCCCCTGAATTTGTCCTGGCTGCTGGGCGCGGTAGTGCCCGTTGACCAGGGGGGGCTTTTTTTTAAGCTGGTTACTCTGGTGCTGATACCCTCCCTGGCGGGGTATTTGTTCCGGCAGTGGCGGGGGGAGTGGGTGGAGAGGGGCCGGGGCCTGATTCAGTATGGCCCCATTGCCGCCCTGGCGGTGGTTATTTACCTGACCCTGTCTCCGCAGGCGGAAAGGATCAGGGAGGTGGAAGCGCTTCAAATAGCGGCGATCCTGCTGCCTTCATTACTGGCGCACCTGGTCCTGCTTCTGGCCGGTTATTTCGGGGGCAGGTATTTGTTCCGGATTGAGGAGGCGGCCAACCGGTCCCTGGCCATTGTGTGCTCGCAGAAAACACTGCCCATTGCCCTGGCCATCTGGACCGTAACCTTTGCCCAGGCCTATCCCCTGGCCATTATTCCCCCCCTGGTTTTTCACTTCGGCCAAATTATCACGGACGGCCTGATTGTAAACCGGTGGCGCCGGATGTGAATTGCCCGGTTAAGGTAAATCTTCAAATATTTTCGCTGGTTTTCTCATTCTGACTCCTGATTACTGACTCCTGAGTAGTTACTATTCGTGATTTTAGTTTTAAAGTGCTGTTTTTTTGCTATTAATGTTTTACAATCCGCGATAAAACGGTTAAAATATAACTAAGCCCACAAGTATTAGGTCCAGTTCATTTATCCCCTCCTCAGTTGTCTAATGATGGTAAGGGAGCTTAAGTGAATCACCTGACCATCTGGGGCAACAAAATATAGAGGAGGTTTATCCATGCATCATCACGAGGACAAAACCCTGACTTGCCGTGACTGCGGTTCCGAGTTCATTTTCTCGGCTTCCGAGCAGGACTTTTACGAGGAAAAAGGCTTCACCAACGAGCCTGGCCGCTGCCCCCCCTGCAGGGCTGCCAGAAAGCAACGGAACAATAGCGGCGGCGGCGGTTTTGGTTTTGGTCGCCAGCGCGCCCAGCGGGAAATGTTCCCGGCCACCTGCGCCGCCTGTGGCGTTGAAACCGAAGTGCCCTTCCGCCCCAGTGGCGAGCGCCCGGTTTACTGCCGTGACTGCTTCAGCAGAAACAGCCGCTACTAATTCTCAAGAAAAAAAAGAGCTTCCCTGCCTCAATGGCAGGGAAGCTCTTTTTTTGGGTGCGACACAGAAACATCTCCTGTCGCACCTTGTCTCAAGGACCGTCCCCACTGACCCACTGACCTTCCTAGCGTGAGTTTACTAATACTTAGTCAAAAAAGTGGCTTAAACCCAGTAACATCAAGGGTTTACGGACATGTAACCTGTATATACTAAATGCTCATTTTATCAAGGAAGTGTAATGTTCTTGTCGTCCTGATAGTACTGTTCGGTGGTTTTGAGTTGCTCAGCACCTATTTGTTATAGCTTACTATCAATCTTTTTTGATTAGAATATCTGCCAGTATATTTACTTACCATTATCCTCCAAGTAGTGCCATATTTAGTTTATACAATATAATGGTAAAGCGTGTCAATGCTGTATTCTTGGCCAATAATTTTTAGTCTATACACTAAAACCTCGAATTTGCTAGGTATTTGGGTGTTTCCCGGTTAAGTGTAGTAAAGTCACGCTAGTCTTATTTAACCCTGGCCTTGTCCGGCAGGTCCAGACTGCCGTCTTTGACAATCAGGTCTCCCCGGGCCAACCCGCCGGTTATTTCAATGTTTTCCCGGTCGCTGAGGCCTGTTTCAATTACCTGGTGGCGCACCCGGTTGTCTACTACCACCATAACCACCCGCTGGCCGTCTTTGGTGGTGCGCACCGCCTCCCGGGGCACCACTGTAACGTCGTCCTTGTGCCGGGTTTCAATGGACACCCTTACCTCGTAGCCCGGCTTGAGGTTGGCCGGGTCGCTGATGGCTATGATTACCGGCACCCGGCGCTGGATGATGCCCAGGGCGGACTGCTTTTCCTCGGCCCGGGGATAGATCTTAACTACTTCCCCGGTCAGGGAGTGGTCTCCCAGCACCGGCGCGGTCAGGGTTACCTTTTGTCCCAGCTTGACCTCGGCCAGGTCATCACTGAGAATATCCGCCCTCACCTCAAGCTGGTCCGGCGCCGCTATGCTGGCCAGGGGTGTGCCCGGGGCCAGCACCTGGTTCAGTTTAACCGGCAAATCAAGGACGGTGCCGTCTATGGGACTGGTTACTACCAGCTGCCGCTCCCGGTCGGACAGTTGTCCCAGGGACTGCTCCAGGCCGTCAATCTGGGCTTGGGCGCCGGCTAAAAGAGAATTTTGCTCCTCCAGCGCTTGCTGGAGGGATTCCAGCAGCAGCCGGGCCTTTTCATAGTCCACTTGGGTGACGGCCCCGGCTTCGTACAGTTCTTTTACCCTGGCATAGTTTTCCCCGGCATCTTTGATTTCCAGGCTGGTGCGTTCCAGGCCGGCCCGGGCGCCTTCCGCGGCGGCCCTGGCCTGGGCCAGGCGGGACCGGGCTTCAGTGATCTGGGCGGCCAGGTCCTGGTTTTCCAGCACCAGCAAAACCTCGCCCCGGGCCACATTCTGGCCCGTCTCAACCGGTATCCTGCTTACCCTGGCGGGCTGGGAGGCATAGAGGGTGTAATCTGTGGCCGGCTGAACATAACCTGTGTCCTCAACCACCCGGGTGATGCTGCCCGCCTGCACCTCCGCCGTTTCCACCGCCGTGCCGCCGGAGAGCAGCATGGCCCCCGCTATAATGGCCACGGCCAGGACGGCAATACCCCCGTAAACAAATTTCTTGCTCTTCATGATAACACCCTCCCATCAGTCCTTGTTCTTAAGCGCCTCCACCAGATCCAGCTTTTTGATGCCTCTGACCGCAAACAGGTGGGCCGCCATAATGAAGATCAGGCCACCCAGAGCGGAAAACAGGTAAGTTTGGGGATAAACCACCACCGGTATGGTGAACAGGTCACTGCTGATCGCACTGATGTAAGCCCGGGCCATGGCGTAACCCAGGGGCAGGCCCAGCAGCACCCCTAACAATGACTGCACCGCGTTTTCCTTGAACAGGAGCCCGGACACTTCCCGGGTGGTATAACCGATTACCCGCAGGGCGGCCAAATCCCTTTTCCGTTCGGTAAAACTGATGATGGACGCATTATACACAATGGCAAATCCCAGCACCCCGGCAAAGCCAATCATGACGGCGGTGAAGTAAATCATGGCGTCCAGGTTTTGCATAAAGTTGGTCAGCTCTTTCTGGCGGCTGAGGATGCTGGCGATGCCGGTGATTTCATTCATTTCAGCTTCCACCAGGTGGTGTTTACCCGGCTCAACCTTTAACATGGCCCCGGATACCACGCCGTTTTCCTGGAGCACCCGGTTGGCCCCGCTGATTTCAATAAAGGAGCCGCTGCTGATCAACTGCTGGTTAATGCCGGCCACCATTAAGGTCGAAGTGTGAGTGGGGCCCAGGCTCATACGGGTTTCCACCGTTATCCGGTCACCGGTCCGGACGCCCAGTTTGTCCGCAGTTTTCTGGTCGAGTAAGATGCCCTCCTCGGGTATTGCGGTGGGGTACCCGTCTTCACCAACCAGGTTTTTCATGGTTACTTCCCGGGGCAGGCCCAGCAGCAGGACATCCTCGGACCGCCCCAGGTGGCTCATCTTGACGGGTATTTCCAGCACCGGCTCAACTTTCAGCACGCCGTCCAGGCGGGAAATGTCCAGGAGTTTGCTTTCCCTGACCGGGGCGGCGAAGCGTACCAGGAAATCATATTTCTGCTCCTGTTCGTAATGCCTGAACAGCATATAATCAATGGAATCGTTAAAGAACAGGGACACCACCAGCAGGCCCACGGCCAAGACCACACCCAGCATGGTAACCCCGAAGCGGATCCAGTTGCGGGTGATGGTCCTCAGGCCCATGCGCCAGGATGCGTCCAACCTGTGCCACAGCCAGGGCCAGCTTTCCAAAAAAATTCGGCCTGTGCTCCTGGGCGCTTCAGGGCGCATGGATTCGGCGGGATTGATTCCCGTAACGCTGCGGGTGGCAGTATAACCGGCAATGCTGCCAATACCCAGGCTGAGCAGGGTCCCGTAAAGGATAGCCCTGAAGTCAATGCCACTGATGGTGTCGGGCAGATTAAAATAATAGGCGTAAGTCTGGGAGAAGTAAGAAGCAAACAGCAGCCCCAGCAAAGAGCCCAGAAACGCCCCGGTGATGGCCACACTTATGGCGTAGCCGGTATAGTGCAAAATAATTTGCCGGTTATCGTAGCCCAGAGCCTTCATAACCCCGATTTGCAAGCGCTGGGCTTTGACCATCCGGCTGACGATAATGAATTGAATAAAGGCCGCAACCAGCAAGAAAATCAGGGGCAGGCTGCGGGAGGTGGTCTGCAGCTGGTCCAGTTCCCCCTGCAGGATGGCGTGGCTCAACTGCTTTTCTCTGCCGTAGTCGGCCAGATTGCCGTAAGGCTCCAGGATGGCTTTAACCTCCCGGGCCACCTTTTCCTCGTCTGTGCCGGGAACCAGTTTCAGCAGCACCTGGTTAATTTGTCCCGGCATGTCCAGCACCTGCTGGGCCTGATTGTGCGGGATCATGATGATGCCAAAGGTTGTGGGGTCAGGGATCATGCTGGATATATCCTCAATGGGATAAATAAACTCGGGGCCGCTGGCGGTGCCCACCACGGTAAGGGGCGCTTGCCGGCCCCCGCTGACAATGGTCACCGTGTCATTATAGGCCAGGTTGTTGGCACCGGCATAGGCCGGGTCCACCAGAATTTCACTGCCCCCGCCCTGGGGGTATTTTTCAAAAAGCCGCCCGGAGGATAGCTGGACCAGGTTGATTCCGTCTTCCAAGGGCAGGGGGTAGCTGGTTACCCGGGCGGTGGCCCGCTGGTTGTTTTCCTTAATTACCGGCACGTCCTTTTGGATGCGCCCGGCGGCCATGGCTACCCCGGGGACGGCCTCAATTTGCTTGATGATTTCCTGGGGCGCGGTAACCACGTGAAAGTAGTAGTCGGCAAAATTATTATCCTGGTAGTAGACCCTCTGGGTGTACTCCAGGTTGTAATAGGAGTTGACCATGGAGATGTAGACCGATAATCCCAGCATCACCACCACAACCACGGCCAGGAACTGTCCCCGGGTTTTTAAGATGGTGCGCCACAGTTTTTTGTTCAGGGCGTTCACTACCACTCAATCCTTTCGGGGGAGGCCGGGGTTGGGTTTTCTGTCAGCTCGACTATTTTGCCGCTGCGCATGCGGGTCACCCGGTTGGCCATGGCGCCGATGGCCGTGTTGTGCGTGACGATAATCACCGTACTGCCCCGCTCCTGGTTGATTTTGGCCAGCAGGCCCAGAATCAGCTTGCCGGTTTTGTGGTCCAGGGCCCCGGTGGGCTCATCGCACAGCAGCAGCCGGGGGTTTTTTACCGCCGCCCGGGCGATGGCCACCCGCTGCTGCTCACCGCCGCTCAGCTGGGAGGGAAAGTGCTCCATCCTCTCCTCCAGTCCCACGTCCTTTAAAACCTCCGCGGCGGGCAGAGGGTTGTCCACCAGGTTGGCGGCCAGTTCCACATTTTCTCTGGCTGTCAGATCGGGGATGAGGTTGTAAAATTGAAACACAAAGCCTATTTCACTGCGCCTGAAACGGGTCAGCCGGGTGTCGGCGGCCTTGCTCAGATCTTCCCCGTTGTATACAAGGCGGCCGCTGGTGGGCAGATCCATACCGCCGATAATGTTCAGCAGGGTGCTCTTGCCGGACCCGCTGGGCCCCAGGATTACCAGCAGCTCCCCCTCGAAAATATCCAGGGAAGTCTCCCGCAGGGCCTCCACGGTAACCTCGCCCATGATGTAGGTCTTGGTAACCTGGTCAATTTTCATGAGTACGTTTTTATCCATGTTTAGCAGCCTCTTCCAGGGACATAGTTTAGTTAATTGTGGCGGTAGTAATAAGTTTAATGCAAATTATATACCGTTATGAATAACTATTCAATTATTTAGTGTTTAAATTCAGGTGGTATTAGTTATATCCCGGGACAAATTTATGCATACTATGATAAAATTGCAAATAAACGTTACTATTCAGGTATTCAGAATTCAGGAGTCAGGATTCAGAATGCCCCGAGAATATGGAATGTTTTCGCTGGTTTTCTCATTCTGACTCCTGACTTCTGACTCCTGACTCCTGAGTAGTTATTAATAAATTGCTTGTAATTGGTGGTGATACAATGCCTGATAAAGCTTATGACCGGGTGCTTCAGCTGCTGCAGGAGATAAAGGCCGCCGGCTATAATGGTGAGCCTGAACTGGCCCGGCTTCATGAAACCATGACCAGGTGCCGTGAGACTTTCCTGGCGGCGGTAGCCCGGGGCAAGGACCCGGCGCCGGTTACGGCCCCCGGGGAGCCGGAGGATGACGGGGACCGGGTGGCGGGCCGCCTGCGCCGCCTGCCCAAGGGCGGTGTTATTGAAAGTGAAGGCGGCGAAGAAATTTTTGTCCCCGAGATCTGGGTGCGCCGGCTGGGTATGGAGCAGGGCGACGTGGTGTCGGCTGTGCCCCTGGGTCTGCTGGATCGCTCCCAGCTGTATGAATTCACGGTGGAGGAGCGCCGGGGTCGGGGGGATACGGCGGACCGGGTGAGCGTTATTGCACCGGTGAGCTTTCACGGCGGGGAGTGGTTTGTGTACAGTGAGGAGGAGGAAAGCCTGATCACCTTGAAACCCAGGGAGGTGCGGGAGCTCAGGCTGGAGGAGGGCGACCTGGTGGAGGTGGCCTACCCGGCCGGCGACATGGCCTCGGCCAGGGTGGCCTGGAAATTTGACCCCGGCGAAGTGATGTTTGACGAAGGGGCCAGAGGCCCCGGTCCCGGGAAACAGTCCGCCAAGGAGCGGGTGGTGCGGGACGTGGGAGACCCGGTACTCTCGGGCAAAGCCGTGCTGGTGGTGGGCGGCGATTTGTACCGGGAGGCCTTCAGGCAGAACTTTGAGCGCCGGGGGGCCGATTTCATGTGGGAGTCTGGTTTTCAGGGGGGCCAGGGAAGAAGTATCGAGTCCAAAGTCCGCTCCGCCGATGTGGTGGTGATGGTGACGGAAATGATGTCCCACCGCCTGCCCAACGTGGAGGCCATGTGCCGCAGGTACCGCAAGCCCTATGTGTACGCGCCCTCCAAGGGCGCCACCGGGGCGGTGCGGGCCTGCCAGAAGGCGCTGCTAAAGTAATAGACAAGGGGGCAGACAAGGGGACGGTCTTCAACCGTCCCCTTGTCTGCCCCCTTGTCTGCCTGGCAACTTAATAACTCAGTGCCGGGTACTGCTCAGGGTAGTAATCCCCGGGGGGCGGTTCCCTGCAGGTGAGCAGGGTGGGCGACATCCGGAGTTTTTCGCCCAGGGCTGTAAAAAGGCGGACCCACTCCTGATTGTGTTCATCCTGCTGCTTCGGCCGCAGGTCCGGGTGCAAGGTTTGCAGCAGGTTGTAGTAGATGTTCTGCACGTTGTTCAGGTTGATCTCAAAGGGCAGGGAGCGGGTAAGGTCAACATAGGTTTTCAGGTTGCGGAGCAGGGACAGGTCCGCCGGGCTGTCCCGGTATTTTTCCGCCAGCTGTTCGATGGTTCCCTCCAGTACATAGGCCAGGCTCTGGTCGAATTTGACATTGAAGTGCCTGGCCTCCCGGAGCAGGCCGTTGATGTGGTCTATGTCCGGCGCTTCACTGGCAAAGGCCCGCTGCAGGTTGGTATTCAGCACCAGGTCGGCCGCGCACTGGAGCGCCTTGGGCTGGGGGTTGCCCAGGTTTTTGAGGTAGCGCATCAGGGTGGCGTGGCGCTCGTAAATCTGCCCGTATTCGGACTCGGTATCCGCCAGGGTGGATTCCAGGATCAGGTTCACGATGTTGCGCTGTTTGTCCAGGAAAAGCTGTTTTAGGGAGTAGTTCATGCCCTCGAAATACTGGTTCAGCAGGCGGTACACCTCGCCAAAGTCAGCCCGCTCAAAGGCGCCGGCCACCCCCTGGACCATTTCCCGGTAGGGTTCCTCGCCGTGGTAAACCCGGACGCCGCCGGTGAGGTTGTGGTAGCCGAAATAGAGCACCCCGTAGGTCAGGGTGGCTGTCTCCCGGGTTATTTCCGAAGTGACTTTAATCCGGCCCACCGTCACCTGGGTTCTTCCCGCCACATGCAGGTGGTAGTCCTGCCGTTCAATGGTGTAACAGTATATTTTGGCCATCAGGTCAAAGCTTTCAAATAGTGAGCAGATGGCATAGTGGGCGCCCAGTTTTTTAAGGTCAACCGCCGAGTGCCGGATGGATTTATGGTAAATGTCGGCTGCGGTGCCCTGGCCGGGCTTGTTGCTCCTGGCCAGGACCAGCATTTCCAGAAAGCGGGACTCGATCTCCGGGCCCCGGTCAAATAGCTTCTTGGCCAGGTGGATCACCCGCCCGGCGTATTGGATGATCTGAACCGTCTCGATGCCCGAGATGTCGTCAAAGAACCAGCCGCAGCTGGTGTACATCAACATGGCATTGCGCTGTACTTCCAGCAGTTTGAGGACGGTGACCACTTCCTCCGGCTCCAGGTCGCGGACAGCGTGCTTGTTCAAGAACAGGCGCAGGTTTTTGTCCGAGCGGTCCCGGATTACGGTAATGTAATCATTGCGCGCCTCCCAGGGATCTTTAAGGTACCGGCCGGCCTGCTTTTCATACAGGGGTGCCAGGGTGTTCCGGAGCCAGTTCAAAGCGCTGCGCAGCGGCGCCCGCCAGGCCTGACCCGTTCCCGCGTTGAAGCCCGAGTTGCAGCCGCAATCGGCCTGCCAGCGGTCCACCCCGTGGGCACAGCTCCAGGCGGTGTTTTCTTTGATTTCCACCTCGTGGGTGGGGGGGTGGTCGGCCAGGTGCTCACTGTAGTTGGTAATCCGGGCCAGATTGTTTTTGCCTATGTAATTAAGGGCATAGGCCAGGGCCATGTCCCCGTGCCGGTGGTGGTGGCCGTAGGTTTCGCCGTCCGTGGCGATGTTAACCAACTGGGGCCAGGCGCGCTCCTTGTTGAAGCCGCTCAGCAGGCGGTGGGCAAAGTGTTCCCCGCTGGAGAGGAGCCGCTCGAAGGCCACCGCGCTGGAGATGGGGCCGTCGTAAAAGAAAATATTGATGGACCGGCCTGAGGGCAGGTGCTGAAGATAGGCCATGGATGGGTCTATGCCCCCGGGCCCCACCTCATGCCAGTGGCCGGTTCCTATTTTGCGCACCCGCCGGGCCTGGTAAGGGGCCAGAATGGTGAACTTGATGCCCTGTTCGGCCATGATGTCCAGGGTTTCCAGGTCCACCGCGGTTTCCGGCAGCCACATGCCCCCGGGCAGGCGGCCAAAGCGGCCGGTAAAGTCCCGGATGCCCCAGATCACCTGGGTGATTTTATCCCGGCGGTTGGCCAGGGGCATGATCATGTGGTTGTAGGCCTGGGCCAGGGCTGAGCCGTGCCCGGAAAAGTAGAGCCGGCTTTCCCGGTCGGCCTCAATGATGGCCTGGTATACCGCCGGCTCGTTTTTCTCCAGCCAGTCCAGCAGGGTGGGGCCGAAATTAAAGCTAATCCGGGCATAGTTGTTCACAATTTTCCTGATTAAATGCTTATTGTCCAGGATCCGTGAGACGGTATTGGGCTCGTAGCACTCGGCGCTGATGCGCTCGTTCCAGTCGTGATAAGGGTAGGCGGAGTCTTGTGTTTCGACGTCCTCCAGCCACGGGTTTTCCCGGGGCGGCTGGTAGAAGTGACCGTGAATACAGATGTACCGTTCCATTGCTGAAAGCCTCCTTGGGTTACTCACCGGTCCTCAGGTGGTTGATATTTTGCAGCAGTTCCCTTAATCCCGGCATGGCGCTGAATTCTTCCCGGGTATAGCGCGCCCTGCGCCGCCAGTTGGGGTATTCGTCCGTTGTCCCGGGTATATTCTGGGGCGTTGTCTCCAACCACAAGTCCTCCAGGTTTAGCAGGTGTATCCGGGCCGGGCTGGCCGCCAGCCGCAGCAGGCAGGCCTTTAACACGTCCTCCAGTTTGTCGGTGGGGGCCTTGAGCCAGCCCTTGCCGCGCAGGTAGTGAGCCAGGCGCCGGCGGCCGGCGTTGTCCCGGTTCAGCCAGCAGGCGGTAAAGGGGGGCATGTCGTGGGTGTTCAGGCAGGCCAGGGCATCTTCCGGAACGGGATTAAGGCCTTCCGGGCCGGCTTCGGTTTGCTGGACATACATGCGGCAGAATTTGTGCCGGGCCATTTCCGGCCGGACATAAGGGGGCACGTTGCCCAGGTCTTCACCTACAATCAGGGCGCGGCTGCGCCGGGACTCCAGGGCCAAAATGGCGTAGAACTCCTCGGCCCGGTACCGGACATACAGGCCGTCCCGGCCGGACAGCCCCCGGGGGATCCAGAACAGGCGGTGCAGCCCCATCACATGGTCGATGCGCAAAATGCCGGCATACTTTAAGTGGTTGCGCAGGCAGGCAATGAAATAGCCGTAGCCCTGCTCTCTGACGCGCTCCGGGTGCAGGGGCGGAAACTGCCAGTCCTGCCCCTCGGTGAAAAGCATATCCGGCGGCGCGCCGCTGCTTGCCGACAGGGCAAAGGAGGCCCGGTGCCGCCAGACATCGTAGCCCGCCGGGTGAACCCCCAGGGAAAGGTCCAGGTAAAGGCCGGGCCGGTTATTTTGCCGGGCCTGCCCGGCCAGTCCCTGCAGCTGCCGGTGCAGCAGCCACTGCACATAAAGGTGGTAGCGGGCGGCCCGGGGGTCGTAGTCCCCCTCCTGCAGAGCGCCCCCTTGCATCCGCCCGGGCCAGCTCTGCCAGGGGGCGCGAAGGGTTTCAACACCGGCCCGGAAGCCGGCATAATCCAGGACGGCAGGGTTTTCGGCCACCCATTTTTGCAGCTCTTCGTGACTGCTGGATGCGCCGTCAAAGCAGCATTCCATCAGATGCTCCAGTACCCGGCGCTTTAAGGCCATGCCCCGGCGGTAGTCCACCAGGGGGGTGGCCTTAAGCCTTTTGATTTCCTCCTGCGCCGCCGGGGAGTTTAACATTTCCCGGACTGCCGGGCAGTGTTCGTATTCGGGCGCCCGGGCCGGGTCCAGGTAGAATTCGTTCCAGAACAGGCGGCTGGCCGGCGAGTAGGGGCTCGGGTCAAAGGGTTCGTCCAGAAAGGCCGCCAGCAGGGGGAGGGTGCCCACCAGGCCGCCCCCCAGGCTATGCGCCCAGCGCATAAGGTTTTCCAGATCGGTGAGATCGCCGGCGGCCCAGCTGCGCCCGGAGTGCAGGGCGTACAGGGGCAGAAAAACTCCCCACACCCGGCCGGCGGAACCCTCCGGCAGGCTGTGGGCCTGGCGCGGGGCGGCAATAACCAGGGTTTCCTGAGCACCGGCCGGCAGATCCAGGCTGAACCGGTGGTAGCCCGGGGGCAGACCGGAAGGCAGGGAGATTTTTCTGACCGCGTAGTCCACTCCCTCCACAGTTTTAACCTGCAGCACCGGCAGGCGTTCCAGGTTGCGGGCCCAGCGCCAGACGGCGCCGTTTTCCAGTTCCAGCCGGCAGCTGGCAAACCCGTCCGCCAGGGCCGCCGGCAGTCTTAGCTCCAGATGGGCGGGCCCGCCGTCCCAGGACACCACTACCGGCTCGCAGCAGCGCCGCCATTGCTGCTGCCTGCGCTCCCGCAGGGCGTCGGGAACATCGGCCAGGCTCCCGACCGGCGCCCCCAGCGCCCGGAGCAAAAGCAGCAGCGGCTCGGGGGAAGCGCCACCGGGCTGATCATTGTTTGTCTCGATGCCGTGGAGCCGGGCCAGCTCACGCAGCAGGTAAAGTTCTGCTTCGGCCATGGTCACAAACCTCCGCTTCAGACTAAAGGGCAATGAGCGGTAATTAGCCTTTAAACAGCTTTTAATCAAGAGATGACTGGCTTACACCAAAATCATGCACATTTTAAAAAATTATTATCCCCGGGTCCGGCTATTAAAATCTGAAAGGCAGGGACCCGGCTATAAAGGTGGAAGAATTATATGGATTATGTTATATCATATTCCGGTTGGTGGAAGGTGAGGCTATGGCCAAAATAATCTTTATGATTCATGGCATGATGTGCGGGGGTTGGGTCTGGGATAATTACAAAGAGTATTTTGAGGCCAGGGGTTATAAGTGTGTCTGCCCCACCTTGCGTTATCACGATCTTGGCCCGGACGGCCTGCCGGACTCCCGCCTGGGAACTGCGAGCCTGTTAGATTATACCGGTGACCTGGAAAGTGAAATAAAAAAGCTTAGCCAGCCGCCCATCATCATGGGACACTCCATGGGCGGCCTGCTGGCCCAAATACTGGGTGCCCGGGGCCTTGCCGATGCCCTGGTTTTACTTGCCCCGGCGCCGCCCCACGGCATATCGATGCTTAAGCTCTCAGTACTAAAGTGTATCCCCGGGAGCTTTTTGCGCTGGGGTTGCTGGAGACGGCCCTTGAAGCTGCCCTTTGCCAAGGCTGCCTATGCCATCTATAACCGGATGCCCGCAGAGGAGCAAAGGGAACTTTATAGCCGGATGGTTTACGAATCCGGGCGGGCAGTTGCTGAAATCGCCCTGTCCCTGTTTGACGAGAGGGGGGCCGCCAGGGTGGACCAGGCCAGGGTCAAGTGTCCGGTGCTGGTCATCGCGGGCCGGGAGGACCGCATCACGCCGGCCGGGGTGGTGGCCAAAATTGCCGGGAAATATGGTGACATGGCCACCTGCCAGGAGTTTGCGAACCATGCCCACTGGGTGTTGGGGGAGCCGGGCTGGGAGGAAATTGCCGAATATGTCCACGGTTGGCTGAAACGCAAGGCTTAGCCTGAAAATAACGCCGGGCGGATTAAAACCGACCATTGCGGGTTGAAGTTACTGCTATAATAAATTCACCTATGATATTTAGTATAGTGGGAGTATGAATACTCAAATACACCCACAAGAAACAGGATTGCCATACTGGAAAGACAAAACCGCGCATCTTGAGGCCGAGAATGCAGCCTTGGTGGCGCGATTGAACTCGGCTAACATTCAGAGGGGGATTCAACCCCCTCTGAATGTTAGCCGAGTTCAGTGATAAAGGAACTGGAGGCCCAGATTGAAGCGCTAACGGCCAAGGTGCTCAAGTTGACACAACAGGTTTACGGCCGCAAGTCGGAACAGCAGGCAACCAAAGCCAAAAATGTACAAAGTGGAGGCCGCCGGGGACAACAGGAAGGCGCCAAAGGACATGGCCGGCGCGAATCGATAACCTCCAATACTATCATTATGATAGCATAAATCCGAATTATAATGAGGATAAATCGCTGCCAGGTGTGATCAAGATCATACCCTATCCTTGATCCAACTCATAGGGCCGGGAGTTGTTAAAGGATAAAATGAACTCAGCAAAAGTGAAAACAATAAATAAAGGAGGAGTTAATAAATGAGTATGTTTTGCAACCAGTGTGAACAAACCGCCAAGGGAACAGGGTGTACAGTTTCCGGTGTTTGCGGCAAGAAGCCCGAGGTGGCCGCCCTGCAAGACCTTCTGCTCCACGCCGTGAAGGGGCTGTCACTGTACGCCAGTGAGGGGAGAAAAGCCGGTGTGGTGGACAGCGAGGTAAATCACTTTACCTGCAAGGCTATATTCTCAACCCTCACCAATGTGGATTTCGACCCGGCGCGTCTGGAGGTGCTGATCAGGCGTACTGCCGAGCTAACTGAGCAGCTAAAAGACAAGGTTCAGGCTGACTTTGCCGACCCCTCGGCCGGCTTTACTCCGGCCGGTGACCTGGCCGGCCTGGTGAAACAGGGTGAGGAAGCGGGAGGCGCCTGGGACCACGGGGCCGCTCCGGACATTCAGTCCCTGCAGCAAATTTTACTGTACGGCATCAAGGGTGTGGCCGCCTATGCCGACCACGCTTTGATCCTGGGCCAGGAAGACGACAGTGTTTATGCCTTCATCCACGAGGGCATGGCGGCTCTGGCCGGCAAGGAAACCGACCTGAACTACTGGGTGGGCCTGGTGCTTAAGTGCGGTGAAATTAACCTGCGCGTCATGGAGCTGCTGGATGCCGGGAACACGGGCGCCTACGGCCACCCGGTACCAACCGGGGTTCCCCTGGGCCACAAGCAGGGCAAGTGCATCCTGGTTTCCGGTCATGACCTTAAAGACCTGGCGCAGCTTTTGGAGCAAACCGAGGGCAAGGGCATTTATGTTTACACCCATGGTGAAATGCTGCCGGCCCACGGCTACCCGGAGCTGAAAAAATACAGCCACTTCTACGGCCACTACGGCACTGCCTGGCAAAACCAGAAGAAGGAGTTTCCAGGGTTCCCCGGCGCCATCCTGATGACCACCAACTGCATCCAGGAACCCCAGGCCTCTTACAGCGATAACATCTTTACCACCGGCCTGGTGGGCTGGCCCGGCGCCCGGCACGTCAAGAACGGGGACTTCGGCCCGGTAATTGAAAAAGCCCTGGCCATGACCGGCTTTACCTCGGATGAGGATAAGGGCAGCGTAATGGTGGGCTTTGCCCGGAATGCAGTCCTGGGTGTGGCGGATAAGGTTATCGAGGGTGTTAAGAGCGGCGCCATCAAGCACTTCTTCCTGGTGGCCGGCTGTGACGGCGCCAAACCGGGCCGCAACTACTACACCGAATTCGTGGAGAAGGCCCCGGCAGACACTGTGGTGCTGACCCTGGCTTGCGGTAAGTTCCGCTTCTTTGACAAGCAGCTGGGCACCATCGGCGGCATCCCGCGGTTGCTGGACATCGGGCAGTGCAACGACGCCTACTCGGCCATCCAGATAGCTGTGGCCCTGTCCAAGGCCTTCAACTGCGGCGTGAACGACCTGCCCCTGTCCATGGTGCTCTCCTGGTATGAGCAAAAGGCGGTGGCCATTCTGCTGACCCTGCTGCACCTGGGCATCAAGGGCATCCGCCTGGGGCCCAGCCTGCCGGCCTTTATCACACCCAACGTGCTGAATGTGCTGGTACAGAACTTCGACATCAAGCCCATTACCACCCCGGACGAGGACCTGGCCGCCATCCTGAACTAAGGCTTATATATCAGCCGCCGGTTTCAGCATAGTTTTACTAAAACCAAGCGCATTGCCCCTGTGGCAATGCGCTTGGTTTATGGCCAAACAACTGCTGTATTGCTTTGAGGAGAGCGAGCGCCTTTCCTTGAACGAGACTTCATTCAGAGGGGGATTCAACCCCCTCTGAATGTTAGCCGAGTCCATACTGAACTAATCCGCCCTTTGAAACCCGCCGCCTACAGAGGCGGGGTCTTAGGGCGGATTAGTTCAGTGATCAGCCAAGCAATCACCGCCTTTGCAGCGCCGCTGGTCCGGTTTGCAACAAGCCGGGACGCTGCCGGCGCGGAGTACCGGGGTGAGCGTGGATAACGCCGTGTCTTAACAACTGTATCACTGAATGTATACTAATATTTTACCTGTTTTTTGTTGCCATTTAACACTGAACCTTGATAATGGGATAAAGTACCGGGCTGGTTGAACGAGACTTCATTCAGAGGGGGATTCAACCCCCTCTGAATGTTAGCCGAGTCCATACTGGACTTAACCGCCCTTTGAAACCCGCCGCCTACAGAGGCGGGGGTCTTAGGGCGGATT
>JBFMEU010000055.1:0-19379 GCA_040753155.1 Bacillota bacterium
AATCCGCCCTAAGACCCCCGCCTCTGTAGGCGGCGGGTTTCAAAGGGCGGTTAAGTCCAGTATGGACTCGGCTAACATTCAGAGGGGGTTGAATCCCCCTCTGAATGAAGTCTCGTTCAACCAGCCCCGGCGCTATGCTTCCCGCTTTTCCAGATATCGTTCCAGTTTGCGCTTCACTCTCTGCAATGCATTATCTATGGATTTGACATGCCTTTTTAAATCTTCTGCAATTTCCTGGTAAGACTTACCCTCGAGATAGGACATCAAAACCTTCCACTCCAGGGAACTCAATATTTCACCCATCTTTTCTTCAATATCATCAAACTCTTCCCGGCTAATAATAAGTTCTTCCGGGTCACTAATTTTAGAACCCGATATGACGTCGAGGAGAGTTCTGTCCGAATCTTCGTCATAGATCGGCTTATTCAGGGAAACGTAAGAATTTAGCGGGATATGTTTCTGTCTGGTTGCCGTTTTAATGGCAGTTATGATCTGCCTGGTAATGCATAATTCGGCAAAAGCCCGGAAGGAAGATAACTTATCCATGCGGAAATCCCGAATAGCTTTATAAAGACCAATCATCCCTTCCTGGATGATATCTTCACGGTCCGCCCCAATTAAAAAATAGGAGCGTGCCTTGGCGCGCACGAAGTTTCTGTATTTGTTAATCAGGTATTCAAGGGCAAATTCATCGCCCTCACGGGCAAACTCAACAACCTCTTCGTCGAGCATCAAGTGATAACCGCCGCAGGCCTCCCTTTGGGCGTTAAGACTCAACAATATCCCCCCCGCATTTTTTCCTTTCCCCAATCCAATCCATTACAGACAATTAAAATCCGGGTTTCTCCACCCAGATTACCGATAATTTGTTGTGCAGTAAATGCTTATATTTATAATTGATTACTTGATATACAAGCCTATTATACTGAAACCCCTACGGCTCGTCAAGCCAATTTGGCGGACTTACCTCTTCTTTCGCCGCCAGTGCTCCAGTATTTCGCGCAGCTGCCGCTCCAACCGGTGCTCCAGGTAACTGTCCGCAGGCCTGCCGCCGGCATAAGGCTTTTGCCCCTCAGTACTTACCTGTTTTATTTTACCACGCAGTTCCCCGGGGGTCATCCGGTAAGCCCCCCGGCCAAAAGTAACCCTCTGCTCATCCCAGTCGGAAGTAACTACATAGACAATCCCCCGGGCAGCATATTCACCCGCCAGGCGCTCAATAACCGAGTCTGCCGTCTCGCCCTCATTGGTATAGATTACCTGCACCCCGGGCAAGACCTCCGTGCGCTCCAGCCTGCTTTTGACCCGGTGGGCATCAAATACAATGACAACTTTTTCTCCGCTCAGGGCAGCATAATTTACCAGCATATCAATTAACTTGTCCCGGGCATGTTCCATGCTGGACTCCTTGATCTTATCCAGTTCCGACCAGGCGTACATAACGTTATACCCATCCACCACAAGATATTCTGTCATCATCTCACCCTGCCCGTGACCAAGCACCCCATAATCCAATAAGTGAGGGAATAACATTGACTCGACGAACCGGACTGCAACACATTGAGATGGTTTGCGGCCCGGGCCGGCACCGGTTTAACCATCTCCGGCAGGATTGGCAACCAATCCGCGCTGCCGGACTACCTCGTAGATTAGCAGGGCCGCCGCCACCGAGGCATTCAGGGAACCCAATTGCCCGGACATGGGAATAGAAACCAGCAAATCACACTCCTGGCGCAACAGTCTGCCCAGACCCTTACCTTCCCCCCCAACCACCAGAGCGACCGGTCCGTCCAGGCTGGCCTCCCAAAATACCTGACCCTCCATGTGCGCCCCCACAACCCAAAAGCCCCTGTCTTTAAGCTGCTTGATCGTTTGCACAAGATTACCCACCCGGGCCACTGGAAGATATTCCACTGCCCCGGCGGAAGCCTTGGCTACTGTCGCGTTCAAAGGCGCCGCCCGGTGGCGGGGAATGATCAGACCCCGGGCGCCGGCAGCATGGGCGGTACGCAAGATCGCCCCCAGGTTGTGCGGGTCGGTTACGCCATCCAGGATAACCAGCAGCGGGTTTTGATCCGCAGCGGCAAGCATGTCTTCTACTTCAGCATATTCAACTGGTGAAGCCAGGGCAACAACCCCCTGGTGTGACTCCCCGGAGGCAATCTTATCCAAATAGGATCGCCTGGCCCTGGTTACGGGTATACCCTGCTTGCGGGCTAAATCAATTATTTCCCGCAGAGGAAGGCCGTCAAGGTCTTCGGCAATTATAATCTTATTGATCGGCCGAAGGGCTTTTAAAGCCTCCCTGACCGGGTTCCGGCCGGTCACCAAGTGTTCCATTGCTGCCTCCCATTGAACGTGTTAATCAGGGAAAAAATTATACCCGTGTTATTTGCCGATTGTATTAAGGCACGGCGTTATCACCGCTCACTTCAGCGCGGCAAATTCCTCTCTGACCTCCACCTGGCGCTTACAGGACATAGCTTTCTCGGGACATTGCCCGGTCAAACACCTTGGGCCGGCCTGACTGAACAGAACCGGCGCCACACTGCGCACCAAACGCAGCATCTCCCTGGCCAGGGCGCGGATTTCCCACTGGGCTCTGTTACAGCAGCGCACATTAAAAAAGTGATACAACTCCCTGGTGTTCATGGTAACAATAAGCTTGGTTTCCGTTGCATTGGGCAATACAAACCGGGCATCTTCCCTGGCGCCTTCGCCATGCGCAGACAGCTTATCCAGCCAGTAGTCGTACCAATTCTGAATTGTTGCCATTTGCTCCCGGTACGCCTCAATGCACTCCGGGCCAAGCTCGGCTATACGGGGCGGTATTATGTATTTAAAGTTCTCGGTCACGTACCGCTGGGATTTAACGCTAAAGCTGGCAATACGATGTCTGGTTATTTGGGCCAGCAAACTCCGGGAAACGCCTTCAACACCAAAGGTAAATGCTGCATGCTCCACCGGGGAAAGGTGACCCATGGCCATTAGTTTATTGACAAAATCAGACTGGTCTTGCCTGGAAATGCCCTGCCTTAAGCCTTCTATATCAGATGCCGAATAACACAACCTGGCAGCCATGGCAACCAGCTTTTCCGGATTGTCCGGATACTGCAACAGCTCAACATGAAGTTCAACATTACTCACCTTGCATTACTCTCCCCTCGTCAGGAGTTGTTAATACCCTCTCCCGGCCGCTATCAATGGCCCGGGGTAACTACTCAGGAGTCAGGAGTCTTCGCCTCGCCGTTCACCAACTGAAAAGCCTGTTCAAGAATTTCCCTGAGCCGCTCTTCCTCACCCCGCAGGTAAAGGTAGCCCACCAGGCTCTCAAAGCCGGTACTTTGCCGGTAATTGACAACCCCCGCCCCCCGTGGCGCATGTCCTGATTTGGCATTGCGGCCGCGACGGGCGATCCTGCTCTCATCATCAGTCAACTTATGCTCCATAACCCGGAGCAGCATGGCCTGGGTATCGGCACGGACATAGCGCACCGCTTCCCGGTGCAGATCATTAACTTTCACCAGGCCCTTTCCCACCAGGTATCTCCTGACCGCCAGCTCATAAACAGCATCACCAATATAGGCCAGCACCAGGGGAGAGGGTTCTTTGCACCTGTCATCCATCATTATTACTGCGCTGCCTGCTTTTTCCAGCGCACACCCCGGGGAGTATCCTCCAGAATAATCCCCAACTCTTTCAGGCCGTCCCGGATAGCGTCGGCACTGGCCCAATCTTTTCTGCCGCGGGCATCTTGTCTTATTTTTATGATCAGTTCAATAAGTCCGTTTACCAGAGAAGCTTCGCCAACCTCCCGATCATCTATAAGCAAGTTGCCGTTCCGGTCAACTTTAAATATACCCAGCACCTCATTAAAAGCCCGGAATACATCCATGGCCTTGACCAGTCCGGCCCTTCCCCCGGCGGAAGAGGCGCGGCTATTGAGAAAAGAGTTAACCTCCCGGGTCAAATCAAAAACAGCGCTTATAGCCAGGGCGGTGTTAAAGTCATCATCCATGGCTTTAATGAAGGCTTCTTTAATTTCCTCCAGCCTGGCCAGGAAGGCAGCATCCGGCGCCCCTGCTTCAGGGCCGGGGGCAAGGGCTTCTTGCATTAAGCGCAGGCAGGTTTTGATTCTCTCCAGGCCCCGCCCGGTGGCAATCAGTTTTTCATCATCAAAGTCAAGTGGGCTGCGGTAGTGCGTGCTGAGGAGGAAAAATCGCACCAACTCCGGTGGATACTTAGCCAGTATTTCGCGAACCAAAAAGAAATTGCCCAGGGACTTGCTCATTTTTTCCTGGTCCACGGTAATAAAGCCATTGTGCATCCAGTACCGGACAAAGGGCTGCCCGGTAGCCGCCTCCGATTGGGCAATTTCGTTTTCGTGGTGCGGAAACACAAGATCATAGCCGCCGCCGTGGATGTCAAAATTGGCGCCCAGATATTTTTGCGACATGGCCGAGCACTCGATGTGCCAGCCCGGCCGGCCCGGTCCCCAGGGGCTGCCCCAGGCCGGCTCGCCGTCCTTGGCCGCCTTCCAAAGGGCAAAGTCCATCGGGTCCTGCTTGCGGGGGTCTACATCCACCCGGGCCCCGGCCTGCATATCTTCAAAAGTCCTCCCCGACAGCTTGCCATACCCGGGGAATGACCTGATATTAAAATACACATCCCCTTCAACAACATACGCATATCCCTTGTCAATTAACATGCTCACCAGGTCCACTATTTCCTCCAGGTGCTCCGACACCTTGGGGTGGACATCAGCCCGCCTGACATTCAGGGCATCGGCATCCTTAAAATATTCCCGGATATATTTCTCAGCCAGGGCCAGAGGGTCTTCCCCCTCTTCCCGGGCACGGTTAATAATTTTGTCATCAATATCAGTAAAGTTTTGCACATAAAAAACATCAAAGCCCCGGTACTGCAAGTATCTTCTCACTGTATCGAAGAACACCAGCGGCCTGGCATTGCCCAAGTGAATAAAATTATAGGTGGTGGGGCCGCATACATAAATGGCTGCCCTGCCTTCTTCCCGGGGGGAAAAGCTCTCTTTGCGGCCGGTTAGCGTGTTATATATTTCCAATGCTATCTGCCCCCTTCAGAACAATTTAACATTGCTTCGTCCGTCCCGGTCCTTTTGTCGCCTGAAATCTTCTCCAATTCCCTTACCCTTTGCTCCAGCCGCTCAATATTAGTCTGCAGGCAGAGCATCATTTCAGCCACCGGGTCGGGCAACTGGTCATGGCGCAAATCAATGTTCTCATCAGCCCGCCCAACCCTCTCGCCATCCTGGAAAACCACCTTGCCGGGAACTCCCACCACGGTGCTGTTGGGAGGAACAGGTTTTAGAACTACCGAGCCGGCGCCGATCTTACTGTTGTCCCCCACCTCAAAAGAACCCAAAATTTTGGCTCCGGCGCTAATAACCACATTATTGCCAATGGTGGGATGCCTTTTGCCCTTTTCCTTGCCCGTGCCGCCCAGGGTAACTCCCTGGTAAACGGTAACGTTATCGCCAATCTCCGTTGTTTCCCCTATGACCACCCCGGACCCATGGTCAATAAACAGCCCCTTGCCAATTTTAGCGCCGGGATGTATTTCAATGCCGGTTAAAAACCGGGAAAACTGCGACACCAGGCGGGCTAAAAAAAACAGCCGGCGCCGGTAAAGGCCGTGGGCAAACCTGTGCATGATAATGGCATGCAAACCCGGGTAACAGAGTAATACCTCCCCCAGGCTCTTGGCAGCCGGGTCCCGCTCAAAGACGGCCCGGACTTCCCTCCGGAGCCCATCAAACATCTAAATCACTCCCGGAATGCTGGGCGAAGATAAAACCCAGGGCGCTCTCAAGCCTTACGACTGCCCGGTTCAGGCCCAGTACCGGTATTAAGTGATAAAGCTCGGGCCCTTTAGTTCGACCGGTCAGGGCCGCCCGGAGGGGCAAATATATTTTTTTGCCCCCGACACCCAGGTCTTTAGGCATCTTTTTTAGAAAATCCTTAACCCCCTGCTCATCCAATACCTTTTGGTCAAAGGTTTTAACAAGCCTATCCTTTATTGCCCCAAGCACAGGGGCCACCTGCTCCTGCTCCAGCACCGCCCTGGCCTCGGGGTCATTGTAATCAGGGACATGAAAGAATAAGGCAGCATGATTTGTTATTTCCGACATGTTAGACAGATATTCCCGCACGGCAGTTACCAGCAGCCTGGCCCACTCCTGCTCCTCCGGGGTTGCCTCGGAGCTCAGATAACCTGCTCGCTGCAAAAAGGGAATGGCCAGGGACGTAACCCTGTCCAGGGAGCTTTGTCTTATATAGTAGCCGTTAAGCCAATTTAACTTATCCAGATCAAACACGGCCGGGTTTTTAGCCAACCGATCCAGGGAAAACTGCTCCTGCAGCTGATCCAGGGTAAACACTTCCTCTTCACCGCCGGGCGACCAGCCAAGCAGGGCCATGAAATTTACCAGGGCTTCAGGTAAATAGCCCAGGGCCTGATATTGCTCTATGGCGGCAGCTCCGTGGCGCTTGCTCATTTTAGAGCGGTCCTTGCCCAATATTAGTGATATATGGGCAAACACCGGGATTTCCCAACCCAGGGCCTCGTAAAGAAGAATCTGACGAGGGGTGTTGGAAAGATGTTCTTCAGCCCGTAAAACATGGGTAATACCCATCAGGTGATCGTCAACAACCACGGCAAAATTATAGGTGGGCACATCGTCTGATTTCAGAATAATGAAGTCACCCATGCCGCTGCACTCAAATTTTACCTGCCCCCGCACCTGGTCGGCCACAATCACAACCCGCTCATCCGGTACCTGGAACCGCAACACAGCGCGCCTGCCTTCATTTTCCAGCTGTAGTCCGTCTTCCCTGCGCAGCTTTCTACATCGCCCCAGGTAGCGAACCATCTCGCCGGCGGACAGCAGCGCTTCCCGTTCGGCCGCCAGCTCTTCCTCAGTGCAATAGCAGTAATAGGCCTGCCCTTGCTCCAGTAGCCGGCGGGCATATTTATGATAAAGATCCAGGCGCTCAGTTTGCCGGTACGGGCCCCCGGAACCACCCACCCCAATCCCCTCATCCCAATCCAAACCCAACCAGGTTAGGGATGCCAGGATATTCTCTTCTGACTCCCGGGAAGACCGCTCCAAGTCCGTATCTTCTATGCGTACCAAAAATTTTCCTCCGTAACGCCGGGCAAACAGCCAGTTAAAAAGGGCCGAGCGGGCTCCGCCAATATGTAAAGGCCCGGTAGGGCTGGGTGCGAACCTTACCTTGATGTGCTTCAACTCATTTTCCCTCCCTGGCATTTTATACTCTGAACACTTGTTACTATTCAGGTGTTCAGAATTCAGGAGTCAGAATTCAGAATTCAGAATAGTCGTATATCTCATACTTCGGAAACGCCATGGATAAACGATAAACCGCAAGTACAAACAGGTGCGCCTTCTGCCATATGAGTAAATTTTCAAATGTTTTCGCTGGTTTTCTCATTCTGACTCCTGACTACTGACTACTGACTCCTGAGTAGTTACGAACACTTACTGTTAAACGGTTCGCAGAATATGTCGGCCCTATTATAACACCGGGCGCAACAAGCCGGCAACAGCCTACCGGTGATCCGGGGTAAGGGTTGCCACGGCATAAGAGGCTATACCCCGGCCCGCTCCCGCAAATCCCAGACCCTCCGTGGTGGTGGCCTTAACGTTTACCTGCCCGCCGGCAATTAACAAAGCAGCGGCAATATTTTCGGCCATCCGGCTGATATATGGCGCCAGGCGCGGTTGCTGAGCCACAACAACAGCATCAATATTATTAATCTTTAAATTTCTTTGCGCCAGCATTTCCCGCACTTGCGCCAGGAGAGCCAGACTGGAGATCCCCTTATACTTGCCGTCCGAATCCGGGAAATGAGTTCCGATATCACCCAGGGCGGCCGCCCCCAGTAAGGCGTCCATTACAGCATGCGTCAGCACATCGGCATCAGAATGGCCGTCAAGGCCAAGCCGGTACTCAATATGCACACCCCCCAGAATCAGGGACCGCCCTTCAACCAGACGGTGAACATCATAGCCTATGCCTGTCCTGACCACTGAAGTTTTACCCTCCATTCAGAAGCGCCCGCGGTTTTCCGCGGGCACAGTTAATCACCGGGGACAGCAATTCAAGTCATCCATCGCCTGCCCCGGCAACCGGGACCTTTAACAATTCCGCAGCAATGTTCAGATCCTCCGGAGTTGTCACCTTGATATTCCTGTAGGAACCTGGCACAACTTTCACCGGACGCCCCAGGCGCTCCACCAGTGACGCATCATCAGTACCGGCATAACCACCTGCGATGGCACTCTGATGGGCCTCCAGAAGCAGTTTATAAGAAAACACCTGTGGTGTTTGAACCGCCCGGAGATGTTCCCTGGGGGGGGTTTCAAGCACAAAACCCCTGTCATCAACCACCTTTATTGTATTTTTAACCGGAACACCCACTGCCGCCGCCCCGAAGTCCCGGGCCGCCGCAATGGCAGCCGCCACCTCCCGAGGGCTCACCAGTGGCCTGGCCCCGTCATGCACCACCACGAAGCCGGTTTCAGGCGGTAAAGCAAGCAGGCCGTTATAAACTGAATCCTGTCTGCGGGCGCCTCCCGCAACAAGCTGAACCTTACTGTCAAGGCCATATGGCTGCAAAACTTCCCTGCGACACAGGCCTTCCTCACCGGGAGCCACTACCACAACGGCAGTTTTTATTCCGCAAGCCAGCAGTGCAGCCAGGGAGTAGTATAATACCGGCTTGTTGTCCAGGGTTAGATACTGCTTATTTATGCCTGCAGCCATGCGCCGGGACTGACCTGCTGCCGGAATCAGGGCCACAAGCTCACCCAAGGGCATTCACCTCACTGTAACGGGAGGAGCCTGGCTCGCTGCGACGATCAACCGGCTTGGGCCTGGCAAAAATCATTCTCCCGGCGGCTGTTTGCAAAACACTTGTCACCAGAACGGTAATGGTTTGGCCCAGGTATCTTTTCCCGCCATCCACAACGATCATGGTGCCGTCATCTAAATAGGCTACCCCTTGACCAACTTCCTTGCCGTCCTTCACCACCTGCACCACCATTTCTTCTCCGGGCAGCACAACAGGCTTGACGGCATTGGCCAGTTCGTTTATGTTCAGCACCTTTACCCCGTGTAATTCAGCTACTTTATTAAGGTTATAATCATTGGTTACTATTTTGGCAGTGCTGCCTAAAAGCTGGGCCAGCCTGACCAGCTTGGTGTCAACCTCGGCTGATTCCTCAAGTCCGTTGACATTATCATAAATCTGGACATTGATACTTGAATCTTTACGCATGTTGTTAAGAATGTCCAGACCCCTCCGGCCCCTGTTGCGCTTCAATAAATCCGGAGAGTCTGCTATATGTCTCAGTTCCTCCAGTACAAAGGCGGGCACTAGCAAGACACCCTCAATGAATCCGCTGCCGCAAAGATCTGAGATACGCCCGTCGATAATAACACTGGTATCCAGGATTTTATAGTTGCCTTGCTTGGCCTCGCTCTTGGCAGCCTTATCCTTACTGCCAAACCTCGGAAAATTGCTGAAGATGCTAAATATTTCTTCCCGCTTCTTAAGGCCAATGGTTAATCCCAGATAACCAAACAATATGGTGGCCAGCGCCCAGACAAACTTCCCCGGGGGTCCAAGGAACGCAAGCAAGGAGCCTAATAAATTAGCAATTATAAGTCCGATAATAAGACCTACAGAACCCATTACGAGGTCCAGGCCAGGTGTTTTCTGCAAATATTGCTCCATCCTGACCGCAGCCCAAATAATTCCTCTCATGATCCAGGGTGCTAGAAGAACACCAGCTACCAGGCCAATAAGGGTTGCCAGGCCGATTATGCCAAAAGAAAGTTGTGGTATAGTAGCAGAAATGGGAATCACATTTTGATTAACCAGCCTTAAGCCGGCATAAAATCCCAGGGATGCAAACGCAATTACCAGGAGGAAAAAAACAATCCTTTTAACCATTATTTTCACCTCCTTTCTTTTCTATTTATTATAACACTAAAATTACTTCCATTATATTGCTTATACCAGGAAAGCATCAATAAAAAAATGGCAAATTTTAAAAAAGCCACTGCGCTGGTAAGCGTTCGTCCCCTTCCCGGGTATTTTCATCCCTGCCGGCGCCGCTTCAGCGGCATGGACGTCTATCCGATAAAAAAATGCGTCAGTTTCCCGACGCATTTATGCAAAAGCCCCGTCCACCAGGGATTGTGCTTTATCTTCTTCCATTTCAGTGGCCAGAACCAATTCGCTAATTAGTATTTGACGGGCGTTCTCCAGCATCTTTCGTTCCCCTGAGGACAGGCCCTTTTCCTTGTCTCTTTTAATGAGGTTCCTGACTACTTCAGCCACCTCATAGATATTTCCGCTCTTTATCTTTTCCAGGTTTGCCCGGTAACGCCGGTTCCAATTGGTAGACATGATGGTGCTTTGCTCGCCAAGGATACGAAAAACTTTTTGCACCCCATCCCCGTCCACCACCTGTCTGAGTCCTACGTCTTCACTGTTCGTTATGGGTATCATGACCTTCATGTCACCCACCGGCAACCTTAGAATATAATATTGCCGCCGCTCACCAAGGACCTCCTTTTCCTCAATGGCTTCGATCACTCCAGCTCCGTGCATCGGGTAGACTACCTTATCGCCTATGTTAAACACGCCGGCCCCTCCTTAAGCTATTACATTAAAAGTATATCATAATAATGGCCCTGTGTCAAAGAAACTATTATTTTAGCATAGCAGCATCACAGTGTCAATAAGCATTTTTAAATCTGCCAGTTTGACAGAACAAGCGCCTCGTAGGTATAATTACCACAGAATGAATGCCATAGCGATCTACTACGGCAAAGGGGTGTAACCTTTTGATCAAGGATCTTGTTTATAGTGATTTTCAAAACACTGTTTCTGAAATGGTTCTTTATAACCACAGCATTCTAGATCTCTTGTCAAAAACTCAAGAAGCCAGCGCCCGCGTCCAAAGGGCCATTACAAAGTCGGTAACCCTTTGCGGGTGCGTTAAAATTGAGGCCCGGAAAAAAAATATCCCTCCCGATGCGTCTCTGGCTGACTTAAGAGATTTGCTCGAATCACACCTGCAAGGAGAAATGTGCGCTGACTGCCGTGAAAGTGTAGAAAGAGAGATTGGCCAGGTGCTATTCTACCTGGCAGCTATTTCAAATATTTTAAACATTAATCTCTATGACGTGGTAATTAAGGAGCATAACCAGCTGACACTTTTGGGACGTTTTAACATGGCTTAACGAAGGGCGCAAGGAGCCCTTTAAACATGCCGCTCCTGAGTTAACTGCTCACGATAGCGGGTCAAACCGTCTTTTATGGACCTGGCCCTTACCTCACCGATACCCTCAACCGCATCAAGCTCTTGAATGGTGGCGGTTAATATCTTTTTCAGTGACCCAAATTCCCGGACTAAATTTTCAATTACAGGCGAGGGCAACCGCGGTATCTTTTCCAACACCCGGTAACCCCTGGGTGATACATTTTGGTCTAGAATACTGGAACTTCCGGGGTAGCCCAGGGCCCGGGCAATCAATGTGAGATCGAGCAAATCCTCGGCGGGCCAGCTGTTGATCATACTTATTATTCCCTCCGGGGTTTTATCGCCGGAAATAGTGGCGTAATCCCGGATAATTAAAACACCTTCCTCCTCCATATTAGCCACCAACTCCTCCAGCTGCATCGTAATCAGCCGTCCCTCGACCCCTAATTCACTGATATACCTCTCTATCTCCTTGACCACTCGGAGTACCATTTCAACCCTTTGAATAGCCTTGGTCACATCATAAAGGGTGACCGCTTCTTCAAATTCCAGGATGCTAAGATTGACTACTACGCGGTCAAGCACCGCCCGATATTTTTCCAATGTCTGTATAGCCTGATTGGCCTTGGTTAAAATAACCCCCAAATCACGCAAGGAATACTTAATGTAGCCCTTATAAATAGTGATCACACCACGGCGCTGGGAAATTGAGATTACCATGGCATCTGTTTGCTTGGCCACCCTCTCGGCTGTGCGGTGACGAATTCCCGTTTCACTTGAGGGAATGCTGAGGTTGGGGATAAGCTGAGTATTAGCAGCCAAAATACGCCTGGTGTCTTCACTCAAAATTATCGCCCCGTCCATTTTGGCCAGTTCATAAAGATTAGCCGGTGAAAATTCCGCATTTACAGCAAATCCGCCCTCGGCCAGCGCCATTACCTCAGGACCATTCCCGATAACGATAAGAGCGCCTGTTTTAGCCCGCAGGATGTTTTCCAAGCCTTCCCGCAAGGGAGTGCCCGGAGCCACGGTACGCAGTATTTTTACAAGTCTGCCTTCCAGCTTGTCTTCCTTCAAACTATCACCTCCGGCATGGAAATACTTCCTATGCCTTTAAAGCAATCTCAATGGCGTCGACCAGAGTATTCACTCCCAGCAGCTCCACTTCACCGATTTTAGCTCCAGCATGATTTGCCGCCGGGACCAGGCATCGTTTAAAGCCCAACTGCCCGGCTTCACGCACCCGCCTTTCCAGGGCGTTAACCGGGCGAATTTCGCCGGTCAGGCCAATTTCCCCCACCGCAGCTGTACGGCAGTCAACGGGATAGTCACGAAAGCTTGAAGCCAGCGCCAGAGCGACCGCAAGGTCAACCGCCGGCTCATCAATCCGAACTCCGCCCACTACATTTACATAGGCATCATAATTCCCCATTAGTAAGCCCACCCTCTTTTCCAGTACCGCTATCAGTAAGGCCAGCCGGTTATAGTCGATTCCGGCCGTCATGCGCCTGGGGGTACTAAATCCAGTTGAGCTAACCAGGGCCTGAATCTCCACCAGCAGCGGCCGAGTTCCTTCCATTACCGGCACCACTACAGCCCCCGGCACTGAACCACACGGATGAGCCATCATAAACAATGAAGAGGGGTTGTTCACTTCGACCAACCCCTGCTCTTGCATTTCAAAGACACCAATCTCGTTGGTTGAACCAAATCGATTTTTCACACCCCGCAGAATTCGGAACATCTGGTGCCTTTCACCTTCAAAGTAAAGCACCGTATCAACCATATGCTCCAGCACCCGGGGGCCGGCCAGGGATCCGTCTTTGGTTACATGACCCACAAAGAATACAGGTATATTAATATTTTTGGCCAGACGCGTTAATCTGGAACTGCAGTCCCTGACCTGACCTATACTTCCCGGGGCCGATGACAGATCCGGGTTGTACATGGTTTGTATTGAATCAATTACCACCAACTCAGGTTTCAGATGCCGCATATGATATTCTACGGCGTTAAGCTCTGACTCAGCCAAAACATACAGGCCCTCTGCAGAGGCACCCAGGCGGCTTGCCCGGAGTCCGATTTGCTTGACACTCTCTTCCCCGGATACATACAATACGGTCCCTTTCCTGGCTACCTGCCCGGCAACCTGAAGCAGCAGCGTTGACTTGCCGATCCCGGGGTCGCCTCCCAGCAAGATTACGGAGCCGGGCACTATTCCGCCGCCAAGCACCCTGTCCAGTTCAATTAACCCGGCAGAAAACCTGTCCTCTGCCAACAAGGGCAATTCTGTGATCAATTGTGGCTTTTGTCCGCCAATGGCCGTATATTCCTGTAAACGACCGGAGTTGTCAGCCCGCTCCTCGGCGAAGGTGTTCCATTCACCACAGCCGGGGCAACGCCCCATCCAACGAAGAGACTTTTGCCCACAGGACCGGCAGTAAAAGACGGATTTATTAGCCATGTAACCGTCTTCTCCCCTGTATTATTTCTTATATATTAGTGAAACCGGTGTTAAGGCACGGCATTATCACCGCTCACTCCAGTGCTCCGCGCAGAAGGTACTCAGGAATCAGGAGTCAGAATAAGAAAACCAGCGAAAACATTTGAAGATTTACTGGTATGGCAGAAGGCGCACCTGTTCGTACTTGCGGTTTATCGTTTATCCATGGCGTTTCCGAAATATGAGATATACGATCCATTCTGACTCCTGAATTCTGAATTCTGAATTCTGAATACCTGAATAGTATTATTTCTTATACCATTATAGCACCGCTTAAACATGCTAACAAGGTCTGCCAGCATAATATGGAATAAATTGCCGCCCTCACTGCGTCGGGCGCTGTTGCCGGCCGGGCTGCGTCGTTCGTCAACGATAACGCCGTGCCCCTGCCGGGTTTACTGAATACCTGCAAATCATGTCTTTTGTTGCTATTCAGTATTCAGACTTCAGGAGTCAGAATGCCCCGAGAATATGCTTCCAGCAACTTACTAACCTCCTGACTTCTGACTCCTGAGCAGTTATGTTTTTTTGCTTACAACAATTTTATCGTTAGCGGCATCAATTGCAACTTGGTCCCCGGGGGCAATGGCCTTTTTAAGCAGCTCTTCCGATAACCGGTCCTCCACCATACGCTGAATAGCCCTGCGCAGGGGGCGGGCGCCATAATTCTCATCAAACCCCTCCCGGGCAATAAGCTCCAGGGCCGCATCAGTAACGGACAGCTCAAATCCGGATTCCCGCATCCTCCGGGTTACCTCCCGGATCATTAAGCCGACAATTTCTCTGATATGCTCCTTGTTGAGGGCATGAAAGACAATGGTTTCATCCACCCGGTTCAAAAACTCCGGCCTGAATGTTTTGCGCAGCTCATCCATGACCTTGCTTTTCATATTGGCATAACCATCTTGCTCCCCGGCGGCACGGAAACCCAGGGTATATTCCCTCTTGATGGTCTGCATGCCAACATTGGAAGTCATAATGATAACCGTATTGCGAAAATCGACCGTGCGGCCTGTGGCATCCGTCAGGCGTCCATCTTCCAGCACCTGCAGCAAAACATTAAAGACTTCGGGGTGCGCCTTTTCAATCTCATCCAGCAGCACCACAGAATAAGGCTTCCGCCGGACTGCTTCGGTAAGCTGCCCCCCTTCGTCGTATCCCACATAACCGGGCGGAGCGCCTACCAGGCGGCTGACAGCAAACCTTTCCATGTATTCGCTCATATCAATACGCACCAGCGCATCCTCATCGCCAAACAACGCTTCCGCCAGCGCCCTGGCCATCTCTGTTTTACCAACCCCGGTGGGACCCAGAAAAATAAACGATCCCACCGGCCGCTTGGGGTCCTTCAGCCCGGCCCTGGCCCGCCTGATGGCGCGGGAAACAGATATTACACCCTCATCCTGGCCGATAACCCGGTTATGGAGTATTTCTTCCATTCTCAACAGGCGGCCGGTTTCTTCCTCAGCCAGCTTTTTTAGCGGAATCCCCGTCCAGGTAGAGACTATTTGCGCAATATCTTCTTCGTCCACCACCAGCTCATTACCCTCGGCACGCTGCTTCCAGCTTTTACGGATTGAATCCAACTCTGATTTTATATTTTGCTCTTCATCCCTGAGTTGGGCCGCCTTTTCAAACTCCTGGTTATTTACAGCAGCCTCCTTTTCCTTGCGCACATCCTCCAGGCGCTGCTCGACCTCCTTGACGTCCGGAGGAGCGGTAAAGGCCTGCAGACGCACCCTCGAGGCGGCCTCATCCATAAGATCAATAGCCTTGTCAGGCAGAAAGCGGTCTGTGATATAACGGTCACCCAATTTCGCTGCCGCTTCCAGAGCCTGGTCTGTGATCCTTACCCGGTGATGAGCCTCATATTTGTCCCGCAGTCCCTTTAATATAGCAATGGTATCCTCCACCGTGGGTTCGTCAACGGTTATTGGCTGGAAGCGCCTTTCCAGGGCAGCATCTTTTTCAATGTACTTCCTGTACTCATCAAGGGTTGTTGCACCGATACACTGCAACTCACCCCTGGCCAGGGCCGGTTTAAGAATGTTGGCGGCATCTATGGCGCCCTCGGCAGCACCGGCCCCCACCAGGGTATGCAATTCATCAATGAAAACGATTATATTGCCATTTCCTGTAATCTCCTCAACGACCTTCTTCATGCGCTCCTCAAACTCACCCCGGTACTTTGTACCGGCCACCAATGAGCCCAAGTCCAGAGTAACTACACGCTTTTTAGCCAGTACTTCAGGCACATTTCCGGATACGATACGCTGGGCCAGCCCCTCGGCTATGGCAGTCTTACCTACCCCCGGCTCACCAATGAGCACCGGATTATTCTTGGTGCGGCGGCTAAGAATCTGGATAACCCGCTCAATCTCCTTGTTTCGCCCCACCACCGGGTCAAGTTTGTCCTCAGAGGCCAGGAATGTCAAGTCCCGGCCATACTTTTCCAGCATGCCGCCAGGATCCCCACACCGCCCGGCACAACTTTGGCCTTGATTATGGGGATTGCCTCCGGCGCCCCCTAAAGATTCCATTAACAGGGCCCGGACCTTGTCCTGGTCCGCCCCAAGAGACTGCAAAAGCTGGGCCGCCACGCCTTCCCCCTCACGGATCAGCCCCAGGAGCAGGTGTTCAACCCCAACATAATTGGCGCCCAGATGGCGCGCTTCCTCGACAGAAAGCTCCAGCACCCGCTTGGCCCTGGGCGTAAGGCCCATTTCACCCCTGAGCTGCTCCTTGCCTTTGCCTACCGCCTGCTCAGTTATTTTACGCAACTGGCCAGCCTCAATACCCAGGAATTGCAATACCTTGGCTGCCGCACTTTCTCCTTCTGTGATAAGCCCCAGCAGAATATGCTCAGTCCCAATATAGTTGTGGTTGAGCCGCTTTGCCTCCTCCTGGGCCAGCAGCAGTACTTTGTGCGCCTTCTGGGTAAAACGACCGTACATATTTATTCACCTCCGGATAATTCCGCCAGTTTTTGCCGGATTAAATTAGAACGCTGAACGTTCAATTGAAATGGGTTCAACTCTTTTCCCGCCATTCTTAACAGAAAAGCGGGGCGAGACAATAGCATTAGCTCAGTCACCAAATGGGGCGGAAGGCCCTGAATTAAATCCAGATAAGCCCCCAGCCTTAAATCAGAAAGCAGGCGCATGGCTTCATCAGCGGTAATTAGCCTGGCATGCCGTAAAACGCCGTAAGCCCTCCCCACCTTATCCTCCAGCTGTTCCCGCCGCTCACTTAAAAGCGCCTCCCTTGCCGCCCGCTCCTGGGCCAAAATTTGCCTGGTTACCAGGACCAGATTATTAACAATATCTTCTTCAGCATGTCCCAGGGTAATCTGGTTGCTAACCTGGAAGAAGTTGCCGGACGCTTCGGTTCCCTCTCCGTAAAGACCCCTTACCGCAAGTCCCAGTTTGGACACCATAGTTAGAACACCCTTTAACTGCCCCACCAGAGTCAAACCCGGCAAATGAACCATTACTGATGCCCGCAAGCCGGTACCAACATTAGTGGGGCAAGTGGTAAGGTAACCCATTGTCCCGGAAAAAGCATACTCTATTTGCTTCTCCATACTGTCATCAATTCCGTTGACCAGATCCCACGCCCTCAACACCTGCAGCCCGGGCATTAAACATTGGATGCGTAAATGATCCTCCTCATTAATCATGATACTGATCAATTCATCATCGCTCAGCACAACTGCCTTTTTCTCGGGGCTGTTTAATAAATCCGGGCTGATCAAGTGCTTTTCCACTAGTATTTGTCTCTCCACCGGGGTCAATTCTGCCATCTTTATCAGAACAAACCGGCCCTCCCCGGACATAAACCCAGTTGAGGCTATAGCCAAACGCACCTGCTCAATGACCTGTTGGGCCTCCTCCGAACTCAAACAGTGGGGGAAGGGCCTGCCGGCCATATTGCGGGCCACTCTTACCCGGCTGCTTACCACTACATCTGTCTCGGGGGCCGCGGCGTCCGTCCACCCGCCGGATGCATTAATAACATTGTCCCGTAGTGACATGACTAACCCTCCCGACCTAGTTCCTCTTCCAAATCCCTGATCTTGTCCCTGAGTTCCGCCGCCCTTTCAAATTCTTCTTTCCCCACGGCTTCCTTCAGGTTGGCCCGCAATTGATCAATCTTCTTCTTTAGACTTACCTTGCTGCTAATTCGCTGCGGCACCTTGCCCTCATGGACGCTGTGCCCATGGATCCTTTTAACCAGGGGCTGCAGCCGCCCGGCAAAATGTGTATAGCACTCCCCACAACCCAACAAGCCCTGCTGAATGAATTTAGCCTCAGACAAACCGCATTTCTGGCAGTCGCTGATATGCTGCGCCGAGCCTGGAAAACTTCTGTTTAGATCAGTGTTAAGCAGGCCTGCCAAAAATTTATGCAAGTTCATTTGGGGCGCAAAACCAAAACTCTGGGCCTGCATCTCCCGAACACATGACTCACACAGGTGCATTTGTTTTTTTTGGTCGTTTATAATCTCAGTAAAATGAACAACAGCCGGTTTTTGCTGGCATCGCTCACATAACATAATCAGCCCCCCCGTCCCGGTTTAGAAAAGTAACTACTCAGGTATTCAGAATTCAGGAGTCAGAATGCCCCGAGAATATGCTTCCAGCAATTTACTAACCTCTTGCAAGAGAAGTTTGTTTCGTAAGTATCACCATATCCAAGATCCTTCGTAAGTATCAAGTAATATCGGCATTCTTCAACAGAACCTTGTGCACTTGCTCTTACTGTTCCTGCTTTTCAGAGTCAGTTTGCAAAATTGCTATTAGTATAGCCTTTAGTATATTGGCTCTCAATTGATCCCGGGCAGGCAACGCCACTCTTAATACACTCCTGCTAACAGCAGCCAGGATTAGGGAAGCCTCCCGCCCGGATATTAAACTATTTTCCTGCAGCCTCTTTACTATCCCCCGGGCGCCATGCTCAGATATGCCGGAACCGATAAGATTACAAATCTGAACCAGGATCCCAAATTTGTCATACAGGGGAATTTTACTTATTCTTACATAGCCCCCGCCACCCCTGCGGCTCTCCACCACAAACCCGCCTTCCAGGGTGAACCGCGTAGTCAACACATAATTAATTTGCGAGGGGGCGCAGTTAAAGCTTTCCGCCAGCAGATTCCGCTGTATCTCAATGTATCCTTCCCTGCTTTCGGCCAACATTTTCTTTAGATAACGCTCAATTATATTGGAAATGTTTTGCACCAAACCACCGACCCCTAAACCCATATTATCCCTTTATTTGACTTTGCCTGACTTTAACCATATAATACAACTTTCCGGACACCTGTGTCAAAAGGCGGAAGTTGGAGATTGGAAGTTGGAGGTTGGAGGGGCGTATTTAAGTAGCCCGAAGCGCAATGCTTCGGGCTTAATATATTCCGGCAACGTCCTGCTCTCCCGGGGCTTTACGCCCAAGTACCATCGGCGCTGAAGGGCTTAACTGCCGTGTTCGGGATGGGAACGGGTGTATCCCCTCCGCCATTGTCACCGGAAATCTTTAT
>JBFMEU010000056.1:0-19344 GCA_040753155.1 Bacillota bacterium
CCATAATCCAAGCATAAAACCGTAAAGGAAGCTAAAATAATGGTCAGTAAAATGGATGATAATTCCAGTCAATTTCCTTGAGGGGGAAAATACAAGAAAAAAATACCCCTTTTTGCAGTGGAATCATTTATAACTTTAAATTTCATGATTTGAGCTTCATAGTTTAAATATTTATTTCAATCGCTTTATATTCTCTCATCCGGTGTCTAATTCCTGCAATAAATTAAAACTCAATAAATTAATCGGGATTTGTGTTAAAATAAGCAATAAAATTAACTTATCAGGGGGGTCGCTGGATGGCTTTTGAGCAGGGACCGATTCGCCCGCCCAGTGAGGCGGCCAGCTTGCTAATCCGGGTTGCCAGGAACTGTCCCTGGAATAAATGTAAGTTTTGCCTTACCTATAAAGATACCGCCTTCAGCAGGCGGGACCCGGAGGAGGTGCGGCGGGAAATCCTGGGTATCAGGGAGCTGACTGACCGGGTGCGGGCCCTGTCCCTCCGGCAGGGCTGCGGCGGAGAGGTTAACGAGCAGGTTGTCCGGGCTGCTTACAGTGAACTTGGCCCTTACGGGGCCAGGGTTGCAGTTTGGCTGTACCACGGGGCCCGGACCGTGTTCCTGCAGGATGCCAATGCGTTAGATGTAAAGACGGCAGATTTAGTAGCCATTCTGGAGCAGATACGCAACAGTTTTCCCCCGGTGGAAAGGGTTACCATCTATGCCCGGGCCAATACCGCCGCCCGTAAGAGCCTGGAGGATCTGAAATCTATACGGCAGGCCGGCCTGTCCAGAATTCACCTGGGTATGGAGTCGGGCAGCGCCGATGTTCTCACGTTTATGGCCAAAGGCATCACCCCGGAGATACTGATTAAGGCCGGTCAAAAAATTGTGGCTGCGGGTATTTCCCTTTGTGTGTATGTAATGCCGGGTCTGGGGGGGCGCCGCTGGTCCCATGAGCATGCTTTAGAAACAGCCAGGGTTATAAATGCCATCAACCCGGACCACATCAGGCTGAGGAGCCTGGCCGTAGTGCCCGGCACTCCCCTGCATGATGATGTGCAGGCGGGAAGTTTCCATACTCTGGCCGAGGATGACCTGGTTAGGGAAATCAGGCTGCTTATTGAATCTCTGGAAGGGATTAGCAGCCGGGTGGTAAGTGACCATATCCTTAACCTGCTGGAGGAGGTTGAGGGGCAGTTGCCCGGGGATAAGGCTGCCATGCTGGCAGTTATTGATCGTTATCTCAATCTGCCCGATGCTGAGCGGGTCAATTTCCAGGTTGGCCGGAGGATGGGTGTTTACCGTTCCCTGGAGGACATGCTCAATCCGGCCAGGTACAGCCAGGTGTCCGGCGCGGTGGAGTATTTATGTGGCCAGGGTGATGTTGAAGGGGGCCTGGCCAAGATAAAAGAACGCTTTTTATAATTGAATCGACATTAGCTGGACCGGGTGAATCACTGACAGCCCGGGGTTGCCCCTGCTCAATTGGAGCATGCAGGCCGGGCAGCAGGTGGTTACTGTATCAGCGCCTGTTGCGTTGAGGCTGCTTATTTTTTGCTTCAGTAAAGCATCGCTGATTTCTTGGTGCCGGAGCATAAAGGTGCCGCCGCCGCCGCAGCAACCGGCGCTGCCGGTCATTTCCGTCAGGGTTAGTCCCGGTATGCTTGCCAGCAGGCGCCGGGGCCAGTCAGTGCCGCCCGAGGCCGACAGGTGGCAGGGGTCATGGCAGGTGACCCGCCGGGGTGGGACTTCTTTGAACCGGCCCGGGTTTACCGGAAGGGATAAAATCAACTGGTTAAGGTCCAGTACCCGCAAACTGCTGCCGGCGTCTCCGGCCAGGGTGGAGTAGCAGGTGGCGCAGTCGGTTACTACGGCGTCCGCCCCGGCTGTGGTCAGGGCTGCCAGGTTGCGCTCCAGCAGGCCGGCGGCTGTTTCCGGCAGGCCGGCGGCCAGGTGGGGCAGGCCGCAGCAGGCGGTGTCCTTGGATACTTTCACCCTGCAACCCAGGGAGGTCAATACACTTACCGCCTGCCGGGCCAGGCCGGGAAAGAGGAAGTTGGTACCGCAGCCGATATAGTAGGTAATGTTGGCCACGGCCGGCCCCGGGGGCTGGTACACCTCCCCCAGCATAGACCGGGCCGGCCTTTGCAGGGCGGCGGTGTTCAGCAGATTGCGGGGCAGGTGACTGGTAAGCCGGGGGCCCAGCAAGTTGCCGGCCTGCAGCAGGCGGGCCAGTGAAACCGCGCCGGACAACAAAGAGGGGCTGGTCCAGATGCGGGTGTAAAGCAGGTTGCGGGCCGGGGCGGGTACGGCGGCGGCCAGCCTGGAGCGGGCGAGATATACTATTTCGTGCACCGGAATGCCCGTGGGGCACTCCCGGGAGCAGGCCATGCAGCCAAGGCACAGGGACAAATGTTTTTCCGCCTCGGCTGACAGGGGGATGCGGGCGTGCAGCATTTCGTGGGCCAGGTATACCTTGCCCCGGGGCGCTGCCCCCTCCCGGCGGATTACCCCGAACACCGGACAGACTGAGCGGCACTGCCCGCAGCGGACACAGCGGTTAAGGTATGTTTCCAGTTCCTTTACAGATAATCTGGTCATACCTGCTCACCTTCACTCCCGGGAAAAATCTTTCCCGGGTTCATTATGTTTTTGGGATCCAGGGCCCTTTTAACCTTTAACATGGTGTCCAGGGCCGCGCCGTGCTCCTCCCGGGCGTAGCAGGAACGGACGGCGCCCACCCCGTGTTCACCGGTGGTGGAGCCCCCCAGGCGGATGGCCAGGCGGTGGATTTCGTCAACCAGCCGGGCGGCCCTGGCAACCTGGTCCCGGTCCCGGGGGTCAATGACCGGGGCGGTATGGATGTTGCCGTCGCCGATATGACCGAAGTTGACCACGGCAATGCCATGGCGCTGGCCCAGGGCCTTGATTTGTTCCAGGGCCTCGGCAACCCGGCTCAGGGGAACGCAGATGTCCTCCCCGGCAAAAATCCTGGTGCTGCCGGGCTGCAGCCGGGCCGCTGCAGCCGCCACCAGGCTTCGCCCCTGCCACAGGCCGGCCATGCGTCCCTTTTCGGTGGCCCACTCAACCCGGATCGCCCTGCGGCCGGCGATGGCAGCTATTTGCTCACCCTCCCACTGTACAGAGGCGGGATTGCCGTCAACCTCAAACAGTAAAATAGCCTCTGCTTCTTCGGGCAGGGCAGCCTCCGGGTAGTAAAGGTTAACGGCCCGGATAGCCGAATCGTCCAGGATTTCCACCCCGGAGGGCAGAATGCCGCCGCGGTATACCTCCAGCACAGTGGGGGTGGCGTCAGCCAGGCGCCTGAACTGGGCCATGATCATACCCCTGGCCCCGGGACGGGGCCAGAGCCTGAGCCGGATCAGGGTGATCACCCCGAGCACTCCCTCAGAGCCGGTAAACAGCTGGGTCAGATTAAGTCCCGAAACATTTTTGATAGCCCGGCAGGCGGCCCCGCCGGTGATAATAACCTCCCCGTCCGGCAATACTACCTCCAGGCCCAATACATAATGTTCAGTTGTGCCGTACTTAACTGCCCGCAGGCCGCTGGAGTTATTGGCCACCATGCCCCCCAGGGTGCACATGCGGCTGCTGCCCGGGTCCGGGGGAAAGAAAAGGCCGTGGGACTCCAGGTGCTCGTTAAGACTGGCGTGAATAACCCCGGGCCTGACCAGCGCCTGCATGTTGGCGGTGTCAACTTCCTCGATCTTGTCCCAGGGTGAAAGGTCCAGCACTATACCGCCCCGGACGGCCACACAGCCGCAAGTTTCGCCGGTGCCCGCCCCCCTGGGGGTTACCGGAATATTGTTGGCCCAGGCAAATTTCATTACCTCCGCCACCTGTCCTGTGCTGGCGGGAAATGCCACCGCGTCGGGGATGTAGTTGTTTAACCGGGCCAGGAAGGAGCTGTCGTAGGAGTACATGCGGTGATTCAGCTCCCCTGCCAGCACCCGTTCCGGCCCCAGGATTTGTTTCAGGCGGTCTTGGATCCAATTTTTGTCCACATGATTCACCCCCTTAAAAATGCCAAACCGAGTCTATGGCGCTGCGCTGATAGAACAAGGAAAAAGGTGTGATTGTCCTGGAGTTGCAGCTAAAATATGGCGCCGGTTACATAAAGGGAATTCTGCCCGAGGCCAACATTGCCGGCATTCTCAAGCCCCGCCCGGGCAATCCCCCGGCAGACCCTGCAGATGCTGTGCGGCAGGCGCTGGCAAACCCTCTGGGGGCGCCTCCGCTGGAAAACCTGGTTCGGGAGCGGGCGCCCCGCCGGGTGGTGGTCATTGTCAATGATGTAACCAGGCCGGTACCGTACCGCCAATTGCTGCCGCCCCTGCTGTCTGTACTGGAGAGCAGCGGGGTGGCCCGGGAGAACATAACCCTGGTGGTGGCCACCGGCATTCACCGGGGCAACACCCCGGAGGAAAACCAGTTAATATTCGGCCCGGCCATAGCAAGCAGCTACAGGATAAAAAATCATGACCCCGACCATGACCTGGTTGACCTGGGGCCACTGGGCGGAGGGCGCCGGCTGGTAATCAACCGGGAGGTGGCCGAAGCTGACCTGCTAATCACCACCGGCATCATTATACCCCATGAGATAGCCGGCTTTTCCGGCGGACGCAAGTCTGTTTTGCCCGGGGTGGCCGGCCGGAGCCTGATTGCCTCGCACCATTCCATGATGACCCGCCCCGGTGTCGGCGCGGCGCGCCGGCGGGGCAACCCGGCCCACCACCTGATGGTGGAGGCGGCCCGCAAGGTGGGAGTGGATTTCATCCTGAATGCCGTTACCGATGAGCATAACCAGTTACTGCATGTGGTTGCCGGCGACCTTGAGGCGGCCTGGGAGTCAGGTGTTGATTACAGCCGGCGGATGAGTATCGTCGAGCTGGATGCGCCGGCTGATGTGGTTGTGGCCGGGGCCGGCGGGCACCCCAGGGACATAAATGCGTACCAGATGGCCAAGCCCCTGCGCAATGCGGCCCGGGCCGTCAGAGAGGGGGGCACGGTCATTCTCGCCGCCAGGTGCGGGGAAGGCTTTGGCGAGGACACCCTGGTAAAATGGCTTGATGAGGCATCATCCCCGGAAGATATCATAAAACGGTTTGCCCGGGGTTTTGTGCTGGGGGGGCATAAAGCCTTTGCCCTTGCCCGGGTGGTGTCAAAAAGGGAGGTGGTGCTGGTGTCGGACCTGAGCCGGCGCCAAACCAGCAAGCTGTTTATGACCTATGCCCCGGACCTTCAGTCGGCCCTGGAATATGTCCGCCACAAGCACGGAGATGGTTTTAAGGCCCTGATCATGCCTTTTGCCGGCCTGGTGCTGCCCGTTCCCCGGGGCGGTTCCCTCGCCTGACATATTCAACCCGCGGCCTGATCTTTCCTTTATTGTAAGTCAATCAGATAGAATTGCCGGGGTCAGGATATAGCTTGACCCCGGCAATTATTTACCTATTGCCGTTACTATTCAGGTATTCAGAATTCAGGAGTCAGGATTCAGAATAACCGTATATCTCATACTTCGGAAACGCCATGGATAAACGATAAACCGCAAGTACAAACAGGTGCGCCTTCTGCCATACCAGTAAATCTTCAAATTGTTTTCGCTGGTTTTCTCATTCTGACTCCTGACTCCTGACTACTGACCCCTGACTTTACCTATTTCCTATGTCCGGCGCCCAACGTCCGTTGTCTGACTGTGCCTGCTTACGGCCAGAAGGTAAACCTCACCCCGGGTACGGTTTTTATTGATTTGCTTTTCTGTTTCCATAAGCCGGGTAAGCTCATTTTCACTGAGGTTGGCTACAGCCATACCCTCGGTATCAATGTTGGTCATTATTAATACACCCTTTCCCCTGCAAGATATAAGTTATTATCTCCAGCTATTAAAAAAATTACACCGGGTGTAATTAATGGTTGACCTTCATAACCGCAGGTACTATAATGTTAATGAGAACGGTTTTCTTTATCGGGTTCATGACAATGGTAGTCATTCCGGGAGGGATTCACTGATGACTTTGGATCAATGCAAGCGTGGCCAATCAATAAGAATTGAATCTATACCCAATGATGTGGTAAGGGCTCAGGCAATTCGTTTCGGCATTAGTGAGGGAGCTGTGGTTATGTGCCGGGAAGTTGTACCGGCCGGACCAGTTGTGGTGTCTCGCCACAAGCAGGAAATAGCCATCGGGCGTCAACTGGCCAGGAGTATAGTTGTGGCGCCGGTGGCTGAGCATGTGGGTGTTTCTGCCGGCGCTTGAACGAGACTTCATTCAGAGGGGGATTCAACCCCCTCTGAATGTTAGCCGAGTCCATACTGGACTTAACCGCCCTTTGAAACCCGCCGCCTGCAGAGGCGGGGGTCTTAGGGCGGATTAGTTCAGTGATTAACGCCCACAGCGGATGTCGCCAGGTAAACCTGAGAACTAATTTCATAACAAATAGCGGCTCTTCAGAAGAAGGCCGTCTTTTTTTGCAGGTGAACTGTAACTGCTCAGGAGTCAGGAGTCAGCATGGGAAAACTGCAGGTACCTTATTTTACATAGTGCGGGGGATGGATTTTAGATTTTTTTTGCAGGCATCCGGATGCCCGCTGTTGAATAATTACAGCTTTGAGTACAGGAAAGAAGGTATGGTTTTTATCATTGCCCGGCCGGGGCGGGATGAGGCTTGCGCTTAGGGCCGGGTTCTAAATATGGACAACGGAGGAAGTGCGTTGCGTAAACTATGGGCCATCTCTTACCTCTTTATGACGGTGCTATATTTTGCCCTGCTGCTGCCGGCACCGCAAGCCCTGGCGGCGGAACCCGTTATTTCGGCTGAAACCGGGCTGGTGATGGATATGCAGAGCGGGAAAGTTTTGTTTGGTAAAGATATTGACAGGGAAATGTATCCGGCCAGCACCACCAAGATACTCACTGCCATTATCGCCATTGAGGAAGCCGGTCCAGATGAGTTGGTAACCGTCAGCCAGCGGGCGTCAGGCGTGGAGGGCTCGGCCATCGGCCTGCAGGTGGGGGAGCAAATTAAAATGGAAAATCTTTTATATGCCCTGATGATGAGTTCGGCCAATGACGCTGCTGTGGCCATTGCTGAGCATATAGCCGGCTCGGTGGACGAGTTTGCCGTTATGATGAACCAGAAAGCCCGGGAAGCAGGCGCCTCTAATTCAAATTTCGTCAACCCCGACGGGCTGCCTGATCCGCGGCATTATTCCACCGCCAGGGACCTGGCCCTGATCAGCCGCTATGCCATGCAAAACCAGGATTTCCGGCGTTTGGTGGCCACCTCCAACCATGAGATTGAGCGGAATCTTCCTGAAGAAATGCAGCCCCAGACCTGGCTTTGGAATCATAACCGCCTGTTGCACCAGTATACCGGCGCCCTGGGGGTTAAGACCGGCTATACCGTGCAGGCCGGCCAGTGCCTTGTGTCCGCGGCTGCCCGGGACGGCCGGGAGATGCTGGCCGTGGTCATGAAATGCGACGGCAATAATCACTACACGGATTCTGCGATACTGCTGGACTATGGGTTCGAGAATTTTGAAACCCGCCTCCTAGTTAAAAAGGGCCAGTTGATCGGCGGAGTTGATATTCCCAACGGAACGGCTCAGGTTTCGCTGATTACAGCCTCTGATTTTTATTATAGTTTTCCTGTGGGCAGCGAGGTCAAGGTTGAACAGGAGATTGTGCCCGGGGAAGACTTCAGTGCCCCGGTGGATGAGAGGGAGCAAGTGGCGAAGTTGGTTCTCAGTGCGGAAGGAAGCGAACTGGGCCAGGTGGATCTGGTGGCCGCCCGGGGAGTCGACCGCAAGCGAACCTTCCACTGGTGGCATGTACCCCTGGCCTTGTTTGCGATAATTACCCTGCTACGGATCAGGGTACTCCTGCGCCGGCGTCGCAGAAGGGGCAAGATGTACGTTGACCCGCGCCGGTTCAGGCGGTAATGATTTCACTGAATTTTGAGAGTTAAGAGTTGAGTTTTTATTTGCCATGGTTTTTGTGGTTGCCATTAACATTTTCTTAATTTCAATACAATCATCATAAAACCGTATTTTCAACACTCATAACTCCACACTCCACACTCCACACTCATAACTCCACACTCCACACTCCACCCTCAACCCTCAACACTCAACCCTCAACTGCGGCGGTCGGGTACGGCCAGTTCAACCAGGCGGGTAAAGGGATGGATGAACGGCAGGATGGCCATGCTGCTGATCAGGTTGTAAATGGTATGGGCGTTGGCCACCTGGCGGGACATGGACTCGGCCGTAGCCGCTACTAAAGAGGAAAATAATGGCAGCAGGGGCAAGAAAATAACAGTCCCGGCAACATTCAGCAGCACATGGGCCAGAGCAACCCTCCGGCCTGCCGCCGGACCCCACAGACTGGCCAGGACGGCTGTGATACAGGTGCCGATGTTGTTGCCCAGCACAACGGCGATGGCTGTGGGCAGGGACATTAACCCCTGGCTGTAAAGAAGCATGACCATGCCTGTGGAGGCGGAGCTGCTATGGAGCAGGGCAGATGCGCCCACACCGGCCAACAGGGCCAGGATGGGGCTGTCCCCCAGAGTGGCAATTAGCTGGATGAAGAAAGGTGACTGCTGCAGTGGGGCAAAGGAGGCGGACATTAGCTGCAGCCCTAGAAAGGCGCAGCCGAAGCCAAACAGGGCGCGGCCCGGGTTGGCCAGGGGGCCGTGCCGTCCCAAGGTCCAGAGCATTCCTCCCAGGACGGTCAGGGGGAGGGCCAGCCCGGTAAAATTAAAAGCAAACATTTGCACTGTTATACACGCGCCTACGTTAGATCCCAGCACAATTCCCACGGCTTGGGCCAGGCCCAGCAGGCGGGCGTTAACAAAGCCCACGGTTAGAACTGTCACCGCAGTGCTGCTCTGCACCAGCATAGTTATAGCCAGACCTGTTATTGCTGATCGCCAGGGCGTGCCGGTCAGCCGGCTTAAAACCCTTTTCATCCGTCCCCGGGCAGCCTCCTCGAGGCCCCCGCGCATTAACTGCATACCGGCCAGCAACAGGACCAGCCCCGCAACAGAACCCGCCAGTATAAACACCGGTATTTCCCAGCTCCTCCTGAAAATACATACTCTATATATGTGTTATTTTAATTACGGCATGAATATGATTTAAACTGTGTGTTCATTGACAGTTTAAGTCAAATTATTTATACTACAAGTTAAGATATCGCTGGCGGTGGTGGGTTTATGAAAAAGATCATCGGTGAAGTGGAAGAGAGGTTGCGGGCTAAGGCATACAAGCTGACGCCCCGGCGAGAGCATGTTTTAAAAGTGCTCGTGGAAAACAAGGATAAGCATCTCAGCGCCGAAGAGGTTTACAATCTGGTTAAGCAAAAGGAACCGGATGTTGGTCTGGCCACCGTTTACCGCACCCTGGAGTTGCTTCTTAATAACGATATAATCAACAGTATGGACTTCGGCGATGGGCGTAAGCGCTATGAGTTTGGGTCCGGCAGCGATGAACACCACCATCATCACCTGATTTGCCTGGATTGCGGCAAGATTATTGAGGTTAATGAGGATTTGCTGGAGCCATTGGAAGAAAGGGTAACCAAAGAGTTTGGCTTTGAGATTACAGACCACGAGCTAAAAATTTTCGGCCGCTGCATAAACTGTAAAATGTGATGCAAGCCGGGGTGCTGTCGGCGCAGAGCTGGAGTGAGCGGTGATAACGCCGTGCCTAAACACCGGTTTCACTGAATGTATGCAAATGTGATGGTCCTACCTGTTAAACAGTAGTTAATAAAACTCATCAAATGTTAATAGGCTGTTAAACTTTGCTTAACATTTCCATGTTATAATTAGAATGACATGGAAATATTTGTTTAGTATATTTGTCTGTATTATGAGGAAGGTGGTGCTGCCAATGCTTCTTAATGAACTTCGGGTACCGCAGTATTATAACGAGAACGTATTAATCATGCTGGTGCAAAAACCGGATGCTGTTTTTGCTTACTGGGAGCTCAGTGGCCACCAGTGGAATGCCCTGCGCAATAAGGACGGGCTGTATTTGCGGCTGTATTCATGCCAGGCGGAGAATGGCCCTGATTTGGTAGAGGTACTGGAAGAAGTTAAGCTGCCGGTTAATTGTAAAAACTGGTACTTCAATGGACTGGCTCCGGTATTGGAGTACTATACGGAATTGGGCTGGAAAACTACGGACAATCTGTTTATGCCGATTTTACGCTCCGACCCGGTGGTCACACCGCCCAACCGGCCTGATGTCAAATCCCTGCAAGGGGGCAAACCCGCCATTAAAACAATTGTTTTGTCCGAGCCAGGCGGCAGGGTAACCCTTCCCGTGGCCACTGTTCTTGAGTCAATGGTTTGTTACATGGGGATTAAGGTTGTTTAGTAAGGGGGAGAAGGCATGACCACAGGTTACCTTGCGCTGGTCTTGCATGCTCACCTGCCCTTCATCAGGCACCCCGAATATCCGGAGTTTTTGGAGGAGCGGTGGCTGTTTGAGGCCATTACCGAGTGTTATGTGCCACTGATCAGGGTTTTTCAGGGCTTGTATAGGGATGGGGTGCCCTTCCGGGTAACCCTTTCTCTTTCTCCGCCCTTGATTAGCATGCTGGGTGATCCACTGTTGCAGGAGCGCTACTTAAAGTATTTGGGCCGGTTGCTGGAGTTGGCTGAAAAAGAGTGCCGGCGGACTTCAGGTCATGCTGACTTTAACCAACTGGCCAGGATGTACCGGGAGCGGTTGCAGGAAGTTTGGGACACGTACGCAAATATGTATCAGGGTGATTTACTGGGGGCTTTTCGGGATATTTACCGGGGCGGGGGGCTTGAATTAATTACCTGCTGCGCCACCCACGGTTACCTCCCCCTGATCCGTACACCGGAAGCACGCCGGGCCCAGGTGCATGTGGGGACGGATGTTTTTGAGCGGGTCTTTGGCCATAAGCCCCCGGGTATGTGGCTGCCGGAGTGCGCCTATCTTCCCGGGGTTGATAAGCTGCTCCACGGATGCGGTATCGGCTACTTCCTGGTGGATACCCACGGCCTCTTATATGCCAGGCCCCGCCCCCGCTACGGGGTATATGCCCCCCTGACCCTGGAGTCCGGAGTTGCCGTTTTTGGCCGCGACCCCGAGAGCTCACGTCAGGTTTGGGACCGGCACACAGGCTATCCAGGGGATTATTTTTACCGGGAGTTTTACCGGGACATCGGCTATGAACTGGATGAAAACTACCTGCGTCCCTACCTGGGCCCGGATGGTATCCGGGTTGACACGGGCTTTAAATACTACCGCATCACCGGTCCCGGCGGGGAGAAACAGCCCTACCTGCCAGACCGGGCCCGGGAGCGGGCTGGCGATCACGCAGCCAATTTTATATATAGTCGAACCGCCCAGGCGTCCCTGGCGGCACCCGGTATGGACAGGCCCCCGCTGATGGTATCACCCTATGACGCTGAACTTTTTGGTCACTGGTGGTATGAGGGACCAATGTGGCTGGATTTTCTCTGCCGCCGCCTGCACCATGACCAGCAGGCCATCTCCCTGATCACCCCGTCCCAGTACCTGGAGCAATATCCGGCGGACGGCCCGGTGGATCTTCCCATGTCCAGTTGGGGCGACGGAGGGTATAATGAGGTTTGGCTAAACCCTTCCAATGACTGGGTGTACCGTCACCTGCACCGGGCCGAGTCAGCCATGGTGGCCCTGGCTGATCTGAATCCCGGGGCTGAGGGCCTGATGCTGCGCGGTCTTAGCCAGGCCGGACGGGAGTTGCTGCTGGCCCAGAGCAGCGACTGGACTTTTATTATGCGCACCGGGACGGCGGTGGAGTATGCCCGGCGCAGGGTGAACCAGCACCTGGCGCGTTTCAACCTGCTGGCCGAAATGCTGTCGCGCCGGGAGCTTGACGAGGCGCCGCTGGCCAGGATGGAACAGCTCTCCCCAATATTCCCCCATTTGAATTACAGCATTTTTAGCAGCCACTTCCAGGTGGCCGGCACTTATTCCGGAAATTCCTGCCCGGTATTGATGCTGGCCTGGGAATACCCCCCAAAAACTGTGGGCGGGTTGGCCCGGGCTGTCCATGACTTGTCCGTGGCCCTGGCCAGGCTGGGTGATGAGGTCCATGTACTAACCTGCCCTGCTCCCGGGGTTAGCAGCTACCGTTTGGTGGAAGGGGTTCATGTTCATGCTGTGCCGGAAGAGGGGTTAAATGCCGAAGATTTCCTGGCCTGGGTTGGTCAGCTTAACCAGGGTATGATCACCCTGGCTGACCAAATTATCAGCAGGGGCACAAAAATTAAGGTTGTCCATGCCCACGACTGGCTGGTGGGCGAGGCCGCCCGGGAGATTTCGCACCGCCACGGGCTGCCGGTGGTGGCCACCATACACGCTACCGAGCACGGCCGCAACGGCGGTATCTTTAACTCCTTGCAACATCTTATTCACGGCCGGGAGGAAGAACTCACCGGCTTGGCGGGAAAAGTGATTTGCTGCAGCCGGCACATGGCCCGGGAGGTTCGGCAACTATTCAATCAGCCGGCGGATAAAATAAGGGTTATACCCAACGGAGTTGATCTCGCCGCTTTGGGGCCGGGAGCAGGTGTCAGGAACGATTATGCCCCTGGTGAAAAGCCGGTAATTGTCTTTCTCGGGCGTCTGGTGCCGGAAAAGGGTGTTCAGGTTTTGCTGCGGGCTCTGACCACGGTGGCTGAGGCCTATCCCGGGGTTTCCCTGGTGGTGGCCGGGCGTGGACCCTACGAGGAGCATCTGCGGCAACTGGCCGGGGAACTTGGTGTGTCCGGCAGGGTGGATTTTGCCGGCTTTGTAAATGACGATGGGCGCAATGAGCTTCTGGCCAGGGCTAACGTGGCGGTATTTCCCAGCCTGTACGAACCCTTTGGCATTGTGGCCCTGGAGGCCATGGGCGCCGGAGCGCCGGTTATTGTTTCAGACACCGGCGGACTCCGGGACGTGGTTGAGCACGGGTTGGATGGCTACAGGGCGCCCCCCGGCCGTGATGACTTGCTGGCCCGGTATATTATAGAAATTCTGGACCAGCCGGAGCTAGCCCGGGAGATGTCCCGGCGCGCCTGGCAAAAGGTGTTGACGTGCTATAACTGGTCTTATATTGCGGCGGAAACCTGCGGGGTGTATCTGGAAGTGATTAAATAGCCGGCAGCATTGGAAATGCGACTGTGGGGTATAAAGAAGATTGCCTATGAGCCTTATTGAAAGTGCGAGTGAGCCCGGGGATAAGCGCCGGTGTATGTTTGAGTGCCTACAAGGCACGAGTTCTCCCGGCGCCCGAGGGCAAACCAGCAGGTGCAATTGTAAGGGCGAATAAGCAGTCAGGATCATCACCACAGACAACCATTTGGTCTAATCTCAAGGCTAATGGCTAATGGGGAGGGATTTCGTGACGCGGTCATTGGTGACAGGTAATGGCAACATATTGATTAACTTTGATCAGTATCTGAACATGCGGGACTTTTATTACCCCTATGTGGGTCAGCTGAACCACATCTCCGGGCATAAGAACAGTATCGGGGTCTGGGCCAGGGGGCGATTCTCCTGGCTGGACGACGGCAGTTGGAGCATTGCCCCGGGCTACCGGCGTAACTCCCTGGTAACCCGGTCCCTGGCCACCAGCCCGGCGCTGGGTGTTCAAATGGTCAATTCCGACTGTGTGCACTATAAAGAAAATATCTATTTACGCCGGCTCAAGGTCAGGAACACCGGGGCCCAGCCTGCGGAAATCAGGGTTTTCTTTAGCCATGATTTTTCTATTGATGAAACTGAGGTGGGGGATACAGCCTTTTTTGATTCCCATACCCGGGCCCTTTTTCACTACAAAAAGAATCGCTATTTCTTAATTAACGGTTTTTGCGGGCCGGATAAATTTTATGAGTACGCCACGGGAACCAAGCGGTTCAGCGGGGCTGAAGGCACCTGGCGGGACGCCGAGGATGGCCGGCTGGGGGGGAATCCCATTTCCCAGGGCTCGGTGGACAGCGTGGTGAGTTTTCGGATTTATCTCCAGTCGGAAGAGGAAAAGACCATCTATTACTGGATCTGTGTAGGCCGCAACTACCGCGAGGTGCGGGAGATGGACCTGAATGTGCAGGAGGACGGACCCGAGCTTTTAATGCGCCAGGTGGAGGGATACTGGCGCACGTGGGTAACCAGGGCCCGGGGCCGCATGGGCCTGCTGCCTGAGAACCTGGTGGAGCAGTACCGCCTGAGCCTGCTGATGGTGCAGGCCCACTTCGATAACCGCGGCGCCATTATTGCCGCTTGCGACAGTGATATCATGCACACCAACCGGGACCATTACTGCTATATGTGGCCCAGGGACGGAGCTCTGGTAAGCCTGGCCATGATCAGGGCCGGCTACGGAGCACAGATGGTAAAATTTTTTGATTTTTGTGCCGAGGCCCTGACCAAGGGCGGCTTCTTACTGCACAAGTACAACCCCGACGGCACTATGGGCAGCAGCTGGCACCCTTGGGTTGTCGGCAATGAGTCTCAGCTGCCCATTCAGGAGGATGAAACGGCCCTGGTGCTCTACACCCTGTGGGAACTCTACATGCAGACCGGGGACATGCGCCTGGTGCTGGACTATTACCGTAAACTAATCAGGCCCATGGCTGATTTCATTGCCGGTTACATGGATAATAATATCAACTTGCCCCGGCCCAGCTATGATCTATGGGAGGAGCGCCGGGGGGTATACACTTTCACCGCCGCCACCGTTTATGCCGGTCTCAAGGCGGCCGCCGGGTTTGCCGCCCTCTTCGGTGACGATAACCGGGCCCGGACCTACTCCAACCGGGCGGTCCAGGTTAAGGAGGGGATTGAAACCCACCTTTATAGCCGGTCTCTGGGCCGGTTCATCCGGGGCTTGGTGTATAACCGGCAGACCTCTCGCTACGAGCAGGATACCACCATTGAGAGTAGTGTTTGCGGTTTGTTCTTGTTTGATGTGTTACCCCCGGATGACCCCCGGCTGGTGTCAACCATGGCAGCAGTGGAGGAAGGGCTATGGGTGAAAACGGAGGTCGGCGGCATTGCCCGGTATACTGCTGACTGTTATTTCCAGCGCTCCCAGGACATCAAAACCTGCCCCGGCAACCCGTGGATTCTTTGCACTCTCTGGCTGGCCCAGTGGTACGCCTGCAAGGCCGGGCGGGCCGAAGATCTGGAGCGGGTTCTGGAATTATTGAATTGGGCCGACAGCAAAGCCCTTCCCGGAGGCATGCTGCCCGAGCAGCTGGACCCTTATTCCGGCGCCCCCCTGTCCGTAACTCCCCTTACCTGGTCCCACGCCACATATATTATGGCTGTCCTGGACTATCTTGAAAAAAAGAACAGTTTTACATCTATGGTGTAACAGGTGTACCCCTGCTTTCATAACTATAAACAATGGAGGCAGGGAGTGAATTTAATGCGCAAGAGGCTTAAGCTGGGCCTGGCCTTGGGCGGGGGGTTCCTGCGGGGCACGGCCCACATAGGTTTTATTGATGTCCTGGAACGGGAGGGAATTGAAGTTGATTTAATTGCCGGCGCCAGTGCCGGCAGCATTGTCGCAGCCCTTTACGCCCAGGGCGGCCTGTCCCCGGCGGAGATGGAAAAAACTGCCCTGGGGCTGACGGCCCGGGATGTGTTCGATATGTGCCCCACTGTAGGCAACCTGCTTTTAGTGGGAGGCAAGGTGGTGGCGGATGTTTTTCGCCTGCCCTTTCCTTTTCGGTCGCCATTGGGATTGATGAAGGGAGATCGCCTGGAGCGTTTGGTTAACCAGTGGGTGGGCCAAACCAGAACATTTGCTCAATTGCAAAAAAGTTTGGCCATTGTTTCCGTGGACGTTAACACCGGTACACTGGTTGTATTTCTGGCCGGCGGCTTTCTGTCGCGCACTGTCATTCCCCCGGAGGACAAGATTTTTATAGAGGGTGTTACAGTGGCCCGGGCTGTACGGGCCAGCTGCGCGGTGCCCGGTATGTTTGAGCCGGTGGCCATGGGGAGACGGCTGCTGGTGGATGGAGGTATTCGCAATAATGTGCCGGCGGATATTGTACGCCAAATGGGAGCAGACGTGGTGGTGGCCGTGGATGTGGGCTATGATGGCAATACTTGTAAAAATGTTGCCAGTATGACCGAACTGCTTAGCCAGAGCCTGGATATCATGGGCACCGAGGGCGTCACCCACAGGCTGGACAAATTTGCGGATGTGGTGGTAAGGCCGGTTATAAAGAATGTTTCCCCATGGGACTTCAACCAGATCGAATACTGCATCGGTCAGGGCCGCCGGGCCGGAAGTGAGGCTGTCCCGGCCATCCGCAGGGCCCTGGGGCTTTGATTGAAAACAGGTCCGTGGTATAATAATTGGCAATTGGTAGCTGCTCAGGAGTCAGGAGTCAGGAGTCAGGAGTCAGGAGTCAGGAGTCAGGAGTCAGGAGTCAGAATGAGAAAACCAGCGAAAACATTTGAAGATTTACTGGTATGGCAGAAGGCGCACCTGTTTGTACTTGCTGTTTATCTTCGCACAGCCTGTAAGACCCCGCCCTCGCATAAGGAAAGGGGACACACCTGCTGAAGCTTGGGTATTTCTCTGGGGACAGGAATGTCCCCAACTAATGGGATTAACAGGCTGTAAGCTCGAAATAAGTGCGACTAAGGTTTAGCGGTCAGGGGACACACCTCCTTCGGAGGAATGTCCCCAACGTATGGGTTAAAACCCCACCTGAACCAAGTCTTCTTTATCGTTTATCCAGGACGTTTCCGAAGTATGAGATATACGGTTTGTCGTCGCAATTTCGGCGTGCCGCCGTCTCTATAGCTTTGAATATTGCCGAAGGTTTCCGTAAACGCAGTAAAGCTGATAAAATCCGTTTTTTAAACATTGCACAAGGTTCTGTTGAAGAATGCCGATATTACTTGATACTTACGAAGGATCTTGGATATGGTGATACTTACGAAACAAAACTTCTCTTGCAAGAGGTTAGTAAATTGCTGGAAGCATATTCTCGGGGCATTCTGACTCCTGACTCCTGAATTCTGAATACCTGAGTAGTAACGGCAATTGTAGCGCATAAAGGGGGACTAGTAACATGATCTTTCAACCGTGCGGACTGGCCACCGGCATTGGCAGCCTGCCCTTTCTTGAACCGGAAGAGGCCCTGAAGTTAATCTGGCAATATATGCCTGGTATACCCCACTGGCCACAGTTGCCCCGGCGGGGCGGCAGTGAAGGTTTTGTGAACCAGTTTCTAAATCCCCTGGTGAAAGCGGGTCTGCTGGCCTTTGAAGGGGACTCTTACGTCTTTGACACCACCAGGCCGGACTGGCCTGACAGACTGACGGATTTTTACACTGTTTATCTGGCTGCCGAGTCTGGCGATCTTGAGGCGCTGGCGTCCTTTGCCTTTCCCCCAGCCTCGGCTGCTGGTTTTTACGCTTTTATGAAGGACATTGAAAAAAACGGTACCCGGCAGGCCCGTTATCTTAAAGGGCACCTGGCGGGACCGCTGACCATTGGCTTTCAGCTTAAAGATCGCCGGGGCCGCCTGGCCTACTACGAGGATCAACTCAGGGACCTGCTGGTCAGGACCCTGGCCATGCACGCCCGCTGGCAGGCGGCGACGCTGTCCGGGATGGGCTTGCCGGCAATTATCTTTGTGGATGAGCCCGGCATTGGAGTGTATGGTCATAGCATGTATATCACAGTTACCAGGGAAATGATTTTAGCTGACCTGAATGCCATCTTCCGTGCCGGCCACACCGCCGGCGGGGTGTTCGGCGTACATTCCTGTGACGCCATTGACTGGACTTTGCTGTACGAATCGGAGCTGGAAATAGTGAACCTGGATGTTTACCAATTTGGCCCATCACTGCTGCCCTATGCCAGGGAACTGGGGGCCTACCTGGAGCGCGGCGGGGTTGTGGCCTGGGGCCTGGCGCCAACCTCTGACCGGGCCTTTGAGGAGGATGTGGACAGCCTGCTGGCCAAAATCAGCGACCTTTGGGGACAGTTGTCATCCCGGGGGGTGGATTCAGACCGGCTTAAGCGGCAATCCCTGTTTACACCGGCCTGCGGCGCCGGTCTGCTGGAGCCGGATCTGGCCCGACGGATTTATGAATTGAACTATCAGGTAGCGGAGAAATTAATGACTGCACAATTTAATTAGCGAGGGTGCTTGGCTTGAAGGACTACCATTTGCATACCAGCCGCTGCGGGCACGCCAGGGGCAGCATGCGGGATTATGTGGCCATGGCCCGGGTCAGGGGATTGCGGGAAATTGGCTTTGCCGACCATTTGCCCATGTACTGGCTGCCCCCGGAGCAGCGGGACCCTGGCCTGGCCATGGCCATGGAGGAACTGCCGGGCTACATAACAGAAGTCCAGGCCCTGCGGGAGGAAAACCCGGACCTGGTGATCAGACTGGGAATTGAGGCGGACTATATACCCGGGCGGGAGGGTGATCTGCGGGATTTGCTGGCCGCCTATCCTTTTGAGTATGTTTTGGGATCGGTGCATTTCATTGACGGCTGGGGGTTTGACAACCCCGCCCTGGTGGAGGAGTACCGGCAGCGGGACATCGGCGACATCTACCGGGCCTACTTTGACCTGGTGCAGCGGGCCGCTCTTTCCGGGCTGTTTAACATTATGGCCCACCCTGACCTGGTAAAAAAGTTCGGTTTCCGGCCTGCCGGGGAGTTGGTGGAACTCTATGACGATACTGCCCGGGCCTTTCACAGGGCCGGGGTAATAGCGGAGGTTAACACGGCGGGCCTGCGGGCCCCGGTCGGAGAGATTTATCCCGGCCCGATTCTCTTGCAGGCCTTTTGCCGGCAACAGGTTCCCTTTGCCCTGGGTTCTGACGCCCACACCCCGGAACAGGTGGGGGCGGGGCTGGCTGAGGCCAGGGATCTGGTAGTGAAATTGGGGGGGAGATTTGCATCTTCGGTAGTCAGGAGTCGGAAGAGATTAGTGCTTTTAACTGTTCCAGTTTTTCCAGGTGCCAGAGTTGAAAGGTCTGAAGTTTAATTAGCATGTTAATCCGCTTTTGCAGTCCGTGCTCATCATCAATGTCTGTTTCCTCAATTAGTTCTATGATTTGGTCAATTTGGTTGCTGGTTTTAATAATAGCCCGTTTTAATTCATATATGTTCAATTACTCTGCCTCCCAGTGTGATGCATGCGTGATCGGTTTACCAGTTATGTAAAATCATGGAATCCTAGAACTGGGAATTAATTGCTTTTACCCAGGGTGACAACATACGTTCTCTGTTGACGTTGGGATCGATACCCTCATTCATAAA
>JBFMEU010000057.1:0-17869 GCA_040753155.1 Bacillota bacterium
TCCAACCCCATTATATCGCGATACACGACAATACACAACATAAATATGCAAAAAGATTGACAAAAGAAAAGCCCGAATTCTCGGGCTTTAAAGCGTCTTTTAATATTTAGTTGTTGTAAAACAACGGGGGTGCTGGCGGTGGAGCCGGATGTGGTATTGATGGATGAGCCGACCTCGGCCCTGGATCCCATCTCAACCCTAAAAATAGAGGAGTTGATTCAGAGTCTAAAATTGGACTATACCATAGTCATCGTTACCCACAACATGCAGCAGGCGGCGAGGGTTTCTGATACCACAGCGTTTTTCTTAAATGGAATCCTGGTGGAGTCCGGTCCGACGGACAAGATTTTTACCAGTCCTGATGAAAAGAGGACAGAGGATTATATAACTGGCAGATTTGGATAAAAATAAATTTACCAGACTTCACATTTTACCCTTGAAATGATTATGATTACTGTATATACTGAAAAAATCTATTTAGGCGTTTACCGTTGAAGCGGCGCCAGTAAATAGGCGCCGGTAAATAGATGAAAATTTAGTTTCCAAGATGTAACTACTCAGAAGTCAGGAGTCAGAAGTCAGGAGTCAGAAGTCAGGAGTCAGAATGAGAAAACCAGCGAAAACACTTGAAGATTTACTGGTAGGGCAGAAGGCGCACCTGTTCGTACTTGCAGTTTATCGTTTATCCATGGTGTTTCCGAAGTATGAGATATACGGTTCATTCTGAATCCTGACTCCTGAATTCTGAATACCTGAATAGTAACTTCAAGATTAAAATACTGCTTTTGGAGGGATGGGCGTGAGTCCCAGGCAAACTTTTGACAAGGCTCTTTCTGAGCTGCAACAAGACATTCTGCGCACCGCCAGCCTGGTGGAGCAGGCCATCCATGACTCTGTCCTGGCCCTGATGAAGCAGGACGCAGCCCTGGCGGCCCAGGTTATTATGGGTGACGAAATGATAGATGAGCTATATCTGAAAATTGAAGATAAGTGTATCAAGCTTATTGCCACCCAGCAGCCCATAGCCAAAGATTTGCGCATTGCCATTACCGGGATTAAAATTTTACTAAGCTTGGAGCGAATGGCCGACCACGCGGTTGATGTTGCCCGGGCCACCATGTGCCTGTCGGGGCATCCGCTGACTGTGAAGTCAATTAACGACATACCAATCATGGCCAGGCTGGCCCTGCAAATGACCAGGGAAGGGCTGGACGCCTATGTGCAAGGTGATGTTGATAAGGCCAGGAAAATGTGTGCTCTGGATGATGAGGTGGATTATATCTTTGCCAAGGTGTTCAGGGAACTGATGAGCGATATGATCCAGGACCCGGGGGTTGTTACCCAGGCCTGTTATCTTTTGTATGTCAGCCGCTACCTGGAGCGTATCGCCGACCACGCAACCAATATAGGTGAGGCTGTGATTTACCTGGAAACAGGTGAGCGGCGGGAGCTAAACTAGTTGCAGTTGGTAAAGGCCGGGCGAGTTACTGGTTACAAATACCGTGTAGATGGCTAATCTATACGGCTTTTTTTTGTACTGGCAGGAATTAAGCTCTTTAGTGCTGTATTTTAATGAGTAAGGGCTATTATGGGTTAAGCCCAGACAGGAATTTCCAATTCGCTGTAGAATAATAATTCCGATCATCCATTGATTATGGGACTGGGAGGAATTAAGGTGCAAAAACCGGGTGCGTCAGGGAATAAAACAACCCCCTTGAATCCCGGGCGGCACAGGGACGGACGGAGAGTGGTCGCCCTTACCCTGGTTGTTTCAGGCATTGTTCTGGCGATTATTTTTGCTGTTGGCAGCAGGTACGGGCTTCCTTTTAAAAGGGCGGACATTCAATTTTTGCAACTGGAAGAAGTGCGGAACGCCATAAGCGTTTCCGGCATGCTGATCAAGGAAGAGACGGTAATTAAGTCTCCCGCCCCGGGAGTGCTCAAGGTCCTGGTGGACGAAGGGCAGCGGGTCAGGGTTGGCGAGCCTGTGCTCAGGCTGCAGCTGCGCGGAGGAGAGGGGGCTCCTGCCGGGGAAGTCACTGTTTACAGCCCCCGGACCGGGGTATTATTTACCAATGTTGACGGACTTGAGGGGACACTATCCCCGGCGCACCAGAAAGAGCTGAACATTTGGCCGCTGGTGAGAAATGGGGCCGGGCAGGCGGCGGAGCAAACAAGTTCCGTCAAGGTTGAAGGGGGCGTTCCTGTGGCCAAGGTTGTGGACAATCTGCAGCCGGTACTCTTCTACGGTGTTTCCGGGGAACTGGCCGAAGATACCGGCCTGGAGGCGGGCTCAGTTTTGGAACTAAGGTGGCAGGACCAGAGCCTGACGGCCAGGTTGGAGGAAATTCGGGAAGAAGACCGGGAAGCGGAAATGATCCTTTCCTTTCATAATTATCCCGACTCACTGATCAAGCAGCGCTGGCTGGAAGTGGAGGTAACTACGGCCCGCCTCAGGGGTTATCTTGTGCCCTTGGAGGCTCTGGCGCACCGTGAGAGCAGACCGGGTATACTAACGGTATATAAAAAAAGGGCTGCCTGGACCCCGGTAACAGTTCAGGAGCATCTTGGCGGACAGGTGGCTATTAAAGGGCCGGGACTTGCTGAGCATACCCGTTATATAGCCAATCCCGGTTCCTTTAAAGAGGGTGAGCGGGTAGAATAAAGGGGAGATTATACTTGAGAGCGGCCGCAAATTTGGAGCGGGTCAGGGGCGATATAAAGGCTGCCGCGGCTGTGGCAGGGCGGGATTTCCAGCGAATAACCATTGTTGCGGTCACCAAAACGGTTCCGCCGGCGGTAATAAAGGAAGCTGTAGAGTCCGGCCTGAGCGACCTGGGAGAAAACCGGGTCCAGGAGTTGCTGGAAAAGATGCCCGGTCTGCCAGGCAATATCCGGTGGCATTTCATTGGCCGCCTGCAAACCAATAAGGTAAAGGCTGTAATAGGCAGGGTGCACTTGATTCACTCCCTGGACCGCTGGGCTCTGGCTGAGGAAATCCAGCGCCGGGCGGCGGAGCAAGACAGGCGGGTGCCTGTGCTGGTGCAGCTTAATGTGGCGGGGGAAACAACCAAGCAGGGGCTGGCGGTGAATGAGGCGGCCGACTTTGTCCGGGAGGTGTCCAAGCTCACAGCGCTGCAGGTGTGCGGGCTAATGACCATTGCTCCGATGGTCGGGAATGCCGAGGAGGTGAGGCCGGTTTTCCGGGAACTAAGGCTGGTGGCGGAAAATTTACATAAAATGCAGGTGCCCGGGGTAACAATGAAGTATTTATCTATGGGCATGTCCAATGATTACCGGGTGGCGGTTGAAGAAGGGGCCAATCTTTTGCGCCTGGGTACTGTGCTGTTTGGCGTCAGGGCATAATTAAGGGGGGTATATGGATGGGCAAGAAGATTATGGATAAGGTTTTGGGTTTTATCGGCTTTGAGGACGAGGCCGAGGATAGTGAAGAAAAGCAGCGGCGTCGGGAGACAGATCGTTTTCGTGAGGAAGAGGAACAGCCGGCGCAGACCCGTAAAAAAGGCGGGCAGGTGGTTAACCTGCACACCCAGAGACAGGTACGGGTAGTTGTCTGTGAGCCCAAAGTTTATGACGATGCTCTGGCCATAGCTGATAATTTAAAGAATCGCCGTCCGGTGATTGTTAATCTCGAAGATTCCGAGGCCGAGTTGGCCAAGCGGGTGGTTGATTTTATCAGTGGCATCTGCTACGCCCTGGATGGGAGCATGCAGAAGGTGGGAAGCGGCATTTTCCTGTTTGTGCCCAGCAACATGGATATTGCCGGTGACATACCGGAGGAACTGGCGGACAAGAATATGTTTGCCTGGTTGAAATAGCAGTTAGATGTCCATTCTGCTGAAGCGGCGCCGGCAGAGGACAAAAATACCCGGGAAGGGGACGGATGCTTACCAGCGCAGCTTATGAACAAGCGGTAAGTATCCGTCCCCTGGCAAGTATATTTTCAGGACAGAAAGGATGATTTTCCATTGCATTGGGCTAGTCTCACCATCGGGTGCCTGGGTGCCGGGGCTATGGCCGAGGCCATTCTGGGCGGCTTGGCAGGCAGCGGCATGGTACGGCCAGATCAGTTGCTGGCCAGTGATGCCAACCCCGGGCGCCTGGATTACCTGCAAAAAAAGTTAGGCCTAAAGGCAGCCCATAACAACGTAGATTTAGTTAAAAGGGCCAATGTCATTATTTTGGCGGTCAAGCCCAAGGTCATGGCCCATGTGCTATCGGAAGCCGGCAGCCTCATCAAGGGCGGCCAGACTGTTATTTCCATTGCTGCCGGGATCACCACTTCCTTTATTGAGCAGTATCTTCCTGAAGGTGTGCCGGTTTGCCGGGTTATGCCCAACACCCCCGCCCTGGTGGGCGCCGGGGCCAGTGCCGTGTGTGCGGGCAGCAGCGCCGGCGAGGATAGTATAAGCATGGCCCTGGCCATCTGCTCGTCCTTTGGCCGGGCGGTGGTGGTTGACGAAGATTTAATGGATAGTGTAACCGGACTGAGCGGCAGCGGGCCGGCCTACATGTATCTTATCGCTGAGGCCATGGCGGACGCCGGGGTAAAGATGGGCTTGCCCAGGGATGTCGCCCTGACCCTGGGGACGCAAACAATGCTGGGGGCGGCCAGGATGGTCCTGGAAACAGGAGAACATCCGGCCAGGCTGAAGGATATGGTAACCACCCCGGGGGGAACAACCATAGCGGGCCTTTTCGCCCTGGAGGACGGGAAACTCAGGTCAGCCATCATGAAGGCTGTGCAGGCGGCAACAGAGCGTTCCCGGGAGCTTTCCCAGGTCAAATAAACTGAGCGGGGTGAATTATGGATATAGTAGCCTTCATTAATGTAGCTTTTTACGTTTATACCTGGTTAATTTTTATCCGTATCATACTATCCTGGATCAGACACAACCCGCATCAGCCGGTGATTAAGTTCATTTATGAGATTACTGAGCCGGTATTAGGTGTTTTCCGGCGCATTATTCCGCCCCTGGGAGTTGTTGATTTATCGCCCATAGCGGCTTTTTTTGCCCTGGAAATTGCCAGGCAGATCCTGGTTAATGTTTTGAGGTCCATAGGTCTGTAACTTGATCGCGGGTAGGCGGGAGGTGGCCTGTTTTGCTTACACCCTTGGATATTCAGAATAAGAAGTTCAAAAAAACCTTTCGGGGTTACAGTGAAGAAGAGGTTGATTTTTTCCTTGAACAGATAGTGCAAGAATTTGAAAAATTGTACCGGCTTAACCGTGAGCTGGAAGATCGGCTGGCTGAGTCTGACAGCAGCATGGATCGCTACCGGGAAATGGAGGATGTGCTGAAAAAAACCCTGGTGGCAGCACAGCAGAGCGCCGAGGAGCAGCGGGCCAACACCCGGCAGGAGTGCCGCCTGTTGCTTGAAGAGGCGCGCTTGCAGGCCCAAAATGAGCTGCAGGAAGCCAATGCCCGGGTTAAGGAGGCTATAGCCGAGTATCATAACATCAGGCAGCAGGTCCGGGTGTTCAGGGTTAGATTTCGCTCTTTTATTGAAGCGCACCTCAAGTTGCTGGATGAGCCTGCCCTGGATGCGGCAGCCACATTGGACAGGCCTGCTGATCAAGTGGCCGGGATTGTTCCCGGACACGAGACACGGGAGGGCGGGCTGTTGTTGGATGAGGACCGGCCCACCGGGAGGTAGTGGCATGCTCAATATGCGGTTGGATGAGCACGGTGTTGTTTTCAAAGTTAAAAAGACTTAACCTGTAACCGGAGCAGCGGGTGCTCCGGTTGTTGACGGCCGGGGTAATTTTGACTATAATAAGGGATGTTGATGATTTTTATAATATATAAAGAGCCTGTGAAGGGGACCAGTAGACGGGGGAAGCGGCCAAGAGAGCCCGGGTGGGTGTGAGCCGGGTGCGGGGAACCCGTTGAAAATCGCCCTGGAGGTGCCGGCTGAAATTACCGGGAAATTAAGCACGGACGGCTTGCCCCCGTTACAGGGCCTGAAGAGAATGCCATAAGGTATTTATTAGGGTGGTACCGCGGGTAGATTCCGTCCCTTGGAGGGGCGGTTTTTTATTGCTTAGGAAATTATACTTTTTGAAAACTGTGGATAAGTGACCTGTGGGCTTACGTTAGCGGCGATTTTGAGCCCTAATTCAAAGAGCGAGTGAGCCCGAGGGCGAACGAGCTCGGACAATTTTAAGGGGCGAATATGAGCTGCGTTGCAAGCCCACAGGTCGCCGAAGGCGAATTTGTTTTTTTGCAAGTATTCAGTAAACCCGGCAGAGGCACGGCGTTATCGTTAGCGAACGTGGCAGTAAACAATGGCCTGTGAAGAAAGGTGGCACGTAAAATATGGACTATGGGAAAACCCTGAACTTGCCCCAAACCGATTTTCCGATGCGGGGCAATCTGCCCCAGCGGGAGCCCGAGTTTCTGGACTTTTGGAAAAAGATTAACCTGTATCACCTGGTGCAGCAGAAAAATGCCGGGCGCCCCAAATTTATTCTCCACGATGGTCCCCCTTACGCCAACGGCCATATACACCTGGGTCATGCCCTGAATAAGGTGCTAAAGGATATAGTGGTTAAGTATCATTCCATGGCCGGCTGGGACGCCCCTTATGTGCCGGGTTGGGATACCCACGGGCTGCCCATTGAGCAGCAGGCCATCAAAAACCTGGGGCTTAACCGCCATGAGGTGGATACAGTTGAGTTCCGGTGCAGCTGCCGGGACTACGCCCTTAAATTTATCGATATTCAGCGGGAGGAATTCAAGCGCCTGGGGGTACGGGGTGACTGGGACAACCCCTACTACACCATGATGCCGCACTTCGAGGCCAGACAAATTGGTGTTTTTGGTGAGATGGCCCGGCGGGGGTACATTTACAAGGGCCTGAAGCCTGTCTACTGGTGTTCCGCCTGTGAGACTGCCCTGGCTGAGGCTGAGGTTGAGTATGCCGATAAGAAATCCCCCTCCATTTACGTTAAGTTTCCTGTTCGGGACGGCAAGGGTATTCTCCCCGGCGCCAATACCGGGGTTGTAATCTGGACCACCACTCCTTGGACACTGGTGGCCAATATGGCTATCTGCCTGCATCCTGAATTTGAATATGTACTGGCCGAGTTTAATGGTGAGAACTATCTGGTTGCCCGGGAACTGCTTGACCTGTTCCGGCAGGAAGTTGGCCTGCCTGAGCCCAATGTGGTCAAGGTGTTTAAGGGCGAGGAACTGGGGGGCATTGTTTGCCGGCACCCCTTTGTGGGCCGCGACTCCCTGGTTATCCTGGGAGAACACGTAACCACTGAAACCGGCACCGGCTGTGTTCACACCGCACCCGGGCACGGCCATGAGGACTTTATTGTCAGCCGCAAATACGATTTGCCCATACTATCACCGGTGGACGGCCGGGGCTGCTTTACCGAAGAGGGAGGTCCTTTTGCCGGCCAGCATTACACGGAGGCAAACAGCAATATTTTAGCAACGTTGACTGAACAGGGCGCCCTGCTCAAGCAGGATCAGATCAGCCACCAGTACCCGCACTGCTGGAGATGTAAAAAGCCTGTTTTTTTCCGGGCCACAGAGCAGTGGTTTGCCTCGGTGGAGGGGTTTCGCCAGGCGGCCCTGGAGGAAATTGACAAGGTCCGGTGGATTCCGGCCTGGGGCCGGGACCGGATCCATAATATGGTGGCCAACCGGGGAGACTGGTGCGTGTCCCGGCAGCGAACCTGGGGTGTGCCGATTCCCATATTCTACTGCCTGGGCTGCGGTAAGGAAATTATTAATGACCAGACCATCAGTCACTTGCAAGATCTTTTCCGCCGGCACGGCTCGGATGTCTGGTTTGCCCGGGAGGCCAAAGACCTGGCGCCCGGCGGGATGACCTGTCCCCGGTGCGGACAGGGCGAGTTTGCCAAGGAAACAGATATCATGGATGTTTGGTTTGACAGCGGCTCCAGCCACCTGGGGGTATTGGATGAACCGGATTACTGGCCGGCATTGAGCTGGCCGGCCGACCTCTACCTGGAGGGCAGCGACCAGCACCGGGGATGGTTTAACTCATCCCTGTCCACTTCTGTGGCGGTTACAGGCAAGGCGCCGTACCGCGCTGTTTTAACCCATGGCTTTGTAGTGGATGAACAGGGGCGCAAGATGAGTAAATCCCTGGGCAACGTGGTGGACCCCTTGAAGGTAATCCAGCAGCTGGGGGCGGATATTTTGCGCCTGTGGGTTTCGTCTGCCGAATACCGCGGGGATCTGGCTGTTTCCCCAAATATCTTGAAGCAAATGAGCGAGGCCTACCGCAAGATTCGTAACACCTGCCGTTTTCTATTGGGCAACCTGTATGATTTCAACCCGTCGGCGCACCGGGTGAGCCGGGAACAGATGACGGAAATTGACTGCTATGCCATGCTGCGTTTGCAAAAGCTAATCGATAAGGTTGGCCAGGCTTACCGGAACTATGATTTTCATGTTGTCTACCACAGTGTGCATAACTTTTGCGCTGTGGAAATGAGCGCCCTGTACCTGGATGTGGTTAAGGACAGGTTATACTGTGACCCGGCGGCATCTGCGGGAAGGCGTTCGGCCCAAACTGTATTGTATGCTGCTCTGGAGGGCCTGGTGCGCCTGCTGGCGCCGGTACTGGCCTTTACCACGGAAGAGATCTGGCGCCACATGCCGGACGTGGAAGACAAGCAGGTCAGCGTTCAGTTAACAGACCTGCCTGAGGTGGATGAATCGTACCTGGACCCTGATTTGGAAAGCCGCTGGAAGCGCCTGCTGGAGGTACGGGGCCTGGTTACCGGGGCCCTGGAAGTAGCGAGGAAAGACAAGGTTATAGGCAATTCCCTGGAGGCGGCGGTACATTTGTACGCAGAAGAAGGCACACTCTCCTTGCTGCAAGACTATCAAGAACATCTCCCGGCGCTGTTCATCGTATCCGGTGTTGAACTGGCCGGAATTGGCGAGCAACAACCAGATATGGCAACTAATAAAGACCTGCCGGGTCTGGCGGTTAAGGTTGGCCGGGCGCCGGGGGCCAAGTGCGAGCGGTGCTGGGTTTATCACCCGGGGGTGGGCCTGCGCCCGGAATATGCCACGGTGTGTCCGCGCTGCGCCGCTGCCGTTGCCGTTGAGTAATTATTGCCCCCCTTCTTTTTTAAGCCGGGCGGCCAAAAAGCCCCCGATGCGGCCAGCCTCGATGGCGCTGAGGCTGCTCCAGCCGAGCCTTTCAATTTTATCCAACAGGCCCAGTTCGCCGGCTATCTCCAGTTTGAGTATATCCCTGGCGGTCAGCGGCTTTTTTCGCGGGTTGTTTTGTTTAGCGCGCAATACACGTCACCCCTTTAATGTTTAAAGCAGAAACCCTTCTCGAAGAGAAGGGTTTCTTTATACAAGAGCCCGCAATGACCTACGCTACAGCCATCATGCATCCCTGCACAGCCCACGGCAACCTTGCGGCTGCCGCAGACCGTTACGGAACCCATGATGACCTTTGCTCGACCGGTATGCATACCTACTGAGCCTTTAGCAATCTCTCGACTGCTAAAGACCCATATTTAGTTGCATTTCAGCACCCATACCGATCTTAGCTCGACCAATGAACATCCCTTGCGACCCTGCAGTAATCGTTCGGACTACTGCAAAGCCTGCCGGAACATTCACCAGTCTTCCCGCCGGCTGATATCGAGCCCTTGGACCCGGTACCAACCTTTGGCCGACTGCCACAGAGCCCTTTTGGACCCTGTAGCAATCTGGGCTCGGCCATTACGAACCCTTGTGAGCATAGTATGTCCTGCCATGGCCAAAATATAAGTCCACCAGGAAAGAAAAAAAAGCCAGCTTGAGTTTTTCAGAGGGGGTTGAATCCCCCTCTGAATGAAGTTTCGTTCAAAAGTGACAGGCTAACTTTCTTCGTCGTCCTGTTCCGGCGGATAGACCCTTACCCAAACCTTGGTTTCACCGATTACTTCGGCGTATAAAGCTAGCTCAAAGTCAATTTTGACTCCGCCGCTCTTTTCCACCATGGCATTGGTACACTGGGGAACTCGGGTGATCATGGCCCGGGCGTCTACCAGGCTCAAGCTGTGACCATCAAAGTCTTGTAAGGGCAAAATTTCTTCAAATGTCACCGTTTGTTTTATGACATCAGTGGAGCGGCCATAGCTGTGGGCATACCAAACATGTAAGTCAAACTGTCCATCTACCCTGACACTCATCAGGTTTTGAGCTCTGGCTTCAGTCACCTCCGGCTCCTTAAGCCTGACTTGGGTTACAGAAGTGCCCAGGACATTGCTGGCCACTATATCTCCGGGCAAATCAAGGAGTTGGGTGTACCTGCAGGTTTTTTTGGCTGTTCCGCATACGGCCTTGGTAATTATCTCCCGGAAAGCTCCCTTTGGGCTGCCTACCCTCTTTTTTTCCTGCTCATTCACGCGGTAATCCCTCCTTTTGGGGTTGGTTTAGGCATGGCGCTATGATGCGATTCTGTAAATGGCCTCACCCCGCTTAAATCTTGTCAAGTCACAGTATAATATGTTGCCGCTTCTTTAAGTGTTCCTTATATACCCCAGATAATTAGGCAGGGTGTACCTGCCTTGGCTGAAATAATTAGCCTGGAGCGGGAAAAGGAAGGTATTTTAGCCGGCAGGCTCATGATTGGAGAAGGTTATGGCTGAATGGTCCGGGCCCCTGGCGGGTAGTGAAAACTGGCATTAGCAAAAAACACCTGTTGATTTAGAACAATTGTTTGAACTATAATAAGGTTCAAACAATTGTTCGGAGATGGTTTAGATGTACTGTCCCATCTTACTTTGTGACGCCAACTCTTTTTTTGCCTCCTGCCATATAGCGCTAAACCCGGGCCTGGCTGATCAGCCCCTGGTGGTGGGGGGTGATCCCAAGCGCCGCCACGGCATTGTCCTGGCCGCCAATTATATAGCCAAGCTGGAGTACGGCATCAAGACCGGCATGGGAGTTTGGGAGGCCCGGGAAAGACTTGGTGACCGGGGTGTTTTCGTGGCGCCGCAGCACCATATCTATGTGGATTTTTCCCTGCGGGTTTTAAGGGTGGCCAGAAGGTTTACGGACCGCATCGAGCCCTTTAGTATTGACGAGTTCTGGGCCGATGTAAGCAATACCGGGGCCATCCATAAGACTGATTCCGCCGGGGAAATTGCCCGGCGGCTGCAGAGGGATATCCTCAGGGAAACCGGTATCCCCACCTCAATTGGTGTTTCGGCTAATAAGTTATTGGCCAAGCAGGCGGCCGGTATGAAAAAGCCCCTGGGTATCACTGTGCTGGAGCCCCGGGAAGTGCCGGAGAGGCTCTGGCCGCTGCCCGTCCGGGAATTGTTCGGGGTGGGGCCGCGGCTGGAAAAGCGCCTGCGGGTGCTGAATATCCATAGTATCGGTGACCTGGCCAATTATCCCGAGCAGATCTTAAAAAAGCGCTTTGGTCTGATCGGACTGGTGCTCCGCAATTCCGCCAACGGTCTGGATTATTCACCCGTTAACCCTCTGAGCCTGGAAGAGGTCAAATCCATCGGCCACCAGCTGACCCTGCCCTGGGACTACAGGGGCTATGAGGATATTCAGACCGTGATCCTGGAGCTGTCGGAGATCGTAGCCCGGCGGGTCAGGGTTGGCGGCTATGCGGGCAGGACAGTGGGACTTACTCTCAAGGATACAGATTTTAAGTGGCTGCGCCGGACGCAAAGTCTGCCCTGGCCTACGGATTTTTCAGAATCCATTTACGAGACCGCAGTCAGGCTGCTCCACCGGCACTGGCCTGAATGGAGGCCGGTCAGAATGGTGGGGGTAACCCTGGCCAACCTGATTAAGCGGGAATCCGAGCAAATGGACCTGTTCGGCCGGACGGAAAAACAAAGAAGGCTTGTGGAGGCAGTGGACCGGATCAAGGACCGGTTCGGGGAGCAAAGCATTCTCAAGGGTGTTTCCCTGACCGGGGCGGGAGTGGTATTTGCCAACAGGTGGGGTGATGACGGTGGCGAACCTTCGTGATTATTACCGGCGTAATTTTCTTTATTCCAGTCACCAGCTTTACCTGCCCCGGGGGAAGGACCGGGCCATGCAGGCCTGCCGTGACTGCGTTTTTTTGCCGCGCAGGCTTTAACAGCTGTGCTTGACTTTAACCTGGCAGCCGCAGGAAACGTGTTCCCCGCAGCTGGCGGGTTGTGTTTTTTCTTCCGGCCGGACCCGGATCAGGCGTATGCCGTTCAGGGTAACCAGCAGGGATGCGCCCATGTCCGCCAGAATAGCCAGCCACAAAGTCAGCAGGCCAGGAAAGACCAGAGCCACAGCCAGCAGCTTAAGGCCCAGGGACAGCGCTATATTCTGCTTTATTACCCGCAGTGTTTGCCTGGACAGACGCAGGGCGAAGGGCAGGCGCGACAGGTCATCTGACATCAGGACCAGGTCCGCAGTTTCAAGGGCCGTATCTGTGCCCGTGCCGCCCATGGCAATGCCCACATCGGCGGCTGCCAGGGCCGGGGCATCGTTAATGCCGTCCCCAACCATGGCCACAGGACCAAATTTTTTGCGCACGGCCTGCACCGCCTCCACCTTATGGCCGGGCAGCAGCCCGGCCCTGACCTCATCAAGTCCCAGTTTACCGGCAATGGCCCGGGCTGCCTGAGGGTGATCCCCGGTAAGCATAACAGTGTGCTGGATACCTGCTTGTTTTAGTTGCTCAACAATTTCTGCAGTTTCGGTCCGGGGGGTGTCTGCGACGGCAATCAGGCCCAATATTTCTTTCCCCGCTGCGCCATCCAGACCCGCCAGGATGACAGTTTTTCCCTGGCCCTGCAGCCTGGCCAGGCTTGTTGTCCAGAAGGACAGATCGTAGCCTTCGGTCTCCAGCAGTAGGGGGCTGCCCAGGGTTAGCCGGTGGCCGTTTACCCGGCCCCGGGCACCGCGTCCGGCTAGAGCTTCAAATTCCTCCCCGGTTAAGGGTTTAATCCCCAATCGGCCGGCCTCTCTTACCACCGCTGCGGCCAGGGGGTGTTCCGATAACTTTTCCAGGCCCGCCGCAAGGCCCAGCAGTTGGTTCAGCTCAGTGCCCGGGGCCGGCACGATGTCAGTCACAGCCGGCCTGCCGCTGGTCAGAGTGCCGGTTTTATCAAAGGTGAATACCCGCAGGCCGGCCAGGGCCTCCAAATAATTACCCCCCTTGACCAGCACGCCGTGCCTGGCGGCGCTGCCAATGGCCGAAACAATGGCCACCGGTGTGGAGATTACCAGGGCGCAGGGGCAGGCTACCACCAGCAAGGTCAGGCCCCGGTAAATCCAGGGCGCCCACGGCTCCCCGGCCAGCAGAGGCGGCAGAACAGTAATCAATCCGGCCAGGACAATTATAGAAGGGGTATACACCCCGGCAAAGCGGTCCACGAAGGCCTGGGCCGGGGCTTTCCTGGCCTGGGCCTCCTCAACCATGGTAATGATTTTGGCCAGGGTTGTGTCCTGCACCAGCCTGGTAACCCGGACCTCCAGCCCCCCGTTCTGGTTAATGGCGCCGGCAAATACCTGCTGTCCCGGAAATTTGACCACAGGCAGGGACTCGCCGGTGATGGGGGCCTGGTCCACGGCTGAGGTTCCCCGGCTTACAATTCCGTCCATGGCGATTTTTTCCCCTGGACGCACCAGCAGTGTGTCACCCACCTGAATCTTTTCCACCGGGAGCTCCATTTCCCGGGTTCCCCGGCGGACGGTGGCTCTCCCCGGGGCCATTTCCATTAAAGAGCGAATTGACTGGCGGGCTTTGTCCGAGGTGTACGCCTGCAGGGCTTCACTTACGGAAAAAAGAAAGGCCACCACGGCCCCTTCGGCATATTCACCAATCAGGACGGCCCCGGTTATTGCGATTATCATTAACACATTCATGTTAAAATCCAGCCGGGCCAGGCTGGAGATAGCCTTGCGGATGGTGACATGGCCGCCGGTAACAATGGCTGCCAGAAACAGCCCGGTGGTAAATTGGCTGCCGGCGCCGCCAAGGGTGGCTGCCCAGCCCCCGGTTAAAAGCAGCCCTGAAATGATTCCCCAGGCAAGCATTGTGTTTCGGGCCGGAGCCAGCGCAGAAGCCGGGGCTGCCTGCCCCAGCGGCACAGCATCCACGCCGTCCCGCCGGGCCTGGGCCATAATTATTTCCGGCTCCAGGTTACCCCACACCTTAAGCTTGGCGGCGCCAAAATTAAGCCGGGCCTCAGTTACCCCGGGCAGCCCGGCAATATTCCGCTCTAACTGAGCGGCGCAGTCAGATCAGGTAAGTCCCCGGAGCTGGAAGTCAATCCTCTGGCTGGTGTTTTTACCTGACATGGTGCCCCTCCTTAACATGGTTCATTGCTGTTTCAATGATTTCGGTAATGCACTTGTCGGCCAGGTTGTAGTAGGCAAATTTACCTTCCTTGCGGCAGTTAACCAGACCCAGGCCGTACATCAGACGCAGGTGGTGGGACGCCGAGGCCACCGAGCAACCGGCCAGGGTTGCCAGATCGCACACACAAAGCTCTTCCTTGCTCAGGGCGCAGGCCATTTTTAGTCTGGTTTCATCGCCCAGGGCCCGGAAAATCCGGCCCAGGCTTCCGGCAGCGGCAACTTCTGCCTGCAATGACTTGATTTTTTCTTCACTGCACGAAAATTCCTCGCAGACCGGAGGAGAATATTTACCCCGGGACATATAGCAACCTCTCATTCAAATGATTATTTGAATATAATCATACACCCGGGACATGTTTATGTAAATGGAGATTTTTCACCGGGGATGTTGGGCTTTAAATGACCGGCATTTTTGGTTACAATAGAAGTATCTTTTTCCCAATGTTTAACTTAAGGTGGTGCCAATGACCAAGACAAATGGACGTAAAATGACTGTTGTCTGTATAGAAGGCTGGGAGATGGAAGTTCTGGATGGCCCCAGGCTGGTGCGGATGGACATATACGGGGATATGCTGGAGTTTCGCGGCATCTGGCTAAGTGAGCCGGAGCGGGGTGTGGTTAATGTGTATTGCCGCCGGGAAAGCGTATTCTATATCGAGGTTACCCAGGAAGAGATACTGCCCCGGAGAACAGGCCCCCGGAACAAGGTCACTTATATCCGGGGTGGCGGGGAAAAGGACCCGGCCAAGGATAGAAATCATGAGGATCCCGGTGACCGGTGAGCCGGGCCCCGGGGGTCTATTACGTGCAGGCAGTCCTTAGCATGTGTATAATTAAGACGGTTTTTATCACTGAACTAATCCGCCCTAAGACCCCCGCCTCTGTAGGCGGCGGGTTTCAAAGGGCTTGCGCAAGGATTGCTCCAACTTAAAAAGGCGTCTCTCAATCTTCTGCTTATCAACCACCAAACCGGTCCTCCTTGATTCGTCTGGTTAATCCTTCATGTAGTATCTTTTCAATGGGTTTGAAATCAAAATACCGGTCGTAAGTCCGCACCTGAAAGCTTACCCGTTGACCTTTCCCGTTTTCTTTTTCATAAAGGAGCCGTCCCTTACTCAATACCCGGTAAGAAAGGGCCAGTGGAGACTGATTCAAAATTGCCAGATCTACTTCGTCTGTATTAAGCAATTGTGTTATTATTGAAAGCAGTTCCAACTTTTTTTCAAAATAACGGCCGGGAGGAAAATCTCTGTCGAGAAGAACCGCCAAGTCAATATCGCTAACGGGTGTCTGTTTACTTTCCGCATATGACCCAAAAAGATAAACAGCTACTATATTCTCGTCAGTTTTCAATTTTTCAATCAGCAACGGGATATATTCAACTACGTTATGTTCTATCTGCTTAAAACGATACAAACCCATCACCACGATCTTTTCTTGAATAATTTATTTTACCATAATTCCCGGTACAAAGCTTTATAGTATGCCAGGAAATTATGACATATTAAAGTATTAAATTATTAAATCAAATTTGTCTGTAAGACCGATAAGGGGAACAGGCTACTATTTTCTTGCCTGTCCCCTCGTTTTGTTTTTTAGTCCGGCCTTAATTAAGTATGGCTGCCAGGTCCTGGTCGGGGGTGCTTATGGGTTTGATGTTGAAGTTTTCCACCAGGACGCTCAGAACATTGGGCGAAATAAAAGCCGGCAGGCTGGGGCCCAAGTGAATGTCCTTAATACCCAGGTGCAGCAGGGTCAGCAGGATGGCCACCGCCTTTTGCTCGTACCAGGAGAGAACCATGTGCAGGGGCAAATCGTTTACCTCACAGTCGAAGGCCTTGGCCAGGGCCAGGGCAATCTGGATGGCTGAATAAGCATCGTTGCATTGCCCGATGTCGATCAGCCGGGGAATACCCTCGATGTCACCCAGCTTCAGGTCAAAGAAGCGGAATTTCCCGCAGGCCAGGGTCAGGACCACGGCATCTTGGGGCACCTTTTGCACAAACTCGGTGAAGTAGTTCCGGCCCGGCTTGGCCCCGTCACATCCCGCCACCAGGAAGAAGTGCTTGATGGCGCCTCGCTTAACCGCATCAATTATTTTGTCCGACACTCCAAACAGGGCGCTGCGCCCGAAGCCAACCATTACCGTGTCCTTGACCTCGTCCGAGGGGAAGCCCTCCATCTCCAGGGCCTTTTCAGTGACCGGGCTGAATTCACCGTTTTCCACATGCCTGATTCCCGGCCAGCCTACCAGGCCGGTGCTGAAAATATTGTTCTTGTACACTTCCTGGGGTTCCTGGAGGCAGTTGGTGGTCATCAGGATGGCCCCGGGGAAAGCGGGAAATTCTTTTTTCTGGTTTTGCCAGGCCGTACCGAAGTGGCCGTACAGGTGCTTGTGCTTCTTTAGCCCCGGATAGCCGTGGGCCGGCAGCATTTCACCGTGGGTGTAGATGTTGAGGTCCTTGCCCTCGGTCTGCTCCAGGAGGTCGGACAGGTCTTTCAGGTCATGGCCGGAAACCAGGATGCACTTACCTTTTTTGTGCCCCAGGGGTACCTCGGTGGGGGTGGGGTGGCCAAAGGTGTCCGTGTTGGCCTTGTCCAGGAGTTCCAGGGTGCGCAGGTTGATCTCCCCGCAGCGCAGCACCAGTTTCAGCCAGTCATCCATTTGCAGCCCCTTGTTGGTCAGGCTGGCCAGACCTTCGTGGATGAAGGCATACACCTGGTCGTCTTCTTGACCCAAGACGCGGGCGTGGTCGGCATAGGCGGCAACACCCTTAATCCCGAACACCAGGATGGTCTGCAGGGACTGGATATCCTCTTGGGCCTCCCGGTCGATGATCAGGCCCATGTCCTCCCCCTGTTTGATCATCCCCGCCAGGTCGGCAGCGGGGCTGAAGGTTGCCGCCGGGTCGGCAAAGTCCACCTTGCCCCCCGCCCCTTGTACCTTTTCCTTCAATTGATTCCTGAGATCAACGCAGCGCCTGATTAACTCATCGAAGCGTCCGGGGTCGAAATCCACGTTGGTCAGGGTGGGAAAAATTGCTCGTACGGTGAATCTGTTAATCTTCGGGTCGGTAACACCATGCTTGCGCCCCTCGGCGGCAAATAAAGACAGCCCCTTGACAGCGTGGAGTAAAAGATCCTGCAGAGCTGCCACATCGGGTGTCTTGCCGCAAACTCCCGCAACTGTACAGGCAAATCCTTTGGCGGTTTGCTCACACTGGTTACAAAACATGCCCATACTATTCATTCCCCTTCACTAATTTTTAGCCCGCTACCAGAACGTGGTAAATTATGTTAATTAGCACTACAGCGTAATATTGATTATTTTGCTATGCCCGCTATGCCACGGGGACGGTTTCATCACTGAACTAATCCGCCCTAAGACCCCCGCCTCTGTAGGCGGCGGGTTTCAAAGGGCGGTTAAGTCCAGTATGGACTCGGCTAACATTCAGAGGGGGTTGAATCCCCCTCTGAATGAAGTC